>NZ_JBYLFR010000001.1:0-349046 GCF_057748165.1 Paracoccus sp. NIOT.M2S5SZ12
ACGCCTGCCGCGTTCGTCCGGACCTTCACCCCGTACCGGGGCCTGACGCTGCCCAACCCGCAAAGCTCCGCGCCACACCCCGTTGCCCAACCCGCCCAAACTCAAACCCGCAGGCGCGCTCATGCCGGATGAAAGGTGGGGAAACGTCAGCGGATCTCTTGCAAACGGAAGAACGACCCAACTCACACATCTGCTTTATCCGCACGGTTCCTCGGGACCTCGGGCGGAATTTTGGCTAACACCCTGGATCGTATCGTCCGACGGGACGTTCTGTCGGGCATGAATGCCCGGATGCCAAGCAGGACGATCCGTCACGCGCAGAAAGGACAGAACGATGCGACGCTTTTGCATTTCGACGATGGTCGCGGGCACGATGGCCCTGACCGGACCGGCGATGGCCAATTCCGAACTGGGGGATGTGGTCGGGACCATCGCGCGGACGCTGCTGGAACAGCAGCAGGCCGCGCAGGAGACCTCGCTGTGGCAGGGGGTCGTCGAGAACGGCTCGGCCGCGGCCTATCGCCAGTATCTGGATGCCTATCCGAACGGGCAATTCGCCCGCGAGGCGCGCCAGCGCCTGAACGGGCAGGCGGGCCAGGGTAACCAGGGGACGGCCCCCGTCGTGGCCGACAGCGCGGCCGCGCGGGCCGAGGCGCAGCTGGGCCTGTCGCGCAGCGACCGCATGGCGATCCAGCGGCGGCTGGCCTCCCTGGGCTTCTACCGCTCGGGGATCGACGGCGATTTCGGGTCGGGCACGCGCAGCGCCATCGCCGCGTGGCAGGACGCCCGCGACCTGCCGGGACGCGGCTATCTGAACGCGAACCAGGTCCGGCAGCTGCTGACCAGCGCCGATACCCCCGCGACCACCCCGGCCACGAGCGACGGCGCGACCTCGGCCGCGCAGGCGGAGCTGAACCTGCGTCTGACCCGCAGCCAGCGGGTGCAGATCCAGCGCGACCTGATCGCCCTCGGCTATGATCCGCGGGGCGCGGACGGGCTGTTCGGCAGCGGCACGCGCGAGGCGATCCGCAGCTGGCAGCGCGACAGCGGCGCGCGCGTCACCGGCTATGTCACCGAAGCGCAGGTCCGCACGCTGCGCAATGCCGGCGGCGACCGCACGCCCGCGCCCACCCAGAACCGTGCCGCCGAGCTGGACGAGGCGCTGCTGGGCCTGACCCGGGACGAGCGCGTGGCCGTCCAGCGCCGCCTGATCAACCTGGGCTATCTGCGCGGCAGCGCCGACGGCGTCTTCGGTGCCGCCACGCGCAGCGCCATCGCGCGCTGGCAGGGCGACAACGGACTGACCGAAAGTCGCTATCTGACCGCCGAACAGGTCCGCACCCTGCAGCAGCAGTCGCGGCTCTGACCCAACCGGCGCGGACCCGCCCCGCAGATGGGGGCGGGTCCGCCTTGCCGGCAGGTTCGCGCTGGCCTATCACGCTGTTTCTTCCCTTGGACGCGCGTTCGTGACAGAGGGAAGGGAACAACAGCGGCGGCGCGGCATCGAATCGCGACCCCCTCGAGAGCAGGAGCACAGTCGCGAGGTGTCAGACCGATACGCCCGGAACCGGCGCGATCCTGCGCCGGCCGCCACGGCCGCCTTTCAGGTGCGGGGCCGTTTCCTGACCGCCCTGGTCCTGCGCATCGACATCGACGGGATCGGAGAGACGTTCCACGCCCAGCTGGACGACCAGCTGCGCCGCACGCCGCAATTCTTTTCGGGCGCGCCGATGGTGCTGGACTTGGCCCAGGCTCCGGCCCTGCGCGACGTGCAGGCGCTGTCGGGCCTGGTCGAGGACCTGCGCCGGCGCGACCTGCGGGTTTTCGGCGTCCAGAATGCCGGCGACATGGACGAGGCGCTGCTGCAGGGCTTGGGTCTCATCCCGGTCACCACCGGCCGCGACGCGCCGCTGCCGCGGCCCGCAGACCCCGCGCGCGCCCCGGCCGCCCAGCCCGCCGACGTCGCGCCCCCGCCGCAGAACCGGATCGTCCAAGCGCCCGTGCGCTCGGGCCAGCGCGTCGTGGCCGAGCAAGGGGACCTGACGATCATCGGATCGGTCGCCTCTGGGGCCGAACTGGTCGCTGCGGGCAGCATCCACGTCTATGGCACGCTGCGCGGCCGGGCGCTGGCGGGCTGTCACGGCGACGAGACGGCGCGCATCTTCTGCCAGACGCTCAGCGCCGAGTTGGTGGCCATCGCGGGTCTCTATCAGACCAGCGAGACGCTGGACCCGGCTGCGCTGGACCGGGCGGCGCATATCTATCTCAAAGATGAAAAACTCTGCATGGAGGTGATCGCATGACGACCGAAGCCAAGACCAATCCCCCCTTGGGACGGGTCATCGTGATCACGTCCGGCAAGGGCGGCGTGGGCAAGACGACCTCCTCGGCGGCGATCTCTGCCGCGCTGGCCAAGAAGGGCTTCCGCACCGTGGTCATCGATTTCGACGTGGGCCTGCGCAACCTGGACATGACCATGGGCTGCGAGCGCCGGGTGGTGTTCGACTTCATCAACGTCATCCAGGGCGACGCCCGGCTGAAGCAGGCGCTGATCAAGGACAAGCGGGTCGAGACGCTGTCGATCCTGCCGACCTCGCAGACCCGCGACAAGGACGCCCTGACCAAGGCGGGCGTCGAGACGGTCCTGACCGAGCTGAAGACCGAGTTCGACTACATCATCTGCGACAGTCCCGCGGGCATCGAGCACGGCGCCCAGATGGCGATGCATTTCGCCGACGAGGCCGTGGTCGTGACCAACCCCGAAGTGTCGTCCGTGCGCGACAGCGACCGGGTGCTGGGCCTGCTGAGCAGCCAGACCAAGCGCGCCGAGACCCCCGGCGCCGAGCCGATCAAGGCGCAGGTCCTGATCACCCGCTTCGACCAGGAGCGCGTCGAGAAGGGCGAGATGATGACCGTGGAGGACGTGCTGGAGATCCTGGCCGTGCCGCTGCTGGGCGTCGTCCCCGAGAGCAAGGCGATCCTCAAGGCGTCGAACGTGGGCACGCCGGTGACGCTGGACGGCCCGTCCGCGGCGGCCAGCGCCTATGAGGACGCGGTCGCGCGCCTGACCGGCGAGACGGTCGAGATGCGCATCCCCGGAGAGCCGCGTCCGGGCATCCTGAAGCGTCTGTTCGGTCGCGCGTCATGAGCCTGTTCGATTTCGTCCGCCGCAAGGCCCCGCCCAAGAGCGCGCAGACCGCCAAGGACCGGCTGCAGATCCTGCTGGCGCATGAGCGCAGCGGCGGAGGCTCGGCCGAGGCCGACTATCTGCCGATGCTGCAGCGCGACATCGTCGCCGCGATCCGCAAGTACGTTCCCATCGGCGATGACGACGTCGATGTCCGCATGGAGCGCGGCGACAAGATGTCCAGCCTGGAGATCAACATCGACCTGCCCGGCACGCCCGCCAAGGGCCGCTGAGCGCGGCGCGGGCGCTCAGCCCGTGCCCCATCGGGCAAAGCTGGCCGCCAGGTCGGGACATTCGGCCATGGCCTGGGCCGGCGTCAGGCCCGCGGCGGCCGCGGCCCAGGCATGGCGGATGGCACGCACGCCCGCGGCCGGCCCGTTCGGATGGCCGTGGATGCCGCCGCCGCCCAGATACATCAGGTCCAGCGTGCCGCCCGTGCGCGCCCAGGTGTCGAAGGCCTGGCCGCCCCATTGTCCCGAACAGACCACCGGCAGCGCCCGGTCCGCCTCCGAGAAGATCGGCGTCGTGACGTCCGCGAACGATCGCACGAAGCTGTCGTCGCCCTCCCAGTATTTCGCGCCGATGCCGTTGATCTGGAACTGATCGACGCCCAGCAGGCGCCAGATCTTCTGCCAGGCGCGAAAGTCAAAGCCCAGGCCCGGATGGCGCGTCAGCAGGTCCCACCCGTTGCGATGCGCGTGCAGGCACAGCGCCGACCGCCGCCGCAGGAAGGCCATCGCTCCCGGCCCGATCGAATTGATGTTCACCACCGCTGCATTGCCGCCCCGTGCCACGACGTGATCGTGGCGGCGCATCATCACGTCCGGGTCCGCCGATGACAGGCCGAAGGCATACATCACCGGCTTGCCCGTCCGCTGTTCGTGATCGCGGATCACCGCCATGACGGCATCGACCCGCGCCTCGAAGGGGGAATAGGCGGGCGACATCATCTTTTCGTCGTCCTTGATGAAATCGACCCCGGCCTCGCACAGCGTCCGCACGACCTCGGCCGTCTGGTCGGGGGTCAGGCCAAGCGAGGGCTTGATGATCGACGCGATGATCGGCCCCTCTGCGACCCCGGTCAGGCGGCGGGACCCTTCGATGCCGAATTGCGGCCCCGGATGGGCGGAGAAATCGGGTGTCAGGTCGAAATCCAGCACACGCATCCCGGTCAGGCCCCGCGCCGCGAAGAGGCCCCCCGTCGTCACCGTCAGCAGCGCCGCGATGTCGCCGCCGATGCTGTCGGGCGAAAAGGCGATGGTCGCACGGGCGCGCCGCACCGGCCCCGCCCCTTCGGGCAGGGACGGATGGGGCATGGGCTCCAGCATCGTCACCTCCTCGACCCGGGCTGCGTGGCGGGCGCGCAGGGCGTCGGTCTCTCCGGGCAGGTCGGTGAAGGTGCCGGTGGACTGGTCGGCCGCGATCTTCTCGGCCATGGCGCGCGGGTCGCCCGGGGTCTCCAGCAGATAGGTGACGCGGATCATGGCTGCTCCTGATGTCGGGGGCCGCCGCCGTCGCGGATCCAGCCGAAATAGTCGGTCGAGCCCATCTGCCCGCCCTTCAACGCGATCTCCAGCCCGTCATGCGGGCCTTCCCCATGCGCCCGGCACAGGGCCGCGCCGGGGATGGTGGGGGCCAGCGCGGTCAGGGCCGTCAGGCCCAGCTGCCGCATCGCGTGGCCCGAGGTGTCGCCCCCCGAGATCACCGCGCGGCGGATGCCGGACCCGCGCAGCACCCCGTCCAGGATGCGGCCCAGCCCCTCTCCGATGCGCCGGGCGGCGGTCTCGGGCGCCATGCCCGAGGCCGACAGCGCGCTGCGGAACGCGCCGACCTGCGCGCCGTCATGGCCCGCCGCTGAATGGATCAGCGGGCTGGCGCCGTCACTTGCGGCGCGCAAGGCGGCGGTGGTCAGCCGCGCGACCTCGGCCGCCAGATCGCCCTCGGACCCGCAGGCGGCGCGCGCGTCGAAGGACAGCCGCGCAAAGCCGTGCCGCCCGGCCCAGTCCAGCTGCGCCGCCGTCACCGGCGAGACCGACCCCGACACCGCCGCGATCCGCGCGACGCGCCCGGCCGAGGCGGGCGGCGGCGGCGCGAGCAGCTCCCCCGTCTGCCGCCAGTGCCGCACCAGCGCATATTCAACCCCCTGGCTGCCCGCGACGAAGCCCATCCGCGCGCGGTTCCGCCAGATCAGCGCGCCCGCCGCGGCCTCGGATGCCGGGTCCATGCTGTCGATGGAGAGGATGCGCGCGCCCTGGGCCAGTGCCTCCTCCATCCGGGCCTGCGGGTTGGCTGCCAGCGCCTCCAGGTCGATCAGCGCGCCGGGCAGGTCGGTCTGCGCCGACAGATGGGCCAGAAGGTCGGCTTCGGCCATGGGCGTCGCGGGGTGGTGCGCCATGACCGGGTGCCGGTCCAGCCGGAACACCCCCTGCGGGCTGCCCGCGAAAAGATTCCCGAAGGCCTGATAGCGGCGCATTGCGGGGGCGGCGGTCAGCAGGGGCACGGCCCGGGACGGGCGCACCGACAGGCCCGCTGCGATGGCCGCGCCGATCGAGCCCAGATGCGGCGCCGAATCGAAGGTCGAGCAGATCTTGTAATGAAGGATGGCGGGCCGCAGCGCCTCCAGCGCGGCGAACAGCGGCGGCAGGTGTTCGGCCATCCAGGCCGGACCCTGCGAGCGGGCGGTCGTGGCCAGCCCCACCGCCGCGCAATCCGCGAAGCGCGCCATGAGCGCCGCGGTGGGCGGTTCGGTGAACAGGACCGATGGCAGGCCCGCGAAGGTCAGCACCTCCATCACCGCGGCGGCGCCGGTGAAGTCGTCGCCCAGCCAGGCCAGCCGCAGATCGGTCATTCGCATCCCCACTTGACGTAACGGAATAATTATCACCTCATCATACCAGTTAGGCAAGTGATTCCCGAAGGCCGGAGGAGACCGAGATGACCAAGGTGGCGCTGCTGGGGGCGGGCGGTAAGATGGGGGTGCGTCTGGCGACGAACCTGGCCCGGACCGATTTCGAGGTGGCCCATGTCGAGGTCAGCCCCGCCGGACAGGCCCGGCTGAAGGCCGAGACGGGGCTGGACTGCGTCCCGCAGGAGGCAGCGCTGCCGGGCGCCGAGGTGGTGATCCTGGCGGTGCCGGACACGGTGATCGGCACGGTTGCCGGCGCGGTCGTGCCGCAGCTGGCGCCGGGCACGATGGTCGTGGTGCTGGACGCGGCTGCGCCCTTTGCGGGCCATCTGCCCGAGCGGGCCGACATCACCTATTTCGTGACCCATCCCTGCCATCCGCCGATCTGGAACGACGAGGACACGCCCGAGGGCCGGGCCGACCATTTCGGCGGCGTCGCCGCCAAGCAGGGCGTGGTCAACGCGCTGATGCAGGGCCCGCGCGAGCACTATGCCCTGGGCGACAGCATCGCCCGCGCGATCTATGCCCCCGTCGCCCGCACCTATGAGGTGACCGTCAGGCAGATGGCCATGCTGGAGCCGGGCCTGTCCGAGACGGTCTGCGCCTCGCTGCTGGCGGTGATGCGCGAGGCGCTGGACGAATGCGTGGCGCGCAGCGGCGTCAGCCACGACTGCGCCCGCGACTTCCTGCTGGGCCACATGAACATCCTGGGCGCGGTGCTGTTCAACGAACGCGAGGGCGCGTTCTCGGACGCCTGCAACAAGGCGATCGAGTTCGGCAAGCCGATGCTGATGCGCGACGACTGGAAGCGGGTCTTCGACTGGGACGAGGTCGAGGCCAGCATCCACCGCATCACCTGACATCGCGCGGCGGACGGGGGAGCGTCCGCCGCGATCACCAACACAAGGGAGGAGACCTTCGATGACCAAGATGATGACCGCCGCGTCGATGCTGGCCATGCTGCTGGGCGCGGGACCGGCGCTGGCCCAGGCAAAGGTGATGAACCTGGCCTTCACCCCGCCCGCCGACAGCCATTACGGCGACGCAGCCCGCGCCTTTGCCGAGACCATCGCGGAACGCTCGGGCGGTGCCTTCGAGATCGCGCTGCGCCCGGCGGGCGCCTTGGGCGGCGAACGGGACGTGATCGAGGGGATGCAGATCGGCACGGTCGAGCTGACGATCTCCTCGACCGGACCCATCGGCAACTTCGTCCCCGAGGTCTATGCGCTGGATTTCCCGTTCCTGTTCGACGACTACGCCAGCGCCCACGCGGTCCTGGACGGAGAGATCGGACAGGAGCTGCTGGCCAGCTTCCAGCCGCACGGCATCGTGGGCCTGGCCTGGGCCGAGAACGGGTTCCGCCACATCACCAACTCGGTCCGTCCGATCCGCGAGCCGGCCGACCTGGCCGGGCTGAAGCTGCGCACGATGGAGAACGAGGTCCATATCGCCGCCTTCCGCGCCGCCGGGGCCGCCCCCACGCCGATGAGCTGGACCGAGGTGCTGACCTCGCTGCAGCAGGGCACCATCGACGGGCAGGAGAACCCCATTCCCATCGTGACCGCCAACAACATGTGGGAGATCCAGGACAACATCACCCTGACGGGCCATGTCTATTCGCCCGCCGTGGTGGCCATGTCCGCCATCCACTGGGACGGCCTGACTGAGGAGCAGCAGGGCTGGTTCGTGGAGGCCGCCCAGGCCGCCGCCGCCGCATCGCGCCAGACCGTCGCCGCGAACGAGGAATCGGGCATCGCCCTGATGCGCGAGAACGGGATGGAGGTGATCGACGGCATCGACAAGGCCGCCTTCGCCGCCGCGGTCCAGCCCGCCTATGACGAGTTCGCCGACCGCTATGCGCCCGAGCTGATCGCGCGCATCCGCGCGGCGCAGGAATAGCGCGTCCGGCGGGGCCGTCCGCGGCCCCGTCCCGCGAACGGGGACACCATCATGAGACATGTCGAAGCCTTGGCCGAGGGCGTCGTCCGGCTGACCCACAACCTGGCCGCGCTGCTGCTGGCGGTGGCGACGGGGCTGGTCTTCTTCCAGGTCGTCACGCGCTTCGGCCTGGGCCATGCCGCGGGCTGGTCCGAGATCCTGGCCCGCGGGCTGATCATCTGGTCCACGCTCCTGGTCGCGGCGGCGGGCTTTCGCCTTGGCGCGATGATCCCCATCGACTTCATCCGCGGGCTGCTGCCCGGCCCCGCGCAGATCTGGGTGATCCGGCTGGTCACGCTGCTGACGCTGATCCTGCTGGCGGTGCTGGTCTGGCAGGGCTGGTCCATGACGCTGCGGGTGCAGGCGCAGCGGGTGGCGATGCTGGGCACCTCGATGAGCTGGTTCTATGCGGCGATCCCCTTGGGCGCGCTGATGGCCATTCCGGGCGTGCTGCTGCGCCATGTCGAACAGGAAAGGGAACGCCCGTGAACACCGCTCTTGCCGCAGGCCTGGTGGGCCTCTTCGCGCTGTCCGTGCCGGTGGCGGTGTCCATCGCGCTGGCCTCGATCATCGCGATCCACTTCTTTTCCAACCTGCCGCTGCTGGTCGTGCCGCAGAAGATGTTCACCGGGCTGGACAGCTTTCCGCTGATGGCGGTGCCGTTCTTCATCTTGGCGGGCGCGATCATGACCCAGGGCGGCATCTCGGCCCGGCTGGTCGATCTGGTGAAATCCATGGTCGGCAACATCCAGGGCGGGCTGGCCAGCAGCTGCGTGCTGACCTGCATGCTGTTCGCGGCCATCTCGGGCTCGTCGGTGGCCACGACCTTCGCGGTCGGCTCCATCCTGATCCCGGCGATGCTGCGCCACGGCTATCCCGTGGGCATGGCGGGCGCGATCCAGGCATCCTCCGCCGAGCTGGGCGTGATCATCCCGCCCTCGGTGCCGATGATCCTCTATGCGGTCTCGACCGAGACCTCGATCACCCGGCTGTTCCTGGCGGGCATGGTGCCGGGGCTGATGATCGCCGCCGCGCTGGTCGTGATGGTCCAGATCTGGTGCCGCGTGAAGGGCCACGGCAAGCGGGACGGCGAGGGACGCCAGGCCATCCTGCCCGCCGCGCGCCGCGCCTTCGGGGCGCTGATGATGCCGATCATCATCGTGGGCGGCATCTATGGCGGCGTCTTCACGCCCACCGAGGCCGCCGCCGTGTCGGTCATCTATGCGCTGATCCTGTCGATCTTCGTCTATCGCGAGCTGTCCTGGTCGGACCTGCCGGGCATCTTCCGCGCGGCGGCGGTGTCGTCCGGGGCGGTCATGCTGATCATCTCGGCGGCGGCGCTGTTCAGCTTCCTGATCAGCCTGTCGGGCCTGCCCGGCGCCGTCGGCACCTGGGCCCAGGAGAATTTCGGCAGCGCGCTGACCTTCCTTCTGGGCGTCAACCTGCTGCTGCTGGTCGTGGGCATGTTCATCGAGACCAGCGCCGCGATCCTGGTGCTGGCCCCGATCCTGACGCCGGTGGCGATCAGCTTCGGCATCGACCCGGTGCATTTCGGCATCGTCATCGTGGTGAACCTGGCCTTGGGCATGATCACGCCGCCTTTGGGGGTGAACCTTTTTGCCGCGGCCGCCGTGGCGAAGGTTCCGGTGCAGGCGCTGTTCCGGTCGCTGGTCTGGCCCATCGCCACGGTTCTGGTGATGCTGGCGGCGATCACCTATGTTCCCGCCATCTCCTTGGGGCTGGGCTGGTGGATGATGCCATGATCAAGGTCGGACTGATCGGCTGCGGCTTCTTTGCGGTGAACGAGATGCAGGGCTGGGCCGATGCCGAAGGGGCCTGCGTCACCGCGATCTGCGACCGCGACCCGGACCGGCTGGCCGCGATGGGCGCGCGCTTCGGCATCGCGCAGCGCTTTGACGACGCGGCGCGGATGATGCGCGAGGCGGATCTGGACGTGGTCGACATCGCCACGACCGTCCCCTCGCACCGCCCGCTGGTGATGGCGGCGGCCGAGGCCGGGCTGCACGCCATCTGCCAGAAGCCCTTTGCCGAGACGCTGGAGGATGCCCGCGCCATGGTCGCCGCGATGGATCGCGCGGGTCGCATCCTGATGGTGCACGAGAACTTCCGCTGGCAGTCGCCCGTCCGCGCCGTGCTAGCCGCGCTGCGCGAGGGCGCGGTGGGGCGGCCCTTCTTCGGGCGGGTCAGCTTCCGGTCGGGCTATGACGTCTTCTCGGGGCAGCCCTATCTGGCAACCGATCCCCGCTTCATCATCCAGGATCTGGGCATCCACATCCTGGACATCGCCCGCGCCCTCTTTGGAGAGGTGGACCGCCTGTCGGCCAGCACCGCGCGCATCAACCCCGCGATCCGCGGCGAGGACGTGGCGACGATCCTGATGGATCACGCAGGCGGGGTGACCTCGCTCGTGGACTGTTCCTATGCGACGCGGCGGGACGAGACCTTCCCCCAGACCCTCATCGAGATCGACGGCACCGAGGGCACGCTGCGGCTGGAGGCCGGATACCGGCTGGTCATCGACCGCGGCGGCGACCGGCAGGTCCGCGACGTCGCGCCCCCGCTGCTGCCCTGGGCCGAACGGCCCTGGCACAACATCCAGGAAAGCGTCGCGCTGATCCAGCAGGACTTCGTGGCCTGCCTGCGCGAGGGCCGGGTGCCCGAGACCTCGGGGCGCGACAACCTGGCCACGCTGACCCTGGTCGAGGCCGCCTATGCCTCGGCCCGCGACGGCAGCCGGGTCCGGCCGTGACGCGCACGCTCTCCTGCGGGCCCGCGCGGCTGGTGCTGGAGGGCGACCGCCTGCGCCACCTGCATCTGGACGGGGTCGAGGCGATCCGCGGCCTGTCCTTCCTGGTTCGCGACCGCGACTGGGGCACCGTAGTGCCCTGTATCGACGACCTGCACGTGACCGACGGGCCGGACGGGTCGCGCATCGCCTGGACGGCGCGGCATGACATGGGCACGGGCGCGGTCCACGCCGCGCTGACGGTCGATCTGACGCCCGACGGTTTGACCGCGCGGGCGGTGATCGGGGCCGAGGGGCAGGTCTTGACGAACCGCACCGGCTTCACGCTGCTGCATCCGATCACCGGGGTCGCGGGGGCGCCGGTCACGGTCGATCACGCGGACGGCCCTTCGGAGCAGGCGCGCTTTCCCACGCTGATCGCGCCGTGGCAGCCCTTCATGGACATCACCGGCCTGACCCATCAGGCGGGCGGCTGGCGCGTCCATTGCCGCTTCGACGGCGACATCTTCGAGATGGAGGATCAGCGCCAATGGGGTGATGCGTCCTTCAAGACCTACAACCGTCCCCTGGCGCGGCCCTGGCCCTATCGCCTGGAGGGCGAGACCACCCAGACCGTCACCATCCGCTGGACCCCGGCCGCGCCCATGGCCCCGGTCCCCGGCCCGGATGCCCGCGTCGCGAACCCGCGCTTTCCGCAGATGGCGCTGGCCCTGACCGGGGCGGATGCGGCGCATCTGGCCCGCGCGCCGCAGGACCTGGCCGCGATCGGGGCGCAGCGTCTGCTGTGCCATCTAAACGCGGCGGGTGACATCGCGCGCGACCTGGCGGGTTTCGCCGCGCTGCAGGCGGCGCTGCCCGGCCCGGCCTATGATCTGGAGCTGCTGGCGCTGTGCGACCCCGGGGTCGACCCGCAGGAGGAGTTCGCCCGCCATGCCGCGGCGCTGGCGGCATCGGGCCTCGGCGCGGCCACGGTGCTGGTCCATGCCCGGCCCGATTGGCAATCGACGCCGCCGGGCTCGGACTGGCCGCCTTGCGCGCCCCTGGCGCAGGTCCATGCGGCGGCGCGCACGGCCTTTGCCGGGCATCCGGTGGGCGGTGGCGTGGCCGGCTTCTTTCCCGAACTGAACCGCAAGCCGCCGCCGCCGGGGCTGGCGGTCGTGACGCATGGGCTCTGTCCCATCGTGCATGCCGCCGACGACCTGTCGGTGGTCGAGGTGCTGGAGGCGGTGCCGCATATCCTGACCTCGGGGCGCGCCCTGGCGGGGGATGCGGACTATTGGCTGGGGCCGTCGACCATCGCCATGCGCCACAACCCCTATGGCAGCCGCACCATCCCCAATCCGGGGCGCGCGCGCCTCTGCATGACCGATGACGATCCGCGCCAGGACACGGGCTTTGCGGCGGCCTGGGCCTGCGGGCTGGCCGCGGCCATCGCGCCGGCGGGCCTGTCGGTCTGGACCCCGGCCGAGGTGCTGGGCCCGCGCGGCCTGTTTGCGCCCGATGGCCGTCCGCGCCCGGTGGCCGGCGTCGTCGCCGCGCTGGCGGCGCTGGCCGGCGCGCCGGTCCATGATGCGCAGGGGGGCGATCTGGTGCGGCTGCATCTGGGCGGGCGCGTCCTGCGCGCGAACCTGACGCCCCATGCGCAGGCGGGGCTGACCCCCTGGGGCTGGGATCAGGGCGACGCGCCGGATTTGCAGGCGGGCGCGGGGCGTCCTACATCATGGGCATGATGCAACCGACCGACCCTTCCGACCGAATCGTCCGGCGCAAGCTGTCCGACCAGGTGTTCGATCGCCTGCGCGACATGATCGCCAGCGGAGAGATGCCGCCCGGCGCGCCGCTGCCTTCGGAACGCGACCTGATGGAGCGTTTCGGCACCGGCCGCCCCGCCGTGCGCGAGGCGCTGCAGCACCTGCACACCATGGGCCTGATCACCATCAGCCATGGCGAACGCAGCCGGGTGAACGCGCTGAGCGCGGACAGCGTCCTCAGCCGGGTGGACGACGTGGCGCGGATGCTGCTGTCGTCGGAACCCGACCAGCTGGACCACCTGAAGCAGGCGCGGCGGATGTTCGAATGCGGGCTGGTGCGCATGGCCGCCCAGACCGCGACGGATGCGGACGTGGCCGAGCTGCGCGCCCTGATCGCGGCGCAGCGCGACTGTCTGGGCGACGCGCCGCGCTTCGTCACCCAGGACATGGCGTTTCACGCCCGCATCGCGGCGATTTCGGGCAACCCGATCCTGGTCGCGACCAGCCAGGCGATGCTGCGCTGGCTGTTTCAGTATCACGGCGTGCTGCTGCACTGGTCGGGCAACGAACAGGTCACCCTGCGCGAGCACGCGGCCATCACCGACCTGATCGCCGCCCGCGACGCGGAGGGCGCCGTGGCCGCGATGCAGGCGCATCTGGACCGATCGGTCGATCTTTACGCCCACGGGAACGCGCAGGGCTAGGCCCGCGCCCGGCGATCAGCCGGGTTCCAGCACCGCCGCCGTCAGGACCTCGGCCAGATCGGGGCCGACGCGCTGAAAGCCCAGCAGCCGGGCGATGGCGCGGGTCATCTCCTCGGGGGGGACGGTGCCGCTTTCGGCGCGGATGCGCCGCGCGGCGGCCAGGATCTCTGCCGGCGGCAGGCAGGCGGCCTTCAGCAGGCTGCCCGTCTCCTGGCTGCGGTCGCGCAGCGGCGGGTCGGCGGCCTGATCCCCGGTCATCAGGAAGGCGCCCTGACGGATGACCCCGCCGCGGCCGACGGCCACATCCGCCGCGCGCGCCACGGCCTCCGCGATGCGGCTGCCGGTGCGGGTCTTGCCATGGGCGGCGGCGATCCGGCGGGCGACCTCGTCCAGATGCACCGGCCCTTCGACGGCGATGACGGCGGCGACCAGATCGGCCAACTGCGCCACGGGCCGCTCATGCGGCTCGGATCCGTCCTGCGGGGGCAGGTCGGCGCGGCGATAGGGCTCGGCCCGCAGCGACAGATGCGCCAGGTCCGGGGCCTCCTCCTGTGGCGCGGGGGGCAGGTCGGGTTCCGGGGGCGCGCCGTTCGCGCCGCGCGGGCGGATGCCGCCCTGCGCCGCGTCGCGGGCCGCCTCCAGGGCGCGAGACAGGCGCGCGATCTCCGCCTCGCGGCGATGGAACCAGTCGGTGCTCCAGATGCGGTGGAACCGCCAGCCCAGGGTCTCCAGGATGTCCTGGCGCAGCCGGTCGCGTTCGCGCGCCCAGAGTGCGGCGTGATAGGTCGCCCCGTCGCATTCGACCGCGGCCAGATACTGCCCCGGACGGTCGGGATGGCGCACGCCCAGATCGATGCGGAAACCGCGGCTTCCGACCTGCGGATCGGCCAGATAGCCCAGATCGCGGATGACGCGGGCCACGTCCTCCTCGAACGGGCTGTCGGGGGCAAGGCCGGTGGGGGCGGGCGCGTCGATCACGCCCGACTTGGCGAAGTCCAGGAACCGCTTCAGCACCCGCGGCCCCTCGCGCGTGCTGCGCGCGGGGTCGATGTCGGCCGGATCGAACGAGGCGAAGACCTCGCAGCGGATCCGCGCGCGCGAGAACAGCACGTTCAGCCGCCGCTCTCCGCCTTCGCCGTTGACGGGGCCGAACTGCATCCGCTCCAGCCGCCCGCCGGGTTGGGACGGGCCATAGCCGACCGAGATCAGGATCACGTCGCGCTCGTCGCCCTGCACGTTCTCGATGTTCTTGACGAAGACGTCCTCGGCCCGGCCCTCGCGCAGCAGCGCGTCCAGCGCGGGGTCGCGGCGGCGGGCGGCGTCGGCGATCTCGGTCAGCATGTCGGCCTGCGCTTTGGAGAAGGCCACCACGCCCAGGGACAGGTCCGGCCAGCGGCGCGCATGGTCGGCCATGGCGGCGACCACGGCCTCGGCCTCGATGCGGTTGGTGCCCGCGCGGCCCTGCCCGCTGCCGCGCGCGGCATAGGCCCCCGCCACGGGGCGGAACTTCAGCCCGTAATCGGGGTCCAGCTGCAGGGGCGAGGGCGGCAGCACCAGCCGGTCGCCATAGAATTCGGCGTTCGACACCCGGATCAGCGACGGATCGCGCGACCGGTAATGCCATTCCAGCATCCGCGAGCGCATGCCCCGCGCCTCGCACAGCGACAGGATGCTCTCCATGTCGGCGACATTGGCGCCCTGCGGGGCCTCCTCGGCCTCGTCCTGATCCTCGGCGTCATCGACCAGCCGGTCGAAGAACGAGGTCGGCGGCAGCTGCTTCTGATCGCCCACCACCACGATCTGGCGCGCGCGGGCGATCACGCCCAAGGCGTCCTCGGGGCGGATCTGCGAGGCCTCGTCGATCACCAGCAGGTCGAATGTCACGCTGCCCGGCGGCAGGAACTGCGCGACCGAGAGCGGGCTCATCAGCATCACCGGCTTGATCCGCTGGACCATCGGCCCGGCATTGCGCATCAGCCAGCGCATGGGGCGGTGCGCGCGGCGCCGCGCGATCTCTCCGCGGATCAGGCCCATCTCTCCCTGGGTGCCGCGGGGCAGCTGATCAAAATGGCGCGACAGGATCAGCGTCTTGGTGGTCTCGATCCGCTCAGTCTCCAGCTGGCGGAACAGGCCCACCAGGTCGTGCCGGTCCAGATGCGGCAGTTCGTTCAGGGCGGGCCGGGCGCGGCGGGCGGCGTTCCAGCGCGCCTCGGCGCAGGCATAGGCGAACTCGCGGGCGGCATCGGCCGGATCCAGCGTGCCGGCCGCCAGCGCGTCCACGACCGCCCCCGCGCCCAGATCGCGCGCGACCTGCGCCGCGCGGGCCAGATCGGCCCATTCGGCATAGTGCGCCAGCCCCGCTGCCATGCGCGCCAGCCGCGCCTGGAGGGCGGCCAGATCCTCGGGATCGGCCCGCTCCTCCAGTGCCAGGCGCGTGCGGATGGGGGCCAGCGCGGCCCGCGCGGCGGCCAGCGCGTCCTCCAGCGCCGCGGCGCGGGGGGCGGGATCGGGGACCGTGGCCAGCGCCGCCGCGACCGCCGCGCCGTCGGGCAGGGCGCCCGTCGCCTGCAGCCCGCCCAGCCAGCGGGCGACATCGGCCATGGCCGCGAAGTCCGTGGCCTCATGGCGGAAGGCCGCACCCAGGTTCGCGGCCAGCCAGGCCTCGTCGCGGGCCAGTCGCTGGCGTGCATGGCGCAGCGCGATCAGCCGGTCGGCCAGCGCCACCCGGCCCGCCGCATCGCCGGGCAGCGCGCCCGCAAGCAGGCTGGCCAGCCGCGCCGAGGCCGCGCGATAGGGGCCGAACAGCCGCCCCATGAATCCGCCCAGGCCAGCCGCCAATTCCTCGCGCAGGGGCGTGGGGTCGGTCTCGAAGGCGGCAGGCCGGAACAGGGCCTGCGCCTCGGCCTGCGCGCGCGACCAGTCCGCGCCCGCCGCCAGCGCCTCGGTCAGGCGCGGATCGCGGGCGGGGTCGAACAGCAGCGCCGCCCAATCGGCGGCCCGCGGCGGCGCCGCGGCCAGATGGCGCAGCAGCGCGGCCCGTGCCTGCGCCTGATCCAGCGTTGTGGCGGGCGCGCCCACGGCCGGGTGCAGCCGGTCGCGCAGCGCCGCCAGCGCCGCCTGCGCCGCGCGCAGGTCGTCCGCCAGCCGCGCCAGGTCGGTCGGCTGCAGGTCCAGCGCGCGGCTGCCCGCGAAGGGATGGTCCTCGGGCGGGCCGGTGCGGTCGCGCGCCGCGACCAGCCGCGCCACGGCCTCGGCCGCGCGGGCGCGGTCGGCGGCGCCCAAGGCCTCCAGCCCGTCCAGCGCGATCGCGGGCGGTCGGGCACCCTGGCCGATCAGCCCGATGATGGTGGAAAGCGCGGCGAAGGGCGCCTCGCCGGACGGGGGCAGCGGGTCGTGCAGCAGCGCCGTGACCGCGTTCAGCCGGTCGCGCGTCTCGCGCAGGCGGGCGGGATCGGCCGCGGCGGGCAGCGGCTGCGCGCCCGCCATCAGCGTGCGGCCCAGCTCCTGCGCCAGGGCCTTCTTGTTGGCGCTGCGCGAATGCAGCTCCAGGCAGATGTCGCGCAGGCCCGCGCGGGCCAGGCGGTCGTGGACGACCTTCAGCGCGGCCATCTTCTCGGCCACGAACAGCACCGTCTTTCCGTCATGGGCGGCGGCGGCGATGATGTTGGTGATGGTCTGCGACTTGCCGGTGCCGGGCGGGCCCTGCACGACCAGGCTGGCGCCGGCGCGCACCTCCTCGATGACGCGGGTCTGCGAGGCGTCGGCGTCGATCACCTGGATGATCTGCGCCGGGTCCAGCCGGTCGTCCAGCCGGTCGCGGTCGCCGAACAGCGGCGCGTCGGCTGCGAATCCCTGCGACAGCAGCCCCTCCAGCAGCGGATGCCCCTCGAATGCGCCCTCGGGCCAGCTGGCCGGGTCCAGGTCGCGGTGCATCAGCAGCTTGGCGAAGGAGAAGAAGCCCAGCTGCATCCCGTCGCGGTCCACCTGCCAGTCGGCCTGGCCCGACACGGCCTCGGCCACGCGGGCCAGATAGTCGCCGGGGGTCCAGTGTTCGTCCTCGTCGATCTCGGGCAGAGCGATGCCGAAATCTTGGCGCAGGCGCTCCTGCAGGGGCAGGTTGGCGGCGATGTCGTCCTCGCGCGCCATCAGCTCGAAGGTCGAGCTGCGGTCGTTGCGAACCAGCTGCACCGGCAGCAGGATCAGCGGCGCCTCGCGCAGGACCTGCGATCCGGGGGCCTCGCGCCAGCGCAGGAACCCCATCGCCAGATAGAGCACGTTCAGCCCCTGCTCCTCCTCGGCGGTGCGCGCGTCATGGGCAAGGCGCAGCAGCCGCCGGGCCAGCGCCTCGGGGCCGAGCGGCGTCTCCAACTGGCTGTCGGAGGGGCCGTGCGCGCCGGGCGCGGCCAGCAGCAGCACACCCTCCGTGCCGGGGCGGTCGGTGCCCATGGCGCGGAACCGCATCCGCCTGCCCTGCAGGCGCAGCAGGCGCCAGACCTCGTCGCTCTGCTCGTGGATGATGTTCAGCGCATTCGCGCGGCGAGCGTCGCGATCGACATGGATCAGCCGGTTGCGGGTCCCCGTCTCCAGCAGCTTGCGGCGGGCGGCGTCCAGAATGCGGGTCAGGGCTTGGGTCATCTTGGGGGTCTTCGTCGTTGCAGCGGACCGCCATGGGGGCGGAACAGGAACGTAGCCGCAACTTTCCGGAATGACGAGAGATTCCCACCGTGTTTTCGCGGTCGGATGGCGCGGGGCCGCGCCATCCGTTCCCGTCCGCCGGTCAGAAGCGCAGATCGGCGGTCAGCGCGATGCTGCGACCGGGCTCCCGCTGCTGCACGACCGAGGTGAAATCCGCCCCATAGGTCGCGCGGTCGGCATAGGCGCGGTCGAACAGGTTGTTGACCTCGGCCCGCAGGGTCACGTTGCGCAGGCCGGCCGGTTCGTATTCGGCAAAGATGTCGACCACGGTATAGCCCGGCCAGTCGCTGTCCACCTCCGCGCCGGCGCCGTCCTCCTCGATCGCGTGCTGCACGATGCCGCCAAGCGACAGCCCGGCCATGACCTCGTGCCGCGCCTCCAGCGTCAGCATGCCGCCCGGCACGGTGCCCAGTTCGCGAAGATCAAAGCTGGAGGCGGGTTCGCCGTCCAGCGTCACGTCCGTGTCGCTGTAGCGCAGCGCCGCAAAGCCGCCCTGCCAGTCCTGGCGCGCCGACAGACGAAAGCCCTCGCTCTCCAGGTCGCGCGACACGAGGCCCTTGCGGATGTCGTCGATGCGCGTGCGGAACAGTTCGGCCCCGAGAGTCGTGCCGCCGCGCCGCCATTCGGCGCCCAGGACCGCATTGTGGGCCCGCGTGGTCTCCAGTGCGTCATAGGCTCTCGGGTCCTGGAAGGGGCTCTCCAGCTCATAGACCGAGGCCAGCTGCGTGCCGCCGAAGACCGAGGACAGGCCGCCATTGAAGGTCAGCTCGGGCGTCGCGGCCCAGCTGACATCGACATTGGCGCTGGTGCCGTCGGTGTCGATCTCCTGCCCGCCCGCGCCGGTGAAGCGGCTGAAGTCGTGGCGCAGGCCCGCGCCGACATCCAGATCGCCCACCGCGCCGCGCGCCTGCGCAAAGACGCCGGTGGTCGTGCGATCCTCGCGGAAGGCGGCCGCGGTACCGCGGAATTGCCCCTCATAGCGCGCGGCGGTGCGATAGTTGTCGACGCCCGCCGTGACCTCGAAGCCCGAAACCTGCATGCGGTTCTGCACCACGACGCTGACCGTGTCGGCATCGCCGTTGTTGAAGTCGGGCTGGACGGTGCCGGGGGTCGGCAGGTCGGTCGTGTCCAGTTCGCTGCGGCTGCGGGCGATGCGGATCTCGGGGTCCAGCAGGCCGTCGGCCACCGTGCGGCGGATGGTCAGGGTCTGGGTCGACTGATCCAGCGCATAGCGGCGCGATTCGGGCACCGGGCGCCCGCCGATCGTGCCGCCGAAATTCGCGCGATAGGGGCGCAGCGCATCGTCCTGGAACCGGATCGCGCCCAGCTCGGCCCGCCAGCCGCCGAAGGTCGCGCCCAGCTTCAGCGCCTGGCTGGTCAGGTCGGCGCCCGTGAAGGGCACGGTGCGGCCGTTACCGTCCTCATAGGCGTCGCCGGTCGCGCGCTTGGCATAGATCATCGCATCGACCGGACCGCGCCGCCCGAACAGCGTGACCGCGCCGGTCGCGGTGCCGCCGTTGTCGCCATAGCCCAAGGTCACGCGGCCGCCCATGTCGCGGCCGTCCTCCAGCAGGTCCAGCGCGGATTTGGTCTCATAGGCGATGCTGCCGCCCAGGGCCGCGAAACCCGCATCGGCGGGCGCCACGCCCGGATCGACGCGCGCAGCCTTCAGCAGGGCCGGATCGATCATGTTGGTGCCGGTGTGGTGGAACATGCGGTTGTTCTGCGCCGCGCCGTCCACGGTCACGGACAGCTGCTGTTCGTCGATGCCGTTGACGAAGACCCGTTCCGCGATGGCGATGCCGCTGCTGACGCTGACGCTGGGTTCGGCGCGAAAGACATCCTCCAGGCTGCCGGTGCGGGCATCCTCGATCTGCTCGGGGCTGGGGGCAATCTGACCGGCGCGGTCGGCGGTGGCGGTCAGGGTGATCTCGTCCAGCAGGATGGGCTGGGCGGCGGCGGAGAGGGGGAAAAGGGCGGTGCCCATCAGCAGGGCGGCCAGGGAGGGGCGCGACATCGGAAAGCTCCATCAGGAAGGGGATGGGCTGGCGATGGCCGAGGGAAGGGCGCGTGGCTGGCTGCGCCCCTCCTTAGCGGTGCGTCACGCGTTTGTTAAGACCCTGATTGGCCGCTGCTGCCTGTGGCCTCGACCAGGGACAGGTCCGCATCCAGCCGGATCAGCCGCGCCGGGGCGCCGGGCCGGATATGCCCCAGGGGTGCGCCGATCAGCGCGGCCGGGATGGACGTCGCCATGGCCAGCGCGCGGGACAGGGACGCGCCCGCAGCGACTACGGTGCGGATCGCGCGGTCCAGCCGCAGGTCGGCCCCCGCCAGCGTCCCGTCGGCCAGCGTCAGCCGCCCGTCCCGCCGCAGGACCCGCCGCCCCTGCAGCATCATCGCGTCCTCTGCGGTCCCGGCGACGGCCATGCAGTCGCTGACGAGGAACAGCCCCGTCGGACGCGCCCGCAGCGCGATGCGCAGCGCCGCCGGATCGACATGGATGCCGTCCGCGATCAGCCCGGCCGCGACCTCTCCGGCCAGGGTCGCGCCGACCAGGCCGGGCTGACGGTGGCCCAGGGGGCTCATGGCGTTGAACAGATGCGTGACCGCCCGCGCCCCCGCCGCCATGGACGCCCGCGCCATCGCCAAAGTCGCATCGCTGTGGCCCAGGCTGACGGTGATGCCCGCCTCCGCCATGGCGGCGATCTGATCGGGACGGACCGCCTCGGGGGCCACGGTGACCATCAGCGCCGGAAGCGCCGCCCGCGCCGTGATCAGCTGTGCCAGATCGCGGTCGTCCATGGGCCGGATCAGCGCCGGATCATGGGCGCCCGCGCGCGACGGAGCGAGGTGCGGCCCCTCCAGATGCAGGCCCAGTAAGCCCGGCACACCGTTCTGCGCGGCCTCGATGCCGGCCTCCAGCACGCGGGCGGTGACCTCGGGGCGGTCGGTAATCAGCGTGGGCAGGATGCCCGCGCAGCCAAGGCCGGCATGCGCGGCGCAGATCCGCGCCAGCGCCGCGGCGTCGGTCTGCGCGCCCACCATCAGCCCCGCGCCGCCGTTCGCCTGAAGATCGACGAAGCCCGGCATCAGGATGCCCGCATCGGGGTCGGGTCCCGCAGGCCGGGGAATCAGGTCCAGGATGCGGCCGTCCTGGACGACCACTGCCATGTCGTCATGCAGCGCCGTGCCGTCGAAGACCTGCGCCGCGGTCAGGACCTGGCGGCTCACGGCGCAAGCTCCCGGGCCATGGCCAGCGCGCCGTCGACCGCGCTACCCTGGGCGGGGCGGATCGTCCAGCGCGGCGCCAGCGCCTGCGCATAGGTGGCGCCCAGGCCGCCGATGCAGGTCACCGGCAGCGCGGCCCCCTGCTGCAGGACGGCGATGGCCGCGTCGATCTGAGCCGTAGCGGCCTGCATGATGGCGCGGGCGGCGGGGTCGTCCGATCCGACCAGGCGCGGGGCCAGCGCGGCGAATTGCGCGGGCGTGGCGGCGGTGCCGAAGGCGATGATGCCCTCGATGCCGCCGAACTCCGTGCGCAGTTCGGTCAGCAGGGGCGTGTCGGCCTCCAGCCCGTCCGCCGCGCGCATCGCCCGCGCCAGAAGCGTGCGGCCCAGGACCGCGCCGCTGCCCTCGTCGCCCATCAGGAAGCCGCGCCCGCCGATCTGATGCAGCGCGCCCCCGCGTTGCCGCGCCAAGACCGACCCGGTGCCCACCGCCAGCAGGATGCCGTCCGCATCGCCAAGCGCGCCCCGCGCCGCGGTGACCGCGTCGTTGACGACCCGCGCGCGGGCGAAGGGCAGCCGCGCCTCGGTCGCGCGGGCGGCGTCGGTCATGCCGCCCCCCGCCACGCCCAGCACCGCCACCAGATCGCCGGGCCGCGCGCCCGCGCCCACCATCGCCGCCGTCGCCGCCGCCAGGATGCTGGCCATCGCGCCATGGGGGTCGGAATTGATGTTGGCCGGTCCGCCCTGGCCTTCGCCCAGGATGCGCCCCCCGGCATCCGCGATGGCCGCCCGGCAGCCCGTGCCGCCCCCGTCAAGTCCCAGATACAGCGTCATCATGGCTCCTTTCCGGGGCAGGGAACGCGAATGGCGCGGAAATGAAAACCCCCCGCGGGCACGGATGGCGCATAAGCAAAGCCCCCGGAAACACTAGGTTTCCGGGGGCTTTGTTTGGTGCCCAGAAGAGGACTCGAACCTCCACGCCTTGCGGCACACGGACCTGAACCGTGCGCGTCTACCAATTCCGCCATCTGGGCCAACTGGTGTGAGGGGGTGATTAAAGACAGTGCGGGGGGGCGTCAATGGGGGTCGTGCAAGTTTTTCGACAGTTTTTTCGCCGGGTTTATCGTGGGGGCCCGCGACGGGTGCGCAAACGCGGCGAAAACCCTGCCGCGGCGCGGCAATGGCGGGGCGCGACAGTGCGCAGCCTTGCCCGGGCCGCGCCGCTTGGGTAAGGATCGCGCGACATCGGCACAGGATATGGAGGCGAAGGCCCATGGCGAAACTGGTCACGATCTTCGGCGGATCGGGCTTTGTCGGCCGGCAGGTGGCCCGGCTGATGGCCAAGGAGGGCTGGCGCGTCCGCGTGGCCGTCCGCCGCCCCGACGAGGCGCTGTTCACCCGCACCTATGGCGCGGTGGGGCAGGTCGTTCCCGTCCTGTGCAACATCCGCGACGAGGCCTCGGTCCGCGCCGCCCTGTCGGGCGCCGATGCGGCCGTCAACTGCGTCAACATCCTGAGCGCCCAAGGCAAGAGCACCTTCAAGACCGTGTTCGAGACCGGCGCCGAGAACATCGCCCGCCTGTCGGCGGAGATGGGCGTGGCGCGCCTGGTGCACCTGTCGGGCCTGGGCATCGACGTCGATTCGGACAGCAAGTACATCGCGTCCAAGTCGCGCGGCGAGGCGGCGGTGCTGTCGCATCGCCCCGATGCGGTGGTGCTGCGCCCGTCGGTGATCTTCGGGGCGGACGACAACCTGACCAATCGCTTCGCGGGCATGTCGCGGATGGGTCTGGTCATGCCGATCGTCGGCGGCCCCACCCGCATGCAGCCCGTCCATGTCGAGGACGTGGCCCGCGCCGCCGTGCTGGGCGCGACCGGCGCGGCCCAGCCCGGCATCTATGAGCTGGGCGGCCCGGAGGTGCTGACCACGCGCGAGATCGTCGATCAGGTCCTGGAGGCGGCCAGCCGCCGCCGCCTGGTGGTGAACCTGCCCTTCGGCATCGCGGGGCTTGCCTCCACCGCCATGGGCGTGGTGCAGATGCTGACCGGCGGGCTGGTCTCCAACCCGCTGAGCAAGGATCAGCTGGCGCTGCTGCGGCGCGACAATGTCGTGTCGGAGGGCGCGCGCGGCTTCGCCGATCTGGGCATCGCGCCCACGGCCATGGCCGCCGTGCTGGACGACTATCTGTGGCGCTTCCGCCCCTCGGGGCAGTATGAGGCGATCAAGCGCTCGGCCAAGAACCTGCGCAGCTCCTGATGGACCACAACACGATCGTCGCCGCCGCCCTCGGGGTTCTCGAGGGCCTGACCGAATTCATTCCCGTCTCGTCGACCGGGCACCTGCTGCTGGCGGGGCATTTCCTGGGCTTCGATTCGCCCGGTCGCTCGTTCGAGGTGCTGATCCAGCTGGGCGCGCTTCTGGCGATCCTGGGCCTCTATGCGGGCCGCATCCTGCAGATCCTGCGCGACGCGCCACGCGATCCGGGCGCGCGGCGCTTCATCGGCGCGGTGCTGCTGGCCTTCGCGCCGGCGGTGGTGATCGGCGTGCTGGCGCATGGCTTCATCAAGGCCGTGCTGTTCGAGACGCCGATGCTGATCGCGGTCATGCTGATCCTGGGCGGCTTTGTGCTGCTCTGGGTCGACCGCCGGACCGTCGCGCCGCGCTTTCACCGGGTCGAGGAGTTTCCGCTGTCGATGGCGCTGCGGATCGGCCTGTTCCAGTGCATCGCGATGATTCCCGGCGTGTCGCGGTCGGGAGCGACCATCGTCGGCGCGCTGCTGATGGGCGCGGACAAGCGCTCGGCCGCTGAGTTCTCGTTCTTTCTGGCGATGCCCACCATGCTGGGCGCCTTCACCTATGACCTGTGGCAGAACCGCGACGTGCTGGACGCGGCGGCGCTGAACAGCATCGTCGTCGGCTTCGTCACCGCCTTCGTGGCGGCGGTCTTCGTGGTGCGCTGGCTGCTGGGCTATGTGTCGCGCCGCGGATACGGGCTGTTCGCCTGGTGGCGCATCATCGTGGGAAGCCTTGCATTGCTGGCGCTTGCGGCGGGTATGTAAGCAATGATGACCTAATTTTGCGGGTGCCGCGGGAAAAGTTTGGCCTGCGGGGTGAAAATCTGCGATTTAGGTCAGCATCACTGACTTTTCATCACGGAAGCCTTGGTTTATTGCTGTCGCCGAAGTCCTTTCTGGGAGGTGCGCAGCCATGGCCACGCAAAAGATGCTCAAGTTCGTCTCGACCCCGCGCGAGATGCCCGAGAAACGCGCGGCCGCCGAGCGGAGCGAGGATTTCCACGAGATCTATCGCGAGTTCGCCGCCGCCAAGGCGGCCGAGCAGGCCGGGCGCTGCAGCCAGTGCGGCGTGCCCTATTGCCAGTCGCATTGCCCGCTGCACAACAACATCCCCGACTGGCTGCGCCTGACCGCCGAGGGCCGCCTCGAGGAGGCCTATCGCGTCAGCCAGGCCACCAACACCTTCCCCGAGATCTGCGGCCGCATCTGCCCCCAGGACCGCCTGTGCGAGGGCAACTGCGTGATCGAGCAGTCGGGCCACGGCACCGTCACCATCGGCGCGGTCGAGAAATACATCACCGACACCGCTTGGGAGAACGGCTGGGTCGAGGCCCCCGCCCCCGCGCAGGAGCGCGCCGAATCGGTCGGCATCATCGGCGCGGGTCCGGGCGGCCTGGCCGCGGCGGACATGCTGCGCCGGCAGGGTTTTCAGGTCACCGTCTACGACCGCCACGACCGCGCGGGCGGGCTGCTGACCTATGGCATCCCCGGCTTCAAGCTGGAGAAGGACGTGGTGCTGCGTCGCAACAAGCTGCTGGCCGATGGGGGCGTCGAGTTCGTCCTGAACTGCAACGTGGGCGAGGACATCAGCTTTGACGCGATCCGCGGCAAGCATGACGCGGTGCTGATCGCCACGGGCGTCTACAAGACCCGCGATCTGGACATCGACAATGCCGATCACGGCGGGGTCGTGCGCGCCATCGACTATCTGACCGCCTCGAACAAGGTCGAGTTCGGCGACGAGGTCCCCGATTTCGAGGATGGAGAGCTGAACGCCCGCGGCAAGCGCGTCGTGGTCATCGGCGGCGGCGACACGGCGATGGATTGCGTGCGCACGGCCATCCGGCAGGGCGCGCAATCGGTGAAATGCCTCTATCGGCGCGACCGGGCCAACATGCCGGGATCGCAGCGCGAGGTGCAGAACGCCGAGGAGGAGGGCGTCGAATTCGTCTGGCTGTCCGCGCCGGGTGCTTTCGCAGGCCATGTCACCGGCCCCGCCGCCGAGGCGCAGGAGCGTGACGTGGACGGCCTGCCGCAGATCGCCTCGGTGCGCATCCAGAAGATGCGGCTGGGCCAGCCCGATGTGTCGGGCCGCCAGTCCCCCGAGCTGATCGAGGGCGCCGATTACGACGAACCCGCCGACCTGGTCATCAAGGCCTTGGGCTTCGAGCCCGAGGAGCTGCCCCGGCTGTGGGGCGTCGAGGGCCTGGAGGTCACCCGCTGGGGCACGATCAAGGCCAGCTTCCAGACGCATCAGACCTCGATCCCCGGCGTCTTCGCGGTGGGCGACATCGTGCGCGGCGCAAGCCTGGTCGTCTGGGCGATCCGCGACGGGCGCGAGGCGGCCGATTCGATCGCGACCTTCCTGACGGGCGATGCCCGCGTGGCCGCCGAATAGGGGGCGGGCCGATGGCGCATCACCCGGTCACAGGGCAGGCGGCGCGTGCGCAGGCCGCCACCCCCCCGCGCGTCGGCGCGGGGCTGCTGACGCTGCTGGTCCTGGCCGGCGGAGTGCTGGCGGCGGGGCAGGCGGGCGCGGCCAGCTTCACCCCGCCCGCGGGCTGCACGCTGAACGTCACCGTGCAGAACCGCAGCTGCACCGTCAGCCAGTACTATACCTGCAGCGCCGACCCGAAGGGGTATCAGCGCAGCGCGCATTTCGGGCGTGACGGGCTTTACCACCTGTCCACCATCGACGCCGAGACGCGCTGGATCGAAAGCCAGAGCATGAGCTCGGGCCTGGTCGAGCGGCTGGTCGAGAAGGCCGCGGATCATGCCAGCTTCAGCGGATTGCTGCAGAGCGGGCGCGACGATTTCGACTTCTGGACCGAGGCCAGCGACGGGCAGCGCCTGCACCACCAGGGTCATGACATCCTGACCGGAGAGACGGTCGAGATCGACGGCCAGACCCTGGAGCGGACCGAGTTCCAGCTGACCACCCGCAGCGAATCGGGCGAGGTGCTGATCACCCGCGAGGGGCAGCAGTTCATCAGCCGCGATTTCGGCCGCTTCTACGGCGGGGTCGAGACCGGCAGCGACTGGACCGGCGCCCAGACCCAGACCAATGACAGCCCCGTGCTGTTCACCTTTCCCGGCGAGGCCGGGTTCGGTTCCACCACCCCACAATTCGACTGCGATCAGTTGCTGACGCAGATCCCGCAGGAAAGGGCCGCATCATGACCATGGATTGGCAAGCACAGGAAGAAGCCCGCCGCGCGTGGATGGACAAGCACAGCCTGTACCGCGAGGAGGACGAGCATTCCTCCTGCGGCGTGGGCTTCGTCGTCGATCTGGACGGCAAGCCGTCCCGCAAGGTCGTGCAGAACGGCATCGACGCGCTGAAGGCCATCTGGCATCGCGGCGCGGTGGATGCGGACGGCAAGACCGGCGACGGGGCGGGTATCCATGTCCAGATCCCGGTGCCCTTCTTCTATGACCAGGTGCGCCGCACCGGCCATGAGCCCGATCAGTCCAAGCTGATCGCGGTCGGCCAGGTCTTCCTGCCCCGCACCAACTTCGCCGCCCAGGAGGCCTGCCGGACCATCGTGGAGTCCGAGGTCCTGCGGATGGGCCACTATATCTATGGCTGGCGCCATGTGCCGGTGAACACCGCCGTGCTGGGCGAGAAGGCCAATGCCACCCGCCCCGAGATCGAGCAGATCCTGATCCGCTGCGAGAAGGACATCGACCAGGTCCGCTTCGAGCGCGAGCTCTACATCATCCGCCGCCGCATCGAGAAGGCGGCCATCGCCGCGCAGGTGCGCGAGCTGTATTTCTGTTCGCTGTCCTGCCGGTCAATCATCTACAAGGGCATGATGCTGGCCGAGCAGGTGGCCGAGTTCTATCCCGACCTGAAGGACGAGCGGTTTGAATCGGCCTTCGCGATCTATCACCAGCGCTATTCGACCAACACCTTCCCGCAATGGTGGCTGGCCCAGCCCTTTCGCATGCTGGCCCATAACGGCGAGATCAACACGCTGAAGGGCAACCTGAACTGGCTGAAAAGCCATGAGATCCGCATGGCGTCGTCGGCCTTCGGCGACGCGGCCGAGGACATCAAGCCGATCGTGCCGGCCGGGTCGTCGGATTCGGCGGCGCTGGATGCGGTGTTCGAGGTTCTGGTGCGGTCGGGGCGGTCGGCGCCGATGACCAAGACGATGCTGGTCCCGGAAAGCTGGTCCAAGGCCACGACGGACATGCCCAAGGCCTGGGCGGACATGTATGCCTATTGCAACGCAGTGATGGAGCCGTGGGACGGCCCCGCGGCGCTGGCCATGACCGACGGGCGCTGGGTCTGCGGCGGTCTGGACCGCAACGGGCTGCGGCCGATGCGTTATGTGGTGACGGGCGACAACCTGGTCATTGCGGGATCCGAGGTCGGCATGGTGCCGGTCGACGAGATGAACGTCCGCGAGAAGGGCGCGCTGGGGCCGGGCCAGATGATCGCGGTCGACATGTGGGAGGGGAAGCTCTATCACGACGCGCAGATCAAGGACCGGCTGTCCTCCAGCCAGCCCTTCGGCGAGTGGATCGAGAAGGTCACCGAGCTGAACGACATCATGCGCGACCTGCCCGAGGTCGTGCGGTTCGAGGGCGACGCGCTGCGCCGCCGCCAGACCGCCGCGGGCTATACGCATGAGGATCTGGAGCATGTCCTGGCCCCCATGGCCGAGGACGCCAAGGAGGCCATCGCCTCGATGGGCGACGACACGCCGCCTGCGGTCCTGTCGAACCAGTACCGCCCGATGAGCCATTTCTTCCGCCAGAACTTCAGCCAGGTGACGAACCCGCCCATCGACAGCCTGCGCGAGACGCGGGTGATGAGCCTCAAGACGCGCTTCGGCAACCTCAAGAACGTGCTGGACGAGTCGAGCAGCCAGACCGAGATCGTCGTGCTGGAGAGCCCCTTCATCGCCAATGGCGAATATGACGAGATGGTGAAGATGTTCGGCGACACCGTGACGGTGATCGACTGCACCTTCGCCGAAGGTGCGGGGCCGGACGCCCTGGGCGAGGGCCTGGCGCGCATCCGCGCCGAGGCCGAGGATGCCGTGCGCTCGGGCGCGGGCCATCTGGTCCTGTCGGATGACGCGCAGGGGCCGGGCCGGGTCGCGATGCCGATGATCCTGGCGACCAGCGCGGTGCATTCGTGGCTGACCCGCAAGGGGCTGCGGACCTTCTGTTCGGTGAACGTGCGCTCGGCCGAATGCATCGACCCGCATTACTTCGCGGTGCTGATCGGCTGCGGCGCGACCACGGTGAACCCCTATCTGGCGCAGGACAGCATCGCGGACCGCATCGGGCGCGGGCTGCTGACCGGCACGCTGATCGAGAACATGCGCCGTTACCGCGACGCGGTGGATGCGGGCCTTCTGAAGATCATGGCCAAGATGGGGATCTCGGTCCTCTCCTCCTATCGCGGCGGCCTGAACTTCGAGGCGGTGGGCCTGTCGCGCGCCATGGTCGCGGAGTATTTCCCCGGCATGCAGTCGCGCATCTCGGGCATCGGCCTGCACGGGCTGCAGGCCAAGCTGGAGCGTCTGCACCAGCTGGCCTTCCGCACCGAGAACGTCGATCTGCTGCCGGTGGGCGGCTTCTACAAGCTGCGCCGCTCGGGCGAGAAGCACGCCTGGGAAGCCAACACGATGAAGCTGCTGCAGGTGGCCTGCGAAAAGGCCTCCTATGACATCTGGAAGCAATTCAGCGCCACGATGCGGGCCAACCCGCCGATCCACATCCGCGACCTGCTGGACATCAAGCCGTTCGGCAAGCCGGTGCCCATCGAGGAGGTCGAATCGATCACCTCGATCCGCAAGCGCTTCGTGACGCCGGGCATGTCGCTCGGGGCGCTGAGCCCCGAGGCGCATATGACGCTGAACATCGCGATGAACCGGATCGGCGCGAAGTCCGATTCGGGCGAGGGCGGAGAGGACCCGGCGCACAGCCATCCGCTGCCCAATGGCGACAACCCCTGCGCCAAGATCAAGCAGGTCGCCTCGGGCCGCTTCGGCGTCACCGCCGAATACCTGAACGCCTGCGAGGAGCTGGAGATCAAGGTCGCCCAAGGTGCGAAACCCGGCGAGGGCGGCCAGCTGCCCGGAATGAAGGTCACCAAGCTGATCGCGCGGCTGCGTCACTCGACGCCGGGCGTGACGCTGATCAGCCCGCCGCCGCATCACGACATCTATTCGATCGAGGATCTGGCGCAGCTGATCTATGACCTGAAGCAGATCAACCCGCGCGCCAAGATCACCGTGAAACTGGTGGCCTCCAGCGGCGTGGGGACCATCGCGGCGGGCGTGGCCAAGGCCAAGGCCGACGTGATCCTGATCAGCGGCCATAACGGCGGCACGGGCGCCTCGCCCGCCACGTCCATCAAGTTCGCGGGCCTGCCGTGGGAGATGGGCCTGACCGAGGCGCATCAGGTCCTGGCCATGAACCGCCTGCGCGAGCGGGTGACGCTGCGTACCGATGGCGGTCTGCGCACGGGCCGCGACATCGTCATGGCTGCGATGATGGGCGCCGAGGAATACGGCATCGGCACCGCCGCGCTGATCGCCATGGGCTGCATCATGGTCCGCCAGTGCCAGTCGAACACCTGCCCGGTGGGCGTCTGCACCCAGGACGAGAAGCTGCGCGCCATGTTCACCGGATCGGCGGACAAGGTGGTGAACCTGATCACCTTCTATGCCCAGGAGGTGCGCGAGATCCTGGCCAGCATCGGCGCGCGGTCGATTGACGAGATCATCGGGCGGGCGGACCTCCTGACCCAGGTCAGCCGGGGTGCGGCGAACCTGGACGATCTGGACCTGAACCCGCTGTTGATCACCGTCGATGGCGCCGAGAAGATCGTCTATGACCGCTCCAAGCCGCGCAACGCGGTGCTGGACACGCTGGACGCCGAGATCGTCAAGGACGCCGCCCGCTTCTTCGAGGATGGCGAGAAGATGCAGCTGTCCTATGCCGTGCGGAACACCCACCGCACCATCGGCACGCGGACCTCGTCGCTGATCGTGCAGAAGTTCGGGATGCGCAATTCGCTGCAGCCCGACCACCTGACGATCCGCCTGACCGGCAGCGCCGGGCAGTCTCTGGGCGCCTTCGCCGCGCCGGGCCTGAAGATCGAGGTGTCGGGCGATGCCAACGACTATGTCGGCAAGGGCCTGTCGGGCGGCACCATCGTGGTGCGCCCCGCCATGTCCAGCCCGCTGGTCGCGCATGACAACACGATCATCGGCAACACGGTCCTCTATGGCGCCACGAACGGCTTCCTGTTCGCGGCGGGCCGGGCGGGCGAGCGGTTCGCGGTTCGGAACAGCGGCGCGTCGGTGGTGATCGAGGGCTGCGGGTCGAACGGCTGCGAATACATGACAGGCGGCGTGGCCGTGATCTTGGGTCGCATTGGCGCCAACTTCGGCGCGGGCATGACCGGGGGGATGGCTTACCTGTACGACCCCGAGGGGCTGGCGCGCGACTACATCAACGCCGAGACGCTGGTGATGTGCCCGGTGACGCAGGACCATTGGGAGGGCCAGCTGAAGGGCCTGATCGAGCGGCACCTGAAGGAGACCGGATCGCGCCGCGCCGAGGAGATCCTCTCGGCCTGGGAGGAGGAGAAGGGCAACTTCCTGCAGGTCTGCCCGCGGGAGATGCTGCAGCACCTGTCCCACCCCATCGCCGCCGTCGAGGAACCGAGCGCGGTTCCCGCCGAATGACACCGGATGCGGCCCCCCTGCGGGGCCGCGTCGCATTTCGGGGGGGTGCATGGCCGACCTGCCGATCCTGACCTTTCATGAACCGGCCATGGCGACGCGGGCGCAGATGCTGGCCCTGACCTTGCAGCGGCGCGGCGTGATCGGAGAGGGCCGCGTGGTGCAGATGAAGAAGACCGGCGGGCGGGTGCAGATGTTCACCGAACCGCCGGGCATGTCGATGCGATGGGGCGGGGTGGTTGATGTCTGGCTGGCGCTGTCGCGCGCGACGGGACAGCTCGCCGGGTGCTGGACCGGCACGCGGGCGCCGCTGGCGGAGGTGGACGATGACCTGCGCGAGCGGCAGGATGACGGCTGGATGCACCAGGTCGGGGCGGACCTGCATGACAACCACGCCGCGCTGATCCTGTCGGTCGCGCATCTGCATGCGCGGCCGCTGGCCGAGGCCTTCGCCGAGGCCGGGCTGCGCGGCCAGATCCGGCAGAGCGCGCTGTCGGCCGAGGACGAGGCGCGGCTGCGCGTCGCGCTGATGGGTCAGTCCTGAACGCTGCAGGTCACCGGATCGCCTTCGGCCATGCTGTCCGACAGGGTGGCGCTGTCGCCCTTGACCCACCATTCGCGCGCCCCTGCCGCATAGCGCGCCCCGGAGGCCGAGACGACGCCCGCGAAGATGGTCGGGCCGTCGGGCATGTCCAGCAGCGCCAGCGAATCGCGGGCGCCGTTCAGGTAGGTGACCGGGATGGTGCGCCCGTCGTCGCAGGTCATCGTGACCGAGGTCGCCTGCAGGTCGGGGCCAAGCGGCCAGGACAGCATCGGCTGCGCCGTGGCGGGCGTGGCGGCCAGAAGGATCAGGGCGAAGGCAGGGCGCATGGCGGGGCTCCGGGCATGAGGGGTGCCACCATGGTGGCGCGCCGCGCCGCCGGGGGCAAGTGGGGCGCTTGACCGGCGCGGCCCGCCCGTGAGACATGCGCCCATGTTCACCCGCCGTTCGCCCCCTTCCCCCCCTGATGACATGCCCGTCCCCGCGGCGCGGCGGCGGCTGTCGGCCAGGGTGCTGTTCTGGCTGCGTTTCGCGGCGCTGCGGGCGGTGCTGGTCATGCTGGGATCGGTCGCGATCTATGGGGTGGTGAACCCGCCCTACACCTGGACCATGGCCGGGGCGGCGCGCCAGCAGCCGCTGGTGGCGCGGGGCTGGGTGCCACTGGCCGAGATCGCGCCCGCGATGCGGCTGGCCGCGGTCGCGGCGGAGGATGCGAATTTCTGCACCCATTGGGGGTTCGACATGGTCGAGATCCGCAAGGTCGTGGCGCAGGGATCGTCGCGCGGGGCATCGACCATCACCCAGCAGACGGCCAAGAACGCCTTTCTGTGGCAGACGCGCAGCTGGCCGCGCAAGGCCGCCGAGACGCTGCTGACGCCGCAGATCGAGGCGCTATGGTCCAAGGGCCGCATCCTGGAGGTCTATCTGAACCTGGCCGAGTTCGGGCCGGGCATCTTCGGCATCGAGGCCGCCGCGCGCGAGCATTTCGGCACCACCCCCGACCGGCTGACCGAAGTGCAGGCCGCGCGTCTGGCCGCCGTCCTGCCCAGCCCGCGCACCCGCAGCCCGCAGGTGGCCAGCGCCCGGTCCCGGTCGATCCTGGACGGGGCGCGCACCATCGCGCGCGACGGGCGGGCGGCCTGCTTCCTCTAGCGCTGCGGTTGAACACGGGCGGGGCGCGGCGTATCAAGGCGCGTCGAGACAACGAAGAAGGGTCCGGGCATGAACACCTCTCCACAGACCACGCGCCTCTATCACAGCACGCTGTCGCCGTTCTGCCGCAAGGTCCGGCTGGTCCTGGCCGAGAAGCGGATCGAGGTCGAGCTGGTCGAGGAGCGGTACTGGGAGGGCCCGCCCGACCTCATGCGCCGCAACCCGGCCGGCAAGCTGCCGGTGCTGCGCTTCCGCGGCAACATGCTGGCCGAGAGCCAGGCCATCGTCGAGTATCTGGACGAGGCGGTGCCCGCCCCCGCGCTGATGCCCCAGCAGCCGCTGGAGCGCCACGAGGTGCGCCGGCTGTGCGCCTGGTTCGACGACAAGTTCCATGCCGAGGTCACGCGCCCCATCCTGAACGAGCGCGTCTGGAAGAAGATCACCCGCACCGGATATCCGGACAGCCGGGTGGTCAAGGACGGGCTGCGCGCGATCAAGGATCACATCGACTATCTGTCATCCCTGCTGGAGACGCGGCGCTGGCTGGCGGGCAACACGCTGAGCCTGGCGGATTTCACCGCCGCCGCGCATTTCTCGTGCCTGGACTACATCTCGGACGTGGACTGGGACCGGTCCGAGGCGCTGCGCGACTGGTATGCGACGATCAAGTCGCGCCCGGCCTTCCGGTCGGTCCTGGCCGACCAAGTGCCGGGCATCCATCCCGCCCCGCATTATGCTGAGCTTGACTTCGGCTGACGGAGGGGGGGCCAGCCCCCCATCGCCTGACGGCGATTCCCCCCGGGATATTTGGGTGAAGAAGAAGGCCGAGGCCGAGGCAGAGGCCCGCGCGGTGGGATTCGCCGCCATGGGCGTCATGCGGCCGGAAGGGGTGCCCGAGCTGGCCGGGCGGCTGGCGGCGTTCGTGGAGCAGGGGCATCACGGGCAGATGGGCTGGATGGCCGAGCGGATGGGCTGGCGGGGCGATCCCTCGGCCCTGTGGCCCGAGGCGCGGTCGGTGATCATGCTGGCGGAGCTGTACACGCCCGAGGGCGATCCGCTGGCCGTGCTGGAGCGGCGCGACCAAGCCGCGGTCAGCGTCTATGCCCAGGGGCGCGACTATCACGACCTAGTCAAGAAGCGGCTGAAGCGGCTCGGGCGCTGGCTGCTGGAGACCGCGCCCGAGCCGGGGCATCAGATCAAGGTCTTTGTCGATACCGCCCCGGTTATGGAGAAGCCGCTGGCCCAGGCCGCGGGGCTGGGTTGGCAGGGCAAGCACACGAACCTTCTGTCGCGCGATCTGGGCAGCTGGTTCTTTCTGGGCGCGATCTTTACCACCATGCCGCTGCCGCCGGATGCGCCAGAGGTCAGTCATTGCGGGTCCTGCCGGGCCTGTCTGGACATCTGCCCCACGCAGGCCTTTCCCGCGCCCTATCAGCTGGATGCGCGGCGCTGCATCTCCTATCTGACGATCGAGCACAAGGGGCCGGTGGACCCGGAGCTGCGCGCGCTGATGGGCAACCGGATCTATGGCTGCGACGACTGCCTAGCGGCCTGTCCGTGGAACAAGTTCGCGCAGGCGGGTTCCGAGATGCGCTATCGCGGGATCATCGACGCGCCGCCCTTGGCGGAGCTGGCGGGGTTGGACGATGCGGGGTTCCGGGCGCGGTTCTCGGGCTCGCCGATCAAGCGGATCGGGCGCGACCGCTTCGTGCGCAACGTGCTGTACGCCATCGGCAACTCCGGCGATGCGGCGCTGATCCCGGTGGCGCGGGGCCTGACGGGCGACGCCGATCCGGCCGTGGCCGAGGCCGCGGCTTGGGCCGTGGCGCGGCTTGCGGTCTAGAGCAGGAAGTCGTCGCCATCCAGCGACAGGCGCCCGTCCAGCCGGATCAGCATGTCGGCGCGCGCATCGCCGTTCAGGTCGATCAGGACATGCGTCTGCTGGCCCGCATGGTCCCACCGGACCGAGCGGCCCCCGGAAAAGCGCGCCTCTCCGACGAAGTTCAGATCGAAGGCCGACAGGTCCAGCCTGTCCTGGCCGGGGCGAAAGTCGGTGATGCGGTCGGCCTGCGCCATCGCGCTGTCCAGGCGCGAGACGAAGCGGAACGTGTCCCGCCCCGCGCCGCCCGTCAGCAGATCGGCCCCCGCCCCGCCCAGCAGCAGGTCGTTGCCCGCGCCCCCCAAGAGCGTGTCCGCCCCCGCGCCGCCGCGCAGCGTGTCGTTGCCGATCCCGCCCATCAGCCGGTCGCGGCCCGCCCCCCCGTCCAGCAGGTCGTTGCCCACGCCCCCGTCCAGCCGGTCGTTCCCCGCCCCACCGGCCAGCGTGTCGCGTCCTGCCCCGCCCACCAGCCGGTCGTTGCCGACCCCGCCCAGAAGGCGGTCGTTGCCGGTCCCGCCGTCCAGATAGTCGTGCCCCGGACCGCCATCCAGCACGTCGTTCCCCGGCCCGCCGAACAGCCGGTCGTTCCCCCTGCCGCCCAGCAGCCGGTCGAACCCCAGGCCCCCCAGCAGCGTGTCGTTGCCGTCGCCGCCGTTCAGGAAGTCCGCATCCCATCCCCCGTCCAGCCGGTCGTTGCCCGCCCCGCCACAGAGGCTGTCGCGCCCCGGCCCGCCCAGCAGGCGATCGTTGCCGACCTCTCCGTACAGGCGGTCGTTGCCCGGGCCGCCGTCCAGCGTGTCATGGCCGCCGCCGCCGCGCAGCTGGTCGTTGCCCAGGCCCCCGAACAGCCGGTCGCGCCCGCTGCCCGCGATCAGGTTGTCGTTGCCCGCCCCGCCATCCAGCAGGTTCGCGCCGGAATAGTCGATCAGCCGGTCGTTGCCGTCCTCGCCGTACAGGCGGTCATTGCCGGGGCCGCCGATCAGGATGTCGTTGCCCGCCCCGCCGAAGATCAGGTCGTTGCCCGCATCCCCCTGCAGCCGATCGTTGCCCCCGTCGCCATAGAGCGTGTCGTGCCCGGTCCCGCCGAACAGGCTGTCGGCATCCTCGCCGCCGATCAGCATGTCGTTGCCGGCGTGACCCGCCAGGCGGTCGCGCCCCGCACCCCCGTGCAGGATGTCGTTGCCCAGCCCGCCCTGAAGGGTGTCGTCGCCATCCTCTCCGAACAGGCGGTCGTCCTGCGGGCCGCCGATCAGCATGTCGTTGCCCACCCCGCCGCGCAGCAGGTTGCGCCCGTCCTCGCCGCGCAGGATGTCGTTGCCCGCACCTCCGTCCAGGGTGTCGTCGCCGGTCCCGCCGTAGAGCGTGTCGTAGCCGTCTCCTCCCTCCAGGCTGTCGTTGCCGCCGCCGCCGACCAGCAGGTCGCGCCCGGCGCCGCCCTGCAGGTGGTCGTGGCCCTCTCCGCCGTCCAGGATGTCGTTGCCCACCCCCGCGATCAGCGTGTCGTTGCCCATGCCGCCCAGCAGGCGGTTGTTGCCGAACAGATCCTCCAGCCAGTCGTTGCCGCCCTCACCCGACAGGGTGTCGTTGCCCTGGCCCCCGTCCAGCCGGTCGTTGCCCGTCCCGCCATAGAGGAGGTCGTTGCCCAAGCCCCCCAGCAGCGTGTCATGGCCGTCCCCGCCATAGAGCAGGTCGTCATCCAGCCCCCCGTCCAGCAGATCGTCGGCGGTATCGCCGAACAGCGTGTCGCGGCCAGGCCCGCCGAACAGCCGGTCGTTGCCGTCGCCGCCGCGCAGCACGTCGTTGCCCGCCTCGCCCTGCAGCGTGTCATGGCCGCCCCCGCCCGAGACCGTGTCGTGGCCTGCCCCGGCCATGATCATCTCGGGGCGCGCGGTGCCCATCAGCCGGTCGGCCCCCGCCGTGCCGAACAGCCATGCGGGCTCGGTCGAGGGGGGCGGGGCGGGGGGGACCACGACGGGGTCGATCTCGACCGGCAGGTAATGGGCGATGGGGAACATGGCGTTGGTGAAATGGCCGATGCTCAGGCCGCGCCCGTCGCGGGTGGTGATGTCCAGCACCGTCTGGTCGTAGACGATCAGCATCCCCGAGGCGGTGGGGATGAAGCGCAGTTGCCAGATGCTGCGGATGCCGCCCAGCAGGGACAGGTCCAGCCGGTCTTCGGCCGGGTCGTAGTCCAGGATGCTGATGCGTCCCGCGACCCGCGACGGCACGAAGACATCGGCCCCCGCTCCGCCCACCAGCGTCACCGGCCGCGCGCCCGCCACCAGGATGTCGTTGCCCGCGCCGCCCTCGATCCGGGCGGTGGCCGCGCCCGCGACCAGCAGGTCCGCCGCCGCGCCGCCGCGCGCGACCGCAAGGCCTGACACGCCCGTGGCCCCGATGGCGCCGGGTTCGAAGACCAGCTGCGTGATCCCGGTCTCGGTCGAGGAGGAGACGAACAGCACGATCCGTCCGCCCACGACGCGGGCCTCGATGTCGCTGACATCGGCCAGGGTCATGGCGTCGGTATCCTCGATCGTGGCCAGATGCAGCAGCCGCCCGTCGGGCATGAGCGTGAAGACCGTGATCCCGTCATCGGCCCCGCCCGCGAAGACGAAGGCGCGGCCGTTCATCACCACCGTCTCCAGCGCGGTGGCCGACTGGAACCGGGTGCCGCCCTCGTCGATGACGTGATCGACGGTGGTCAGCCGTCCCGTGGCCGACAGCCGGAACACGGTGAGCGAGTTGGACCCGGCCGAGGCCAGGATCACGAAGCTTTGCCCGCCGACCTGCACCGCGGCGATGTCGGAGGGCAAGTCATAGCCCGTCTGGCGGCCCGCCTGATGCACCATCCCCGGCCCCAGGCCGCCGGTCTCGGACATCAGGTGGGTCGAGAGAAAGTTGCCGTTGCCCGATATCGCGACCAGGACCTGCTGGCCGTCCACGCGCAGCGCCAGGACCTTGTCCAGCGTGGCGTCGGTCGTGCCCGCCGGAACCGGCAGGGCGATGCGGCCCGCGGCGACCAGCGCGCCCTCGGCCACGATGCGGTGGGTGGTCAGGACCAGCCCGTCGCCGCTGGTCGCGACGATCACCTGCGCCTGGCCCGTGCTCACCTGGGTCATCGTCGCGATGTCGTTGCCCAGGCTGGTGCCGAACAGGCGCCCGAAGCCCGCCAGCGCGCCGTTGTCGCCGCGCAGGCCGCTGGCCAGGTTGCCCGCCCCCGACAGGCCGGTCGCGTGGATCAGGTCCTGGCCGCCGATGCTGACATGGGTCAGGCGGGGCGGGGCCTGATAGGTCATGCCCTCGGTCCAGGCGCGGGTGCGCAGGGCGGTGATGGGGGTCAGGGCCGCGCCCATCGCATAGCTGCTGATGCCGCCGCCCAGGTTGTTCGCCGCGACCAGCACCGGTCCCGCCGCCGTCTCGACGATGTCGAGATCGGTGACGCGCGACAGCCAGCGTTGTTGCGTGACACCGAAGGTGGTCACGTGGCGATACACGATCATGGCGATTCTGCGGGGTTCGGCGCCCAGGGGGGCGGCTGACTCGGGCTGGTCTTAAGATGGTCTTGACCGGCGTCCCGTGCCAGTTCTGCTTGCCGGGCATTTTAGGCAAAGGCCGCCCGATCCGCGGGGAACCCCGGCGGCGCGCTCAACTCTCGGGCAGGGCCAGCGGACCATAGAGGATCAGGCCCGGATGGGGCGCGGGCCCCTCCTGCTCCAGCAGCGCGGCGATGGAGGCGACGGTGCCCGGACGCAGGCGCTGATGGGGGTGGCCCACGGCCTCGGCCAGCAGGGCCGGGGTCCCGGCGGGCAGGCCGTGGGCGATCAGGTCGCGGGCCAGGCGCGGAAAGCTGCGCTGGCCCATGAAGATCACGGTCGTGGTCATGGGATCGGCTAGCGCCGCCCAGTTGATGTCCCGCGGCAGATCGCCGGTGATGTCGGCGCCGGTCACGAACTGCAGCCGCCGCGCGGTCAGCCTGCGCGTCAGCGGCATGCCGATGGCCGCCGCCGCCGCGCTGGCCGAGGTGACGCCGGGCACGATCTCCCAGGGGATGCCGGCGGCGGTCAGGGCGGTCAGCTCCTCCTCCAGGCGGCCGAAGATGCCGCTGTCGCCGGATTTCAGCCGCACCACCCGCCGACCGGCGCGGGCGTGATCGACGATCAGCGCGTTCACCGCATCCTGTTTCGCCGAGGGGCGGCCCGCGCGCTTGCCCACGGCGATCAGCTCGGCCCCCGGCCCCGCATGATCCAGCACCGGCCCCGAGGCCAGGTCGTCGAACAGCACCACGTCGGCCGCCGCCAGCCGCCGCGCGGCCTTCAGCGTCAGCAGCTCCGGATCGCCCGGCCCGGCCGAGACCAGAGAGACGAAGCCGGGGGGAAAGTCGGGGTCGGACATGGGGTTGGGCCTGAACAGGGATCGCGCCCAGCTATAGCACCCGCAGCCGGTGTGACAATGCCGCGCGTTTTCTTTGCCCGGCCGCGTTGCGATGAAACCATTTCGGCCCCCGCGCGTGATCCCCGCACGGGATCATCGGACGGACAGGGAGAATGCGATGACGGTCATCTGCTGGTTCAGGCGGGTTCTGCGGCTGGACGACCATCCGGCGCTGGTCGCGGCGGCCCGCGCGGGCGCGGTGATCCCGCTGGTCATCCTGGACCCGGCCGAGGCCCGCGACCACCCGGCCAGCGCGCAGCGTCAGGCCATGGCTCTGCCCGCGCTGGAGGCGGCGCTGCGGCGCCATCGCAGCCGCCTGATCGTGCGGCGCGGCGATCCGGCCGCCGTTCTGGAGGCGCTGGCGCGCGAGACCGGCGCGGCCGAGATCCACGCGACCGAGGGGTTTCCCTTCGCGTCCGATCACGGGCTCAAGGCCGCGGCGGAGCGGGGCGGCGCGGCGCTGCATCTGCATCCCACGGCCGATCTGGTGCCGCGCGGGTCGGTCCGGACCGGGTCGGGGGGCGTCTACAAGGTCTTCACGCCTTTCTGGAAGGCGCTGCGCCAGACCGCGATCGCGGACCCGCTGCCCGTCCCGTCGCTGCGCCTGCCCGAGGCTTGGCCCGACAGCGACGGCACCGACTGGCCCGAGGCGCGCGCCGCAATGGACCGGGGCTGGGACGTGATGGCCGGGCATGTCGATGCCGGAGAGGATGCCGCCCATGACCGGCTGGAGGCGTTTCTGTCGGGCGATATCGCCGGCTACAAGCCGGATCGCGACCTGCCGTGGAAGCCGCGCGCGACATCGGGCCTGTCCGACGCGCTGGCCGTCGGCGAGATCAGCGCCCGGCGAATCTGGGCGCGCTGCCGGGGCGATTTCGAGCAGGGCATCCCTGGCATCGAGCCGTTCCTGTCGGAGCTGTGCTGGCGCGAGTTCGCGCGCGAGCTGATGGCCGAGGCCCCTGACCTGGGCCGGTCGCCTTGGCGCAAGGAATGGGCCAACTTTCCGTGGCGCCGGGACAATGACGATGCCGAGGCCTGGCGGCGCGGCCGCACCGGCGTGCCCATCGTCGATGCGGGCATGCGCGAGCTGTATGCCACGGGCCGGATGCACAACCGGGTGCGGATGATCGCCGGCAGCTATCTGACCAAGCATCTGCTGACCGACTGGCGGGTGGGGCTGGACTGGTTCGCGCGCTGCCTGACGGATTGGGACGCGGCCTCGAACGCGATGAACTGGCAATGGGTGGCGGGTTGCGGACCGGATGCCTCGCCCTTCTTCCGCATCTTCAACCCCGAGACCCAGGCCGAGAAGTTCGACGCCAAGTCCCGCTATCGCGACCACTGGATGCGTCCCGACGCCCCCGGCGCGCAGGAGTTCGGCGCGGCCATTCCGCGATCCTGGGACATCGATCTGACGAAACGCGCCCTGCCGCGGATCTCGCTGCCCGAGGGCCGGGCCCGCGCGCTCAGCGCCTATGAGGAGATGAAGTGATGGCGGATGCACTGATCCTGGGGACGTCGGGCGGCATCGGCGCGGCGCTGGCTGCCCGGCTGGAGGGGCAGGGCTGGGCCGTCACCGGCCTGTCGCGGTCGCGCGACGGGCTGGACCTGACGCGGGCCGACACGGTCGCGGACCATGCCGCGCGGCTGGCCGGGCGCAGCTTCGATCTGATCGTGAACACCACCGGCGCGCTGGTCATCGACGGGCATCAGCCGGAAAAGACCATGGACGCCGTCGATGCGGACGCAATGGCCGCGCAGTTCGCGCTGAACGCCACCGGCGTCGCGCTGGCGATCCGGCATTTCGGGCCGCTTCTGGCGCGGGACCGGCGGGCGGTGCTGGGGTCGCTGTCCGCGCGGGTGGGGTCGATCGGGGACAACGACCTGGGCGGGTGGGTCGCCTATCGCGCGGCCAAGGCGGCGCAGAACCAGATCATCCGGACCGCCGCCATCGAATACCGCCGCCGCAACCGCCAGTCGATTCTGGTCGCGCTGCATCCCGGCACGGTGGCCACGCCGCTGACCGCGAAATACGCGGCGCGCCACCCCACCATCACCCCCGAACGCAGCGCCGAGGCGCTGATGGCGGTCATCGACCGCCTGACGCCCGAGGATACCGGCAGCTTCTGGGACTGGAAGGGCGCGCGCGTCCCCTGGTGATCAGGACAGATAGGGCTGGGCCGCGCCGATGATCTGGCGCCCGCCCGGCTTGACGAAGGACCCCCAAGTGCCCAGCACGCGGCCCTGCGGGTCCAGCAGGACCTTGTTGAAGTTCCATTGCGGAACGAAGCCCGTCTGTTCGCGCAGCCAGGCGTAGAAGGGGTGAACCTCGCCTTGGGCGACATGCAGGATGTCGGTCATGGGCAGGGTCATGCCGTATTGCAGTTCGCAATAGTCCTTGGCCTCGGCGCCGCTGGCCAGCTCCTGGTTGAAGTCGTCCGAGGGCACGGCCAGCACCACCAGCCCGCGCGGGCCATAGGTGTCGTGGACCGCCTGCATGTCGGCCAACTGTCCCGCGAACCCGCAGAGCGAGGCGGTGTTGACCACCAGCACCGGCCGGCCGCGCCAGTCCGCGGTGTCGTATTCGCCCCCGTCCACCGACGGAAAGGTGAAGCTGGGCGCGTCCTGCGCGCGGGCGCGCCCCAGGCCCAGGGCGGGCAGGGCGGTGGCGAGGGACAGGAACAGGCGGCGTTTCATGGTCGTCTCCCCTTTGCGGTGGTGATGTCAGGATGCCCGTGAGCCGGTCACGGCGCGCAGCGCCAGCAGGGCCGCGGCCAGGACCGCGATGGCGATGACGGGCCAGTTGCCCGCGCCCCAGTTCGCGGCAATGACCCCGGCCAGCGCCCAGATGACCGCCGCCGGATAGGCCCATTCGCGCGGATGCAGCGCCTGCACGCCCAAGGCCAGAAGGCCCACCGCGATCAGGCAGACGATCGCGGCCACCTGCGCTGAGAGCCAGCCGTGCCCGCCCAGCCAGATGCCCGCGGACGCCCCCGAGGCCGCCGTCAGCCAGCCCGCATAGAGCGCGACGGGCCGCCCCTCCAGCCAGCGGTCGCGGCGTCCGGCCCAAATCATCGCGGTGACGGCGGTGACCAGCATCGCCAGGATCATCAGCGTGGCCAGCCCCGGCAGGCGCTGCGCCACCGGCAGCCAGAAGAAGCCGATGGTCAGGCTGGCCAGCAGGGCGGTGCGCATCAGGCGCCATTCCTCGTCCTCGGCCCGGCGCCACAGGCCGAAAGCCGCGCCCGCGATCAGCCACAGATAGATCACCCCCCAGATGGAGAAGGCCCAGCCCGCGGGCTGCACTGGCGGGTCCTGCTGGGGAATGGGAAAGCGGTCGGGATCATAGCCCGCAAAGCCCGGAAAGATCAGCGGCGATGCCGCGAAGGCCAGCGCCGCGACAAGCACCAGGATGGCCAGGGTTCGGTTCGACATGCGGGGGTCCTTCGCTTTGGGCGTCCCGCCCGCAAGGGTCACCGCCTGCAGGCGTTTGTCAACGCGTCCGGTCGCGCGGCGGTTGCCACCGGGCGCGGTTCGCGGCATGGATAGGCACCCCCTGTCCCGGCGCGACGTCGCGCCGCACGCCGATGGTCCGTTCAGACGATGACGCTCAAGGAATTCGCCAAGCTGGTCGGCATGTCGCCCACCACCGTGAGCCGCGCGCTGAACGGGCATCCCGAGGTGAACGAGGTCACCCGCGCCCGGCTGATCGCCGCCGCGCGTCATCACGGCTATCAGCCCAACGCCCATGCCCGGTTCCTGGCCACGGGCCATGCCAGCACCATCGGCTGCGTCATTCCCATCGGCGGGCGCAACGAGATCGTGAACCCGATCTATGCCGACTTCCTGGCCGGGGTGGGCGAGGAATGCGCCCGCCGCCGCTTTGAGATCAACCTGACCGTGGTGGCGGACCAGGATCAGCCCGACGCCTATCGGGCGCTGTCGTCGAAGGGGTTGATCGGCGGCGTGATCGTGCAGTTCCCGCGCCATGACGACCCGCGCCCGGCGCTGCTGGACCGGATCGGGATGCCCTTCGTGGTGCATGGGCGGGTGACCGGCCATGACGCGCCCTATACCTGGGTGGACGTGAACAACCGGCGCGCCTTCCATCGTGGGACGGGGTTTCTGGCGCAGTTGGGCCACCGGCGCATCGCCCTTCTGAACGGGGACGAGCGGCTGGACTTTGCCGACCGGCGGCGCGCGGGCTATCTGGCGGGAATGGACGAGGCCGGGCTGGAGGCAGACCCCGCCCTGATGGCCGAGGGCGAGATGACCGTGGCCTTCGGATATGCGCACACGCGTCGGCTTCTGGCGCGGCCCGCGGGCCAGCGGCCCACCGCCATCCTGTGCGCGGCGACGATGATCGCGACCGGCGTGGCCCAGGCCGTCGAGGAGGCGGGGCTGGTACTCGGGCGCGACCTGTCGGTGCTGACCTTCGACGACGACCTGTCCTATTACGCCAACCGCGCGGCGGTGCCTGTCTTCAGCGCCATGCGCTCGTCGGTGCGCGTCGCGGGGGCGCGCTGCGCGGCGCTGCTGATCGACCGCATCACCGGACTGCGCCACGACCCGGTGCAGGAGCTGCTGGAGGCCGAGCTGGTCCTCGGCCGCTCCACCGCGCCGCCTCCGGAAGGCTAGAGCGCCAGCCAGGCCTCATGGCCCAGCCCCAGAATCTGGCCCTCGGACGCCAGATCGCGGATGCGCGGATCGGGGGTGAACATCGCCGTCAGCGCCCCCGCATCGTCCAGCGCCCCGAGCCTGCCCGCCAGCAGCGCCACCTGCGCCGCATCGCGGCAGGCGTATCCGGGATGGCCGCGCAGATCGCCTAGCATCGACGGATAGACCTCGGCCAGAACCACCGGCGCGTCGCGCCACGGCTGGAAGGGCCAGACCGCGACCCGGTCCCCAAGGGCGCGGCGCAGGCGGTTCAGCCGGGGGATGCCGGTCAGGCTCTGCGCGCCGACCGCCCCCGCCCCGGCCAGCTGAAAGGGCGATTTCGGGCGCGGCCCGCCGGGGCGCGGGGCCTCGGTCGCGCGATGCGCGGCGATGGTCGGGTGCGGGGGCGGGCGCAGGCGGGGCAGGTCGGGCGTGGCCTCGCGCCGCCCGTCGCCCCAGAAGACCGGATGGCGCAGGGTCCGGTTCATCGCCGCCGCCACCGCGCGATAGTTGGTGTCATTCGTCGCATTGTCGCGATGCGCGTCCGCCAGATGATCCCACAGCGCCAGCGCATCGTCGCGCCCGGTGATCGCGCGCGCCAGGCCCGCCGGATGGCCGAAGGCGAAGTCGACCCCGATCAGCAGCCGCTCCTGCCGGTCGGCGGCGCGGGCCAGGATGCGGTCGATCCGGTCGGCCGCCGCGGCGCGGGTGGGCGGGTTTTCGGGCGGATCGCTGTCGGTGCCGATCCAGATGCTGTCCGCGCCCCGCACCGGACGACCGGCGGCGGACCAGTCCACCACCACGATCCGGTCAAAGCGCGGCAAGGCGCGCCTCGACCCGGGCCAGGTCCTCGGGCGTGTTCAGGTTCGCGAAGGGGTCGGCCCGGCCCGCCTCCCAGACCGCCCGGCCCGGCGCATGCGCCTCGGTGAAGGCGCGCACCCGGCGTTCGTCGCGCGCCAGCGCCGCGGCCAGCGCGCAGCGCAGCGCAACCGGCCACAGCGCGCAGACCGGATGGTCGCGCAGCGTGCCGTCCGCCTCGCGCGTTGCGGCCAGCGCCAGCCCCTGGGGTCCGCGGGCCGCCATCAGGCGCTGCGCCAGATCCTCCGGCAGAAAGGGCGAATCGCCCGGCACGGTCAGCACATGCGCCGCGCCCTGGGCCGCCGCCCAGTCCATCGCGACCAGCACTCCGGCCAGCGGGCCGGGCCGGTCGGGCAGGCTGTCGGCCAACACCGACAGGCCGAAGCCCGCCAGCCGCGCCGGATCGCCGTTGGCGTTCAGCGCGACCGCCCCGGCCTGCGGACGCAGCCGGTCCAGCACATGCGCCAGCACTGGCCGCCCGCCCAGGGGCAGCAGCGGCTTGTCCCCGCCGCCCATGCGCCGCGCCAGCCCTCCGGCCAGGATCACGGCGGGCGGGGGCGGGTCGGTGCGGGAAAGGGTCTTTGTCATGGCGGGACTGTGGCGCGCCGCGCGATCCGCCGCAAGCCGACGGGGGTTGCGGGTAATAGTTGACAGTTTTACTTTCCGGGTCAATAAGGCGCCGAACCGCCGCAGGCGCGCCGCATGGCCGCAGTCCTGCGGCCATGACCTCTGCAAGCAAGGACCGCCATGACCCATTTGCCAGGACAGACGATTCGCGCGGGGATGGCCGCGCTTCTGGTCGGGATGACGCTGGCCGGTGCGGCGACGGCGCAGGAGGCCCCGCGCCCCGACGCGCCCGTGGCCGGGACGCCCGCCGCCCCCGCCGATCCGGCGGCAGTCCCGGCGACCGAAGCCCCCGTGGCGGAGGCGCCTGCGACACAAGCTCCTGCAGCCGGCGTGCCGGTGGCCGAGGCGCCCATTGCCCCTGCGCCCGAGGCGCGCGACCCCGCGCTGCCGCACGACCTGTCGCCGATGGGGATGTTCCTGGCGGCGGACTGGGTGGTGAAGGGGGTGATGATCGGGCTGGCCGTGGCCTCGGTCATCACCTGGACGATCCTTCTGGCCAAGATGATCGAGCTGTGGGCCGCCTCGCGCCGGGCCGCGGGGGCGGCGCGCCGCATCGCCGCGGCCCCGTCGCTGGCCCAGGCCGCGGCGGCGACCGGGACGCGTGCTGACCCGGTCTCGCGCATGATCCGCAGCGCCGATGCGGAATACCGCCGCTCGGCCCCCGCGCTGGAGGAGGCGGGCGATCACGGCGTCAAGGAACGCGTCGAATCGCAGCTGGAGCGCATCGAGCTTGCCGCCGGGCGTCGCATGGCGCGGGGCACGGGCGTCTTGGCCACGATCGGCTCGACCGCGCCCTTCGTGGGGCTGTTCGGGACGGTCTGGGGGATCATGAACAGCTTCATCGGCATTTCCGAATCGCAGACGACCAACCTGGCCGTGGTGGCGCCGGGCATCGCCGAGGCGCTGCTGGCCACCGCGATCGGCCTGGTCGCGGCGATCCCGGCGGTGGTGATCTACAACGTCTTCGCGCGGGCCGTGACCGGGTACCGGATGCGTCTGGGTCACGCCGCGGCCCAGGTCCGGCAGACGCTGAGCCGCGATCTGGATTTCCGCGGCCGCAGCGCGGCGGGGGTCTAGGCCATGGCCGGAGGCATCCGCGACACCGACGATCTGGCCGACAACCATGAGATCAACGTCACGCCCTTCATCGACGTGATGCTGGTGCTGCTGATCATCTTCATGGTGGCGGCGCCCTTGGCCACGGTGGACGTGAACGTCGATCTGCCGGTGTCGAACGCCAGCCAGGCCGAGCGCCCCGAGCAGCCGGTCTATGTGACCGTGCGCCCCGACCTGACGCTGGCCCTGGGCAATGACGACATCGCCCCCGGCGGTCTGGCCGCGGCGCTGGAGGCCGCGACGAGCGGCGACCGAGAGCAGCGGATCTTCCTGCGCGCCGATGCGGCGGTGGCCTATGGCGAGCTGATGGGGGTGATGAACGCGCTGCGCGATGCGGGCTATCTGAAGATCGCGCTGGTCGGGCTGGACGCGGTGCAGGCCGCTCCGGTGCCCGCCGAGGGCGGCGCCCCGTGAGCGGGCGGGCGCTGCGCGTCCTGGGCGAGGGCGCCCTGTGGACCGGCGCCTCGGCGCTGGTGCTGGCGGCGCATGTCGGCGCGGGCCTGTGGGTCATGGGCCGCACTGACGCGGGCGCGCCGCCGGGCCTGCCCGATGCGGTCTTTGTCGACCTGGCCCCCGCGCTGCCTCCCGCCCCCGCCGCGCCCGAAGGACCCGAGGCACTGGCCGGGGGCGAGGCGCGCCAGGAGGTCGAGGCCGAGGACATCCCCGATCAGCCCACGCCGGAGCCGGAACCCGAACAGGTGGCCGAGCCGATCGACCCCGAAACGCTGGATCTGCCCGAGTTCCGGCAGTTCACCCCGCCGGACATCCCGGTGCGGACCGCGCTGGCGCTGGACAGCTCCTCCCGGCCGCAGCGCCGCCCCGAGCCGCGCGACGAACCCGCCCCGCGCCGCGAGCCCGAACCGGCGCCCGCGCGCCAGCCCGAACCGCAGCCCCGGCAGGCCTCCCAGGCCGCGCAGGCGCAGGGCCAGGGCGGCGAGGCCCAGACCCGGCGGGCGTCGGGCGATGCGCAGGGTGGCGGAGCCTCCCGGCAGGCAACGGCCGACGCCACGGCGCTCTGGGGCGCTCAGGTCGGGGCGTGCATCCAGCGCAGGGCGGCGCTGCCTCGGAATGTCCGTCAGGGAGGGCGGGTCAACTTGGCGCTGACGGTGTCGCGCAGCGGCGCGATCCAGGGCGTGGGGATCGCCGGATCGTCTGGAAATCCGGACGTGGATCAGGCGGCGCTGACCGCCGCGCAGCGTGCCGGTCGCTGTCCTGCAGCCCCGGCCGCACTGACCGAGACGGTCTACTCCTTCACGCTGCCGATCCGCCTGGACGTCCGCTGATCGCAGGGTTGCGCAAGCCGCCCCCATCGAAGGGGCGTCTTGCGCCGGAGGCTGCGCCCCCGCGGCACGGCCCCGGACGGGCAATGCCATTGGATGCCTTGGCGGGTGCGGGGGGTCCGGGGGGTGCAGCCCCCCGGGGCTCCGCCGGGCCGAAGGCCCGGCAGCGGCGCGTCAGACGTGGTGCAGGACCAGCGGGCGGCCCTGATGCGCGCCCACGCGGATGGGCGCGTCGTAGAGATTCGACAGCACGTCCTCGGTCAGCACCTCGTCCGGCGCCCCTTCGGCGACCACGCGGCCGTGCTTCATGGCGATCACGTGATCGGCCCAGGCCGCGGCATAGTTGATCTCGTGCACCACCATCGCCACGCTGCGCCCGCCCTGATCGACCAGCCCGCGCAGCCGGCCCATCAGGGCGCGGGCATGGGCCATGTCCAGGTTGTTCAGCGGCTCGTCCAGCAGCAGCCAGTCCGTGTCCTGCGCCCAGGCCATCGCGATATGCGCGCGCTGCGCCTGCCCGCCCGACACCTCGTCCAGGAACCGGTCGGCCAGATCGGTCAGGGCGAAGGTCTTCAGCGCCAGCCAGACCAGCGCGTGGTCCTGCGGACCCGGGCGGCCCTTGTGATGCGGCCAGCGGCCGAAGGCCACCACCTCGGACAGGCGCAGGCGGCTGGCGATGGCGGTCTGCTGGCCCAGGATCGCCATGACCTGCGCCAGCCGGTCCGTGGGCGTTGTGGTCACGTCATGGCCGGCCACGCTGACCCGACCCTGCTGCAGCGGCTCCAGCCGCCCGACCAGGCGCAGCAGCGTCGACTTTCCCGCCCCGTTCGGGCCGATCAGCGCCGTCAGCCGCCCCTGGGGCAGGGTCGTGGTGATGTCATGCAGGATCGGCGTGCCGCCGATCGCGTGGCAGACCCCTTCGATCTGGATCATCGGATGCGCCCCTTCAGCAGCAGATACAGGAAGAACAGGCCGCCCGCGAATTCCACGACGACCGACAGGGTGGCGGCCTGACCCAGCTGGCGCTCGAACAGCCACTGTCCCCCCACCAGCAGGATCGCCGCAGACAGCGCCGCCGCGGGCAGAAGCGCCGCGTGCCGCGCGCTGCGCATCAGCCCATGCGCCAGCCCCGCCACGATCAGCCCGAAGAAGGCCACCGGCCCGACCAGCGCGGTCGAGACCGAGACCAGCACCGCGACCAGCGCCAGCACGCCCAGCACCATGGCGCGATGCGCCAGCCCCAGGGACACCGCCGGGTCGCGCCCAAGCGCCAGCACGTCCAGCCGCGCCGATAGCCGCCAGGCGACCAGCACCGCCGCCCCCGTGATCGCCGCGGCCCAAGGCAGCAGCGTGGCATCGACCCGGTTGAAGCTGGCAAAGCTGACCGATTGCACCACCGCGAATTCGTTCGGGTCCAGGATGCGGCCCAGAAACCCCGACAGCGACCGGAACAGGACGCCCAGGATCACCCCGGTCAGGATCATCCGCGGCAGGTCGCGCGCGCCGCGCAGCAGCAGCGTGCCGAACAGCACGGCGGCCAGCGCGGTCATCGCCGCGATCTCGGCCAGGAACTTCGGGCCCGCGGGCAGGCCGGTCAGGCCCGCGCCCCCCAGGGCCACGACCAGCGCCGTCTGCAGCAGCACGTACAGCGCGTCGAACCCCATGATCGACGGTGTCAGCACCCGGTTCGCGGCGACCGTCTGGAACAGGATCGTGGCGACCCCGATGGCGGTCGCGACCGTGACCAGCGCCGCCAGCTTGGTTCCGCGCAGGCCCAGGATGAAGCCGCGATTGCCGCCGCCCAGACCCTGCAGCATCCAGACCGCCGAAAGCGACGCCAGCAGCAGCGCCATCCCGCCCAGCATGATCCGCGCGCGCCTATCCATGGGCGGGCTTCGACCGAGGGGGCCGGCGATGCAGCAGCCAGAGGAACAGGAGCGCACCCAGCACGCCCAGAATGGTGCCGGCGGGCACCTCATAGGGGTGGATGACCAGCCGACCGGCCAGATCGCAGCCCAGGACCAGCACCGCCCCGGCCAGCGCCACCACGGGCAGGGAGGCGCGCAGGTTGTCGCCCATGATCCGCGCCACGAGGTTCGGCACGACCAGCCCCACGAAGGGGATCATACCCACCGTGGTCACCACCATCGCCGTCACGACCGACACCACCGCCAGGCCCAACCGCATCACCGGGGCCGTGGACAGGCCCAGCCCCGTCGCCACCTGATCGCCCAGGCCCAAGATCGCGAAACGGTCGGCCGAGAACCAGGCCAGCCCCGCCGCCGCCCCCGCGATCCACAGCAGCTCATAGCGCCCCGAGATCACGCCCGAGAATTCGCCACTCATCAGCCAGGTGCCGACATATTGCATCAGGTCGGTCTGCCAGCCCACGAAGGTCACGACCGAGCCGAGCACCCCCGACAGGACCAGGCCCGCGATGGGGACCAGCATCACCTCGCGCACGGGCAGGCGCCGGATCACGGCCAGGAACAGCGCGGTCGTGACCATGGCCGACAGGCTGGCCGCGATCATTCGCAGCCACAGGGGGCTGGCGGGCCAGAGGATGGTGATGGCCAGAAGGCCAAGCGCCGCGCCCTCGGCCGTCCCTGACGTGTCGGGGCCGACGAAGCGGTTGCGGACCAGCGCCTGGATCAGCACCCCCGCCACCGACAGCGCGGCCCCCGTCAGCACCACCGACAGCGTGCGCGGCAGCCGCGATTCCAGCAGGACCAGCAGGGCCTGCGGATCGCGGAAGGCGTCCGTCACGCGGATGTCGGCGGCGCCGACCGTCAGGCTGGCCAGCATCAGCGCGACCAGCGCCGATGTCAGGGCGGGCAGGGGGCGCATCAGTCCGCGAAGGCCTGCGCCAGCTGGTCCAGCACCGCCATGGTCGAGCCGTAGCCCCCGGCCGAGATGTAGGTCGCCGCCGGGTCCAGCCGGATCACCTGATCCTGCTGCCAGGCGGTGGTGCCCGCCACCAGGTCGGATCGCAGCGTCTCCATCGCGCCCTGGCCGTCCTCGCCGATGGCGGCGCCGCGATCGACGACCAGCAGCCAGTCCGGATCGGCCTGGGCGATGAACTCATGGCTGATCGCCTGGCCGTGGGTGGCGTCGTCCAGGCCCGGCACGGCCTCCTTCAGCCCCGTCGCCTGGAAGATCCAGCCGAAGCGCGATCCGGCGCCATAGGCCGACATCTTGGGGCCGTTGGTCATGACGATCAGCGCGGTGCCGCGATCCTCGGCGCCCTCGCGCAGCGCGGCCAGCCTGCCGTCCAGCGCCTGGGTCAGGGCCTCGGCCTCGGCGGCCTTCCCGAACAGCGCGCCATAGGTCTCGATGCGGGCGCGGGCATCGGCCAGCAGGTCCGGGCCGAAGGTCATGTCGATGGCCGGCGCCACCTGCGACACCGCCGCCAGCTGCGCCGCCGAGCGTCCGCCGACGATGACCAGATCGGGCGCCAGACCGGCCAGCGCCTCCAGATCGGGCTCGAACAGGGTGCCGACCGGGCTGGCATCCGCCGCCGCGTCGCGCAGCGCCGGGACCATGATGTTGCCGACGGTGCCCGTGGGCGTGACGCCTAGGGCGGTGATCGTGTCCAGCGCGGCCATGTCATAGACCGCGACGCTGTCCGGCGTGTCGGGCAGGGTCACGGGGCCCTGGGCGGTGTCGATGGTGACCTGGGCCAGGGCCGCGACCGGTGCGGTCATGAGGGCGGTGGCCATCAGGGCGGGCAATGCGAAGCGGCGCATGGCGATCCTTTCATCGGGTTTGCGCGTGGTGGCTGGGTCCGTGGCTGCACGCCCGGCGGGCTTAGCGCCGCCGCGACCGGAGCGCAAGAATGGCCATGTCTTTTTGTCGGGATATTGCGGCGAATTGTTGACTAAAGCAATTGGGTATTCTAGGCCGGGCCGAGACAAGGAAAGGACCGCCCATGCGCATGACCGCCTCCCACCCCACCGACAGCGCCCTGCCGTTGATCGGCACCATGGCCAAGCATTTCGGCCACAAGATCCCCGTCGCGCAGGATGATGCCGGCGCGGTCCTGACCTTTCCGATGGGTGCGGCGCGGCTGACCCCCGGGGAGGGCGCGCTGCATCTGGCGCTGGAGGCCGATGACGCGGAGGCGATGGAATCGCTGCGCGACGTGGTCGAGCGTCATCTGCTGCGCTTTGCCCATCGCGACGACCCGGCGGCCCTGACCTGGTCCCCGGCCGCCTGACGCGGCGGTCCCGCACGCGATTTTCACTGGATCGGGCCGCCGGTTTCTGGTGGAAGGGGCCGAAGCGGCCGATGCCCGGCATCCGGCCCCGAACGAGGCAGGACCGGTCATGAGCATCCATCTGTACCCCAACGATCTTCCCGACGACCTGGAGCTGGGCCCGATCGTGGCCATCGACACCGAGACGATGGGACTGGACCCGCGCCGCGACCGGCTGTGCCTGGTCCAGCTGTCGGGCGGCGACGGCGAGGCGCATCTGGTCCAGATCGATCGCGGCCAGACCGAGGCGCCGAACCTGACCAAGCTGCTGACCGACCCCAAGGTGCTGAAGCTGTTCCATTTCGGCCGCTTCGACATCGCGGCGCTGGAGAACGCCTTCGGCGTGGTCACGTCGCCGGTCTGGTGCACCAAGATCGCATCCAGGCTGGTGCGGACCTTCACCGACCGGCACGGGCTGAAATACCTGCTGAACGAGCTGGTGGGCTTCGATGTCAGCAAGCAGCAGCAGACCAGCGACTGGGGCGCGGCCGATCTGTCGGACGCGCAGCTGGAATATGCGGCCTCCGACGTGCTGCACCTGCACAAGCTGAAGGATGCCCTGGAGGAGCGGCTGAAGCGCGAGAACCGGCTGGGTCTGGCGCAGGCGTGCTTTGACTTTCTGCCGGCGCGTGCCCATCTGGACCTGCTGGGCTGGGGCGACGAGGGCGACATCTTTCGTCACTGAATCGCAGGCATGACGGAAAGGGGCGGCAGGTGGCGGATTACATCGAGACGGCGCGGCGGGTGATCGGGGTCGAGGTCGCGGGGCTCGAGGCCCTGTCGGCGGGTCTTGGCGACGAGTTCTCGCGCGCGGTCGAGATGATCCTGGCCGTGCGCGGCCGGGTGATCGTGTCGGGCATGGGCAAGTCGGGCCATGTCGGGCGCAAGATCGCGGCGACCTTCGCCTCGACCGGGACGCCCGCGCAATTCGTGCATCCGGCCGAGGCCAGCCATGGCGATCTGGGCATGGTGACCGAGGCCGACCTGGCGCTGGTCCTGTCCAACAGCGGCGAGACGCCGGAACTGGCCGACCTGATCGCGCATACGCGGCGCTTCTCCATCCCGCTGATCGGGGTGGCGGCGCGGCCGCAATCGACGCTGATGCGGCAGGCCGACCTGGGCCTGGTGCTGCCCGCGGCACCCGAGGCCTGCGGCAACGGCATCGTGCCCACGACCTCGACCACCATGACGCTGGCCCTGGGCGACGCGCTGGCCGTCGCGCTGATGGAGCATCGCTGCTTCACCGCCGATCATTTCCGCACCTTCCATCCCGGCGGCAAGCTGGGCGCGCGGCTGGCCAAGGTGGGCGACCTGATGCACACCGACCTGCCGCTGGTCCCGCAGGACGCGCCCATGTCCGAGGCGCTCTTGGTCATCAGCCAGAAGGGTTACGGCGTGACCGGCGTCACCGACGGGTCGGGCGCGCTGACGGGGATCATCACCGATGGCGACCTGCGCCGCCACATGCAGGGCCTGCTGGACCTGGACGCGGCGGCCGTGATGACGCCCGCGCCGCGCACCATCGCGCCGGGCGCCTTGGCCGAGGCCGCCCTGGCGCAGATGCAGGAGCGCAAGATCACCTGCCTGTTCGTGGTCGAGGACGGCCTGCCGCGCGGCATCCTGCACATCCACGACTGCCTGCGCGCGGGGCTGGTCTAGGCCATGTCGCGCACCCGCATCGTCCGCTGGCTGAGGGTCCTTCTGCCGCTTATGGCGCTGGTCATGCTGTCGACGATGTTCCTGTTCAGCCGCGGATCGGATGTCGAATCGCGCATCCCCTATGCCGAGGTCGACGCGCAGGAGGCCGCGCGCGGCAACCGGATCGTGGCGCCCGAATACAGCGGTGTGACCGGCGACGGGGCCGAGCTGAGCCTGCGCGCCGACAGCGTCGCCCCCGACGGATCGGGCGGCCGCGCCGGTGCGCTGGCGCTGGACTGGCGGCGGCCCGACGGGCTGAGCGCCGATCTGACCGCGCCGCAGGGCGGGGTGCAGGACGGGCTGGTCCGGCTGGAGGGGGGGGTGCGCATGACCACCTCCAGCGGCTGGCGGCTGGACGCCCCCTCGGTCGAGGCGCGCACCGATTCGTCGCTGATCGAGGCCAATGAGGGCGTCGCGGCCGAGGCCCCCTTTGGACGGATCACCGCCGACCGGATGCGGCTGGCGCCGGATGGCGATGCGTCGGTCTTGAATTTCTCGGGCGCTGTGCGTCTGATGTACGAACCCGCCGCCGCCGCGCCCCAGACCCGGCCCTGACCAGACCCGAGGACCCGATGACCCGTCGCCCCCTGCTGATCGCCGGCCTCCTGGCCCTGACCCTGCCGTCCGCGGCGCCGGCGCAGACCACCTTCGGCGGCATGCGCGCCGACATCTCGGCCCCGGTCGAGGTCGCGGCCGACAACCTGGAGGTCAACCAGGCCGACGGCAGCGCGCTGTTCACCGGCAACGTGGTCATCGGCCAGGGCGAGATGCGCCTCTCGGCCGACCGCGTCACCGTGCAATACGCCCAGGGCGGGCAGGAGCGCATCAGCAGCCTGACCGCCAGCGGCAACGTCACGCTGGTGTCCGGCCCCGATGCGGCCGAGGCGGCCGAGGCCGTCTATGACGTCGAGGCGGGCCGGGTGGACCTGTCGGGCGACGTGCTGCTGAGCCAGGGCGGCAACGTCCTGTCGGGCGAGCGGATGAGCGTCGATCTGGCCACCGGGGCCGCGCAGGTGCAGGGCCGGGTGCGGTCGGTCCTGCAGCCGGGGTCGCAGTGATGGGTGCCGACCGGGGCCTCGACGTGCGCGGCCTGCGCAAGTCCTATCGCAACCGTCCGGTCATCCGCGACGTGTCGATGCGGCTGGAGCGTGGCGAGGTCGTGGCCCTGCTGGGTCCGAACGGGTCGGGCAAGACGACCTGCTTCTACTGCATCGCGGGGCTGGTCACGCCGGATGCGGGTCAGGTCAGCATCGACGGGCGCGACGTCACCCGCCTGCCGATGTTCCGCCGCGCGCGCATGGGCATCGGCTATCTGCCGCAGGAGATGTCGATCTTTCGCGGCCTGACGGTCGAGCAGAACATCATGGCCGTCCTCGAGGTCGCGCTGGACGATCCGCGCCACCGGCGGGACCGGCTGGAGGAGCTGCTGGGCGACTTCTCGATCACCCATCTGCGTGGCGCGCCCGCCCTGGCCCTGTCGGGCGGCGAGCGGCGCCGGGCCGAGATCGCGCGCTGCCTGGCCTCCGATCCGGGCTTTCTGCTGCTGGACGAGCCCTTCGCAGGCGTCGACCCCATCGCCGTGGGCGAGATCCGCGGCCTGGTCCACGCGCTGAAGTCGCGCGGAATCGGCGTGCTGATCACCGATCACAACGTGCGCGAGACCCTGGGTATCGTGGACCGCGCCTATATCCTGCATGACGGCCATGTGCTGATGTCGGGGACCACCGATGTCATCGTCGCGGACCCCCGCGTGCGCGAGGTCTATCTGGGCGACAGCTTCACCCTGTCCTGACGAATCCGGGTCACGGCCCCGTGTGGGGCGTTGACAGACGGGCCGCACTGTCACCAAATCGTTTCATGCGGGTGCGGAGATGCCGCCCCGTGACACCCGTTTCCGCCCTTGCCGGCACCAAGAGCGGGCAGGCGCAGCGACGACGGGCAACCGGAGAGGAGTGATGATGCGCTATACCATCAGCGGAAAGCAGATCGACGTCGGAGATGCGCTGAGCACGCATGTGAAGACCGAGCTGGGCGAGACGATCGAGAAGTATTCTCAGCGTCCCACCGATGCCGCGGTCACCTTTTCCAAGGACGCGCACCAGTTCCTGTGCGATGCGGTGGTCCATCTGTCCACCGGGCTGAACGTCGCCGCGCGCGGCACCGCCACCGACATCTATGCCGCCTTCGAGGCCTGCCGCGAAAAGATGGACAAGCAGCTGCGCCGCTACAAGCGCCGCCTGAAGGACCACCACAAGGACCGGTCGGAGCCGGTTGTCTTCGGCGAGGCCGGCAGCTATGTGCTGGCCGCCGACGAGGATGAGTGGGAATCGCAGGATGGCAGCCTGGAGCCCATCATCATCGCCGAGATGGAAAGCCGCGTGCCCACCCTGTCGGTGGGCGATGCGGTGATGCAGATGGAACTGTCGGGCACGCCGCTTCTGGTGTTCCGCAACGAGAAACATGGGGGCGTCAACGTCGTCCACCGCCGCGACGACGGCAATGTGGGCTGGATCGATCCACGCGGCAATGGCTGACCGCCACGCCGCCCGGTCCCGACGGGACGCCTGACAGCACGCCGCCCCCAGACCGCGCGTCCGGGGGCGGTCAGCTTGGGAAAGACACGACGCGATGCAACTTGCTGAAATCCTGAAGCCCAAGGCGGTCCGCTCGCTGGGGCAGGTCACCTCCAAGAAGCGCCTGTTCCAGGAGCTGGCGGAGCTGGCCCATGCCGAATACGGGCTGAACGCCTCGGAGGTGCTGGACGCCCTGCAGGAGCGCGAGAGCCTCGGCCCCACCGGCGTGGGACAGGGCGTGGCGCTGCCGCATGCGCGGCTGCACGGGCTGGACCGGGTCGTGGGTCTGTTCCTGCGCCTGGACAAGCCCCTGGATTTCGACGCGGTGGACCGTCAGCCGGTCGATCTGGTCTTTGCGCTGCTGGCCCCGGAGAGCAGCGGCGTGGACCACCTGAAGGCCTTGGCGCTGGTGTCGCGGACGCTGCGCGACCAGGACCTGCGCACCAAGCTGCGCGCCAATGACGACCCGGTCGCGCTGCACGCCGTCTTGTCGGCCGCCAGCGGCATCAAGGCGGCCTGACGCCCGAATCACGCATCCGCGGTGCCGGACGGTCGGCCCCGCCGACCGGGGCGACCCGCAAGTCTGCGGGGACCGCCGTGACGATCCCCGCAAGGTCCCTCAGGCGCGGACCAGCGCCTCGTAGCTTTCGGCCACGTCGCGGGTGATCTGGCCGACCTGGAAGTGCCAGTCGCCGATCTGCCCCACCGGCGTCACCTCGGCCGCGGTGCCGGTCAGCCAGCATTCCTGGAAGCCCTCCAGCTCATCGGGGGTGATGCGGCGCTCGTGGACGGTATAGCCCTTGTCCTTCAGCATCTGCACGATGGTCTGGCGGGTGATGCCGTTCAGGAACCGGTCGGCCAGGGGCGTGTGGACCTCTCCGTCCTTGACGAAGAAGATGTTCGCGCCGGTCGCCTCGGCGACATAGCCCTCCCAGTCCATGAACAGCGCGTCCGAACAGCCCTTGGCCTCGGCCGCGTGCTTGGACATGGTGCAGATCATGTAGAGGCCCGCGGCCTTGGCGGCGGTGGGGATGGTCTCGGGGCTGGGACGCTTCCACTTGGCGACGTCCAGCTTCGCGCCCTGCCATTTCGCGTCGCCGTAATAGCTGCCCCATTCCCAGGCCGCGACGGCCATGCGGACCGGGTTGCGCGCCGCCGACACGCCCATGTCCAGGCCCGACCCGCGCCATGCGACGACGCGCACATAGGCGTTCTCGAAGCCGTTGGCCTTCAGCACGGCCTCCTTGGCGGCGTCGATCTCCTCCGCGGAATAGGGGATCGGCATGTCCAGCAGGCGGCCCGATTCGATCAGGCGCAGCGAATGTTCGTGGCCCTTGAAGATCTTGCCGTCATAGCACCGCTCACCCTCGAAGACCGAGCTGGCATAATGCATCGCATGGGTCAGGATGTGCACCTTGGCATCGCGCCAGTCCACCAGGTCCCCGTCCATCCAGATCTTGCCGTCGCGATCGTCGTAAGCCAGCATCATATGTCTCCATCCGCCGCCCGATTTTTCGATTCTTGCGCCTGTCAGGGCGGATTTGGCATGTTTGTTTCGCAAGATGCTTGACGGCTAGCAATCGCGGATTAGAAAGTCAACAACGCTGCCATATCGGACGACAGGGACAAGACGGGGACATGATGCAGGACAAGGCGCGCGTTCAGGCGATGGTGGGCGAGGATCTGCTGTTCCTGACCGACGACCAGCTGCGCCGCGGGATCGAGGCGATGTTCTTCGCCTATCGCGCCTTCACCGCCGATCCGGACATGATTCTGGCCGAGCTGGATTACGGCCGCGCCCATCACCGCGCGCTGCATTTCATCCATCGCGATCCGGGCCTGACGGTCACGGCGCTGCTGGCGGTGCTGGGCGTGACGAAACAGTCGCTGAACCGCGTCCTGCGCACGCTGATCGACGACGGCTTGGTCGAGAGCCGGGTCGGGCGGCGCGACCGGCGCGAGCGCCTGCTGCACCTGACTGCCGCCGGGACCGCGCTGGAACGGCGCCTGTCGGAGGCGCAGCGGGCGCGGATGCGCGCCGCCTATCGCCGCGCGGGGCCGCAGGCGGTCGCCGGTTTCCGGCAGGTGCTGGAAGCGATGATGGACCCCGAGACGCGGGCGCAGTATCAGGCGTTGAAGGACCTTCCCGAAGACCGCTGAGGCCGCCATGACGCAACCCGACTGCCACCTGCTGATCGTCGATGACGACGAACGCATCCGCGCGCTGCTGGGGCGGTTCCTGCGCAGGAACGGCTTTCTGGTCAGCATGGCGCGCGATGCGGCGCAGGCCCGCCGGCTGCTGGCGGGGCTGGAGTTCGACCTGATCGTGATGGACGTGATGATGCCCGGAGAGGACGGGCTGTCGCTGACCCGCGATCTGCGCACGCGCATCGACACGCCGATCCTGCTGCTGACCGCCAAGGGCGAGACCGAGGACCGCATCAGCGGGCTGGAGAGCGGGGCCGACGACTATCTGCCCAAGCCCTTCGAGCCGCGCGAGCTGCTGCTGCGCATCGCCGCCATCCTGCGCCGCGTGCCGGTGGTGGAGGTCGCCCAGCCCAAGTTCCTGACACTTGGCGCGCTGCGCTATGACACCGACAAGGGCGAGCTGTGGAACGGCGACGCGCCGTTGCGCCTGACCGGGACCGAGACCGCGCTGCTGCGCCGGCTGGCCGCCAGCCGCGGCCAGCCGGTCAGCCGGACCGAGCTGATCGAGGATCTGGGCCGCGGAACGGGCGACGAGGCCGAGGGCGGAGAGCGCGCCATCGACGTGCAGATCACCCGCCTGCGCCGCAAGATCGAGCCCGACCCGCGCGAGCCGCGTTTCCTGCAGACGGTGCGGGGCACGGGCTACATGCTGGTGGTGGACTAGGCCGCCCCGAGCGCCTAGCGTCGCCGCCCATGGACCAGCCGCGCTATCAGGGATTCGATCTGGACGCCGAGACGGCGCTGGCGCTGCTGGACTGGCAGCGCGAGATGGGGGCCGACCTGCCGGTGCTGGACACCCCCGTGGACCGGTTCGAGCTGCCCGCCCGCGTGGCGCCCATGGCGCCTGCGGCGGCGGCCCCCCCGCCGGCCGCCCGCCCCGATGACGCGGCTGACGCGACGGCCGCCCGCCTGGCCGAGGCCGAGGCGCTGGCCGCCGGGGCGCAGAGCCTGGCCGCCCTGGCCGAGGCGCAGGAAGGCTTCGACGGGATCGAGCTGAAGCGCGGCGCGCGGCGGTTCTGCTTCGCCGACGGCGATCCGCGCGCGCGCCTGCTGATCCTGGGCGAGGCGCCGGGCGACGAGGAGGACCGGCAGGGCCGTCCGTTCGTCGGGCGGGCGGGGCAGCTGCTGGACCGCATGTTCGGCGCCATCGGCCTCGCGCGCGACGCGGTGGATGCCGAACGCGCCTTCTATGTCACAAACGTCCTGGCCTGGCGGCCGCCCGGCAACCGCGATCCCAGCCCCGAGGAGATCGCGCTGAGCCTGCCCTTCGTGCGCCGCCATGTCGAACTGGCCGCGCCCGACCTGATCGTTCTGATGGGCAACATCGCCTGTCAGGCCGCGATTGGGCAGCGCGGCATCCTGCGCCTGCGCGGCGGGTGGGTGGAGGCCTTCGGCCGTCCGGCCCTGCCGATGACGCATCCGGCCTATCTGCTGCGCAACCCCGCGGCCAAGCGCGATGCCTGGGCGGACCTCCTGGCGCTGCAGGCGCGGCTGGAGGGCTGATCCGTCAGTCGGCGCAGCCGAGCGTCTCGATGGCGGGGCCGTCCTCGGGCAGCACGGTCAGGCGCAGCGCCTCGGGGTCCAGAACGAAGGGCTGGCCGGTGGGGGCGACCATCTTGACCACCGCCTCGGCGCCCGCGGGGCCGGGCCCGATATCGGCGGCCGAGACCCAGATCTCGGGCCGGTCGGTCAGCTCGACCGCGGCCAGGCGCGCCGCGCCGCCGGGCAGGTCCACCGCCACGCGCAGCCCGTCGGGAATGGGCGTGACCCGGCAGGCGGGCCGGGTCTCCAGGCGCTCGGGCTCCTGCGCCAGGGCGTCGGTGATGGCGGGATCGGGGTCCGGGCCGGGCGGCGGCGCCTCCAGCGACAGGCTGGCGGGAACGCAGATGTCCTGGCAGAGCCCGATCTCGATCAGGCCGCGGACGGTCACGGGGCGTGCCGGGTCGGCGGGGCGCGCGGTCAGCGGCAGGACCAGCCGGTCGTGATAGCCCATCTCCAGCACCTCGCCCGAACGGATCGGCTCGGGCGCGGGCCAGTGCGGGGTCATCCCGGCTAGGTTCTCCGAGCCGCTCCAGTCCAGATGCGGCGGCAGGCCGGTGTCGCCGGGGCTGCGCCAATAGGTCTTCCATCCCGGCTCCAAGAGCAGCTCCAGCGCCAGGACGCGATCGCCCGCGGCATCGGTCCAGCCGGGCAGCAGACGCGCGGCCCGCAGCCCCGGCGGCAGCGGATCGGCGGCGGGTGCCGCGACCGGCAGCGATCGCGGCAGGGCGGGATCGGACGCGGCCGGCAGGGCGGCGGCCAGGCAGGCAAGCGCGGTCAGGGTGATGATGCGGATCATGCCCCGTCCTAGCGTCTGGCGCGGGGCCGCGGAAAGTCACAAATCCGCGCGGGTCTTGCAACCCTTTGCGGCCGTGCCGATTTGTCATCAAAAGGAGACATGATGCGCCGCATATCCGACATCCCTGCCTCCGGCCGTGACGGCGAGGCGTCCGACGCGAACCTGACCGGCAAGATCCTGATCGCCATGCCCAGCATGAGCGACCCGCGATTCGAGCGGTCCGTCGTGCTGGTCTGCGCCCATTCCGAGGACGGGGCGATGGGGCTGGTCCTGAACCGGCCGCTGCCCGAGATCGGCTTTGACGAGCTGCTGGCGCAGCTGGGCATCACCGCCGACGACAACATGCGCCGCATCGAGGTGCGCTTCGGCGGCCCTGTCGAGCCGGGGCGCGGCTTCGTGCTGCACAAGGTGGCCGAGCATGACGACGACCCGGAGGGGCGGCTGCGCATCGGGCAGGGGCTGGCGATGACGACGACGCGCGACATCCTGATGGACTTGGCCCATGGCGACGGCCCGGCGCAGGCGGTCCTGTCCCTGGGCTATGCCGGATGGGGACCGGGCCAGCTGGAGAGCGAGATGCTGGCCAATGGCTGGCTGACGGGCGAGGGGGCGGAGGACCTGATCTTCGACGCCACGCATGACGACAAGTGGCAGCGCGCGCTCAGGGCGCAGGGGATCGATCCGTCGCTGCTGTCGGCGGCGGCAGGACACGCCTGAGCGCCTGCGTCCCGCGCCGGCCCGGGGGGCCCCACCCCCCGGACCCCCCGGGGCGGAGGACGCCAAGCGGGCCGGGTGCGGTTCAGTCGAACTGCGGGAAGAACCGGTCAGAGGGGGTGAAGATTTCGCACCCGTCGGCCGTCACTCCGATCGAGTGTTCGAACTGCGCGGACAGCGACTTGTCCCGCGTCACCGCGGTCCAGTCGTCGGCCAGGACCTTCGTCTCCGGGCGGCCCAGGTTGATCATCGGCTCGATGGTGAAGAACATGCCCTCCTCCAGCACCGGGCCTTTGCCCGCGCGTCCAAAATGCAGCACGTTCGGCGGCGCATGGAACACCCGCCCGATCCCGTGGCCGCAGAAGTCGCGCACCACCGACATCCGCCGTTCCTCGGCATAGGTCTGGATCGCCGCGCCGATGTCGCCGAAGGTCGCGCCGGGGCGCACAGCCTCGATGCCCTTCATCAGCGCGTCATGCGTGACCTGCAGCAGCCGCTGCGCCTTGAGCGACGGCTTGCCCGCCACATACATCCGGCTGGTGTCGCCGAACCATCCGTCCAGGATCACCGTCACGTCGATGTTCAGGATGTCGCCGTCCTTGAGGCTCTTGTCGCCCGGAATGCCGTGACAGACCACGTGGTTCACGCTGATGCAGCTGGCATGCTGATAGCCGCGATAGCCGATCGTGGCCGAGGTCGCGCCCAGCTCCGCCACCCGGCCCCGGATGAAATCGTCCAGCGCGGCGGTGGTGACGCCCGGTGCGACCATCGGCCCCACCTCGTCCAGGATCCGCGCGGCCAAGGCGCCCGCCGCCCGCATGCCTGCGAAATCCCCGGGCATGTGCAGGCGGATGCCTTCCCTCGTGATACGGCCTTCGTCCATCGCTGATCCTTTCTGTCTGCCGCCCTAGATAGAGGCGCGCGCCCACTTGTTCCAGCCCCGGCTGCGGGCATAGATGGGGCGCGACACCCAAGGGAGAGCCTGATGCAGTCCGACAACCCCACAGCCGCCATCCTGGTCATCGGCGACGAGATCCTGTCCGGCCGCACACGCGAAGGGAACGCCCATCACCTGGCCCAGGTGCTGACCGCGACCGGCATCGACCTGCAGGAGATCCGCGTCGTGGCCGACGACACCGACCGCATCGTCGACGCGATCCGCGCGCTGGACGGGACCCTGGGCGGGGCCTACGACCTGCTCTTCACCTCCGGCGGCATCGGGCCCACGCATGACGACATCACCGCCGATGCCGTGGCCGCCGCCCATGGCACCACGGTCGAGGTCAACCCCACCGCCCGCGCCCTGCTGCAGGAGCGCTGCGACCGCATGGGGGTCGAATTGAACGAGAACCGCCTGCGCATGGCCCGCATCCCCGTGGGCGCGACGCTGATCGACAATGCCGTCTCGGCCGCGCCCGGCTTCTCCATCGGTGCGACCCATGTGATGGCGGGTGTCCCCGAGGTCTTCCGCGCCATGGTCGCCTGGCTGATCCCGCAGCTGCCCGTGGGCCGCCCGGTGCAATCCCTGACCGTCGAGGTCCGCCGCGGCGAGAGCGAGGTGGCCGAGGACCTCAAGGCCGTCGCAGCCGAATATGCCGACCTGTCCCTGGGGTCCTATCCGTTCCGCGACGACACGGGCTGGGGGACGAACCTGGTCGTGCGGGGCCTGGATGCCGCCCGCGTCGATCAGGCCATGGCCGCGCTGCGCGGACGCATCGGTCTGTGAGGCCCGACCCCGATCTGGCCGCCGCCTTCGAGGCGACCTGGCCCGCGTTCGAGACCGTCCGCTGCGGCGGCTTCCTGGTCGGGCGGGGCGCAGGCGCGGGCGGGCGGGTCAGCTCGGCCGTCGCGGTCGGTCCGTGGGCGGAGGCCGATATCGACGCCGCCTGTGCGCGGCATGCCGCATGGGACCAGCCGCCGCTGTTCCGGGCTTGGGATGACGACACGGACCTGATCGCCGCCCTGACTGCCCGGAGCATGGGCGCGCATATCCCGACCCTGGTCATGGCCGCGCCCATCGCCGCGCTGACCGACCGGCCGATCCCGCCCGTCACCGCCTTCGCCATCTGGCCTCCTCTTGCGATCCAGCGTCAGATCTGGGGCGCGGGCAATATCACCCCCGCAAGACAGGCCGTGATCGACCGCTTGCCCCTGCCCAAGGCCGCCCTCCTGGGCCGCATCCGGGACCGCGCCGCCGGCGCAGGCTTCGTCGCGCTGCATGACCGCACCGCCATGGTCCATGCGGTGGAGGTCCTGCCTGCCTTCCGCCGCCAAGGCATTGCCGGATGGATGATGCGCCAGGCAGCCCAATGGGCGCAGGATCTCGGCGCCACGCGCATCGGCCTGGCCGTCAGCCGTGCGAACACCGCAGCCCAAGTTACCTATGCCAGCCTCGGCTTCACGGTCCAAGGCAGCTACGCCTATTACGGCCCCGCCGCCTGAGCCACCGGACCGACCGCGCCCGGACCGCAGGTCCGGGCGCCACCGACGGCCGCGACCCCGGCCCGTCAGGGCCGGTCAGGCGCGGCCGTCCGCCCCTGCCTCACAGCTCGGTCCGCAGCTCCCACAGGTCCGGGAACAGCACCACGTCCAGCATCCGCCGCAGATAGGTCACCCCCGACGTGCCCCCCGATCCGCGCTTGAAGCCGATGATCCGCTCCACCGTCGTCACATGGTTGAACCGCCAGCGGCGGAAGTAATCCTCGAAATCGACCAGCTTCTCGGCCAGCTCATACAGCTCCCAATAGCGGCCCGGGTTGCGATAGACCTCGGCCCAGGCCGTCCGCGCCGCCGCATCCGGCGCATGGGGCGCGTCCAGCGCCGTGCGCGCCGCCACGTCGAACCCCGCCGCCCGCAGCCGCCCCAGAACCTCATCGTAGAGCGACGGCCGCGCGGCCTCCGCCCGCAGCGCATCAGCCAGGTCGGGGCGATGCGCATGGGGCGCGATCATCGCCATGTTGCGGTTGCCCGCGACGAATTCGATCATCCGGTACTGATGCGACTGGAACCCGCTGCTCTCGGCCAGCGCCGGGCGGAAGGTCGAATATTCCGATGGCGTCATGGTGCGCAAAACGTCCCAGGCCGAATTCAGCTGCTCCATGATCCGCGCCACGCGGGTCAGCATCTTGAACGCGGGGCGCAGGTCGCCCGCAGCGATCCGTTCCCGCGCCGCCCCCATCTCCAGCAGGGCCAGCTTCATCCACAATTCGGACGTCTGGTGCTGGATGATGAACAGCATCTCGTCATGCGCATCCGACAGCGGCGCTTGCGCCGTCAGCAGCCGGTCCAGCCCCAGATAATCGCCATAGGACATGCGCCCGTCGAAGGACATGCGCGCGCCTTCCTGTGCAGGGTCGATGGTCATTGCTTCAGTCTGAACCTCTGGATCTTGCCGGTCTGGGTCTTGGGCAGGGCGTCGCAAAAGACCACCCGGCGGGGATATTTGAAGGGCGCGATCGCATCCTTCACATGCCGCTGCAACCGCTCCGCCGTCGCGGTGTCGGGGGCGACGCCCGGCGCCAGAACCACATGCGCCTCGACGATCTGGCCGCGCTCCAGGTCCGGCGCGCCGATCACCGCGCATTCCAGCACGTCCGCATGCGCCAGCAGCGCCGCCTCCACATCCGGCCCCGCGATGTTGTAGCCCGACGACACGATGATGTCGTCGCAGCGCGCCGCGAAATGGAACCGCCCGTCCTCGTCCTGCCAGAAAGTGTCGCCGGTCAGGTTCCAGCCGCCCTGCACATACTCCGCCTGCCGCGCATCGTTCAGATAGCGGCAGCCGGTCGGCCCGATCACCGCCAGCCGCCCCATCTCTCCGCGCGGCACCTCCTGTCCCGCATCGTCCACGATCCGCGCGCGATATCCCTGCACGGGCCGCCCGGTGCAGCCCGGATGGCTGTCGTCCAGCCGGTTGGTCAGGAAGATGTGCAGCATCTCGGTCGCGCCGATCCCGTCCAGCATCGGCTTGCCGGTGCGGTCGTGCCAATCCTGCCAGATGGGCGCAGGCAGGGTCTCTCCGGCGCTGATCGCCACGCGCAGGCTGGACAGGTCCGCCCCTTGGTCCATCGCGCGCAGCATCACCCGGTACGCCGTGGGCGCGGTCACGCAGATCGTGGCGCGGTGGTGTTCGATGATCTCGATCATGTTCGGCGGCGAGGCGTTCTCCAGCAGCACCGCGCTGGCCCCGAAGCGCAGCGGGAACACCGCCAGCCCGCCCAGCCCGAAGGTGAAGGCCAGCGGCGGCGACCCCACGAAGACGTCGTCCGGCGTCACCCCCAGCACCTCGCGCGCATAGCCGTCGGCGATGATCAACAGGTCGCGGTGGAAATGCATCGTGGCCTTGGGCTCGCCCGTCGACCCCGAGGTCATGCCCAGCAGCGCCACGTCATCCCGCCCGGTCCGCACCGCCTCGAAGCGCACCGGTTTCGTCAGCGCCGCCCGGTCCAGCTCCGCGTCGTGGTTCGCGGTTCCGTCGAACCCCACCACCGTGGTCAGCGTGGCCGACCCCTTGGCCGCCGCCACCAGCTCATCCATCAGGCGCGTGTCGCACAGCGCATGCGTCACCTGCGCCTTGTCGATGATCTGGGACAGCTCCTTGGCGCGAAGCATGGGCATGGTGTTCACCACCACCGCCCCCGCCTTGGTCGCGGCCAGCCAGCAGGCGACCATCGCGGGGTTGTTGGCCGACCGGATCAGCACCCGGTTGCCCGGCCGCAGCCCGTAATCCGCGACCAGCGCATGGGCCAGCCGGTTGGTCCAGTCCGACAGCTCCTTGTAGGTCCGCGCCCGCCCGTTGCCGACCAGCGCCACCCGGTCCCCGAAGCCGCGATCGACCATGCGGTCGGTCAGCTCCGCCCCCGCGTTCAGCCAGTCGGGATAGTCGTATCCGGACAGGTCGATCCGCGGCCAGGCCTCCGGCGGGGGCAGGTTGTCGCGCGTGAAGCTGTCCTCGTGCCCGCTTGGTCCCAGCATGATCGTCCCCCTATTCCGGCACCACGGCCGTGGCCTCGATCTCGACCTTGGCGCGGTCCTCGACCAGCGCCACGACCTGCACCAGCGCCATGGCCGGGTAATGCCGCCCGATCACGTCGCGATAGGCCGCCCCCACCGCGCGCAGCGCGCCCAGATATTCGTGCTTGTCGGTGACATACCAGGTCAGCCGCACCAGATGCTCCGGCCCCGCGCCGCCTTCCGCCAGGACCGCCACGATGTTCTCCAGCACCTGCCGGACCTGGCCCGCGAAATCGTCGGTCTGAAAGACCTGATCCGCGTCCCAGCCTACCAACCCGCCGGTGAAGATCATCCGCCCCCGCGCCATGATGCCGTTGGCATAGCCCGAGGCGCGCTTCCACGTCGCCGGATGCAGGGGTTCATGCATGATGCGCCTCCAGGGTCTGTCGCATGGCGTCGGGCCAGGGCGAGGGGGTGAAGTCGCGCTCCATCCAGACCACCGTGGTCCGCGCCTCGACCCGGTCCTCGCCGCGCACCAGAAAGCGCGCGCTGGACCGGCCCAGATGCTCGACCACCAGCGTCCAGTCCAGCCGGTCGCCAAGCCGCGCGGGCTTGCGGAACGCCATCTCTAGCGCGACAGTGGGCATGCCCTGGCCCGCCGCCATCATCGGCCCGAACCCATGCCCCACGACCTCCAGGAAGAAGTTCTCCACCATGTGGTTCACCATCTCCGCATAGCGGGGATAGAAGACGATCCCCGCCGGGTCGCAGTGGCAGAACTCGATGGGGATGGTGCGGGTATAGGTCATGCGCCCTCCAGGATGCTGCGGGCGATGACGACGCGCTGCACGTCGCTGGCCCCCTCATAGATGCGCAGGGCGCGGATCTCGCGGTAGAGGCTCTCGACCGTGCTGCCCGTCCGCACGCCGTCGCCGCCATGCAGCTGGACGGCCTGGTCGATGACCTCCTGCGCGATCTCGGTCGCGTACAGCTTGGCCATCGCCGCCTCGCGCGTGATGCGGGGCGCGCCCTGGTCCTTGGCCCAGGCCGCGCGATAGATCAGCAGGGCGGCGGCGTCGATCTTCAGCGCCATGTCGGCCAGATGCCCCTGGACCATCTGCAGCTCGGCCATCGGCGCGCCCTGGATCTGGCGCGACCGCACCCGCGCCAGCGCCTCGTCCAGCGCGCGACGCGCAAAGCCCAGGGCCGCAGCCCCGACCGTGGGGCGGAAATGATCCAGCACCGTCATGGCGATGCGGAAACCCTGTCCCGACTGCCCGATCAGCGCCCCCCCCGGCAGCCGCACCCCGGTCAGCCGCAGATGCGCCAATGGATGAGGTGCCATCACGTCGATGCGACCGACCACCTCCAGCCCCGGCGTGTCCGCAGGCAGCAGGAAGGCCGACAGTCCCCGCGCGCCCGGCGCCTCTCCGGTCCGCGCCACGATCACATAGACATCCGCGATCCCGCCGTTCGAGATATAGGTCTTTTCCCCGTCCAGCACCCACCCGTCGCCATCCCGCCGCGCCGTGGTCGCCAGCCGCGCCACGTCCGACCCCGAGGCAGGCTCGGTCAGCGCAAAGCCCGAAATCGCCCGGCCCGCCCGCGTCCGCTCCAGCCATGCCCGCTGAGGCCCGCTGCCGAACAGCGTCACCGCCCCCATGCCCAGGCCCTGCATGGCGAAGGCGAAATCCGCCAACCCGTCATGGCGCGCCAGCGTCTCGCGGATCAGGCACAGCGCGCGCACGTCCAGCGCCTCGCCCCCCGAATGCGCCAGCCAGCCGCCATCGCCAAGCGCCCGCACCAGCCCCCGGCAGGCCCCATCCACATCGCCGTGATCCACCGGCAGCGCGCCTGCGGCCCAATCCTCCAGCCCCTGGGCCAGCGCGCGATGCCTGTCCTCGAAGAACGGCCAGTCCAGAAAGCTGCGATCCATCTTCTTCTTCACCCAAATATCCCGGGGTCCGGGGCAGAGCCCCGGTTCCCTCAGTTGCCCTCGAAGGCCGGCGTCTCCTTGGCGACGAAGGCCCGATAGGCCCGCTCGAAATCGCGCGTGGTCATGCAGATGGCCTGGGCCTGCGCCTCGGCCTCGATCGCCTGGTCCAGACCCATGGTCCATTCCTGCAACAGCTGCGTCTTGGTGATCCCATGCGCCCAGGTGGGCCCCGCCGCGATCGCCCGCGCCAGATCCATCGCCGCGGCAAAGACGTCGTCATGCAGGCTGTTCCAGAACCCCCACCGCTCGCCCTCCTCGGCGCGCAGCACGCGGCCGGTGTAAAGCAGCTCCGTCGCCCGCCCCTGTCCCACGATGCGGGGCAGCATCGCGCAGGCGCCCATGTCGCAGCCCGCAAGCCCCACCTTGGTAAACAGGAACGCGGCCTTGGCCGAGGGCGCGGCCAGCCGCAGGTCGCTGGCCATGGCCATGATCGCGCCCGCGCCGACGCAGATCCCCTCGACCGCGGCGATCACCGGCTTGCCGCAATGGATCATCGCGCGGACCAGCTCTCCGGTCATGCGGGTGAAGGCCAGAAGCTGCGGCATCTCCATCCCGACCAGCGGGCCGATGATCTCGTGCACGTCGCCGCCCGAACAGAAATTCCCGCCATTAGAGGCGAGCACCACCACATCCACATCCGACGCATGGGCCAGCATGCGGAAACACGCCCCCAGTTCGGCATAGCTGTCGAAGGTCAGGGGGTTCTTGCGTTCGGGGCGGTTCAGGCGGATCACCGCGATGCGGTCCGTGACCTCCCACAGGAAATGTTCGGGCGCCAGATCGGCCATGGGGACGGGTTTCATTCGGGCCTCCCGGCGCGGGACAGGATGTCGCGCAGCGCCTCCAGATCGGTTTCGGACAGACGGCCCAGGATCGCGTCGACCTCGGCCTCATGGCCCAAGGCCATGATCTCGAACGCCTCCAGCCCCTCTGGCGTCAGGCGCACGCGGATGCGGCGGCGGTCGCCGTCCTCGGCCTCGCGCCGGGCCATGCCGTCGGCCTCCAGTCGGTCGACGACCGCCGTGGCATTGCCGTTCGACACCAGCAGCAGGCGCGACAGCTCGGACATGGTCACGCCCTCGCGTTTGCGCCACAGCGCCGCCATCACGTCGAAGCGGGGCAGGGTTGTGCCATGCGCGCGGCGCAGATAGTCGCGCAGGTGGTTCTCGGCCCCCCGCGTGACGCCCAGAAGGCGGATCCAAGTCTTCAGCCGCCGCTTGGACAGGTCGGTCATGCGCTCTCGCCCCCGTCGAGGACGATGGCCTGGCCGTTCACCCCCGCCGCCGCGTCCGAGGCCAGCCACAGCGCCGCGCCGGTCACCTCAGCGGGCGCGATCAGGCGGCCCTGCGGATTGCGCGCGGTCAGCGCGGCCAGCGCCGCGTCGCGGTCGCGCCCGGTCTTGGCCATGATCCCGTCCAGCGTGCGGCCGGTCATCTCTGTGTCCAGATAGCTGGGGCAGATGGCGTTGGCGGTGATCCGCTTCGACGCCACCTCCAGCGCGATCGACCGCACCAGCCCCATCACCCCGTGCTTGCTGGCCGCATAGGCCGAGGCATAGGCCGCCCCCCGCAGCCCCGCCGCCGAGGACACCGCGATCAGCCGCCCGCCCGGTCCCATCTGCGACAGCGCCTGCCGAAAGGTCAGGAAGACCCCCGTCAGGTTGACCGCCATGATGCGGTTGAACTGGTCCAGCGTGGTGCGGGCAAAGGGCGCGGCCTCGGCGATGCCGGCATTGGCGATGACCACCTGGCAGGGACCAGCGGCGTCGAATACGGCGCGCACCTGATCCTCGTCGCTGACATCGCCCGGCACGGCGCGGATCAGGCCGCCCGCCACCGCCTCCAGCCTGGCGGCGTCGCGCCCGGTGATGACGACTTCATGGCCTTGGGCCGCAAAGGCGCGGGCCATGTCGGCGCCCGTGCCGCTGCCCCCGCCGGTGATCAGGACACGGGTCATGCGCGGATCTCCTCGGCCTGCTTCTGGGCCAGTCGCCGCGCCTGATCGCGGCCCGCGTGATAGGGCAGGGGCCAGTCCGCCCCGTCGCCAAGCGCCGTCGCCGCATGCAGCGTCCAATAGGGATCGGCCAGATGCGGCCGTCCGATGGCCACCAGATCGGCGCGCCCGGCCATCAGGATGCCATTGGCCTGATCCGCATCGGTGATGTTGCCCACCGCCATCGTGGCCAGCCCCGCCTGGTTGCGGATGCGGTCCGAGAAGGGCGTCTGGAACATCCGCCCATAGACGGGTCGCGCCTCGGGCGTCGTCTGACCTGCCGAGACGTCGATGATATCCGCCCCCGCCGCATGGAACGCCCGCGCAATGGCGACCGACTCCTCGGGCGTCACGCCGTCCTCGGTCCAGTCCGTGGCCGAGATGCGTACCGACATCGGCTTGTCGTCCGGCCATACGGCGCGCATGGCGGTGAAGACCTCCAGCGGCCAGCGCAGGCGCTTCTCCAGGCTGCCGCCATAGTCATCCGTCCGCCGGTTCGACACCGGCGACAGGAAGCCCGACAGCAGATAGCCATGCGCCGCATGCAGCTCGATCATGTCGAAGCCCGCCGCATCGGCCATGCGGGTGGCGGCCACGAACTGTTCGGTCACCGCCTCCATGTCGGCGCGGGTCATCTCCTGCGGGACGGCATTGCCGTCGGACCAGGGCAGGGCGGAGGCCGCCATGATCGGCCAGTTGCCCTCCGCCAGCGGCCGGTCCATCCCCTCCCATCCGATGCGGGTGGAGCCCTTGCGACCCGAATGGCCGATCTGGCAGCAGATCTTCGCATCCGTCTCGGCATGGACAAAATCGGTGATCCGTCGCCAGGCCGCCTGGTGCTCGGGCGCATAGAGGCCCGGACAGCCCGGCGTTATGCGACCCTCTGCGGAAACGCAGGTCATCTCGGTAAAGACCAAACCCGCGCCGCCCTTGGCGCGTTCGCCGTAATGGACCAGATGCCAGTCGGTCGGGCAGCCGTCCTGCGCCTTGTACTGCGCCATGGGCGAGACGACGATGCGGTTCTTCAGCGCCATGTCGCGCAGGCGGAAGGGGGCGAAGATCGGCGCACGGCCCGGCTGGCCGCCGGCCTGCCGCTGGAACCAGTCCTCGGCCTCGCGCACCCAATCGGGGTCGCGCAGGCGTAGGTTCTCATGCCCGATGCGCTGGCTGCGGGTCAGCAGGGAATAGGTGAATTGGATCGGGTCCAGGTCCAGGTAACGCTCGACCTCCTCGAACCATTCCAGGCTGTTGCGGGCCGCCGATTGCAAGCGCAGCACCTCGATGCGCCGTTCCTCCTGATAGCGTTCGAAGGCGCGGGGCAGGTCGGGTTCGGAATGCAGATAGTCCGCCAGCGCGATGGCGCTGTCCAAGGCCAGCCGCGTGCCGGACCCGATCGAGAAATGCCCCGTCGCCGCCGCATCGCCCATCAGCACCACGTTCTCATGATACCAGCGGTCGCAGATGACGCGGGGAAAGTTCATCCAGACGGCCGAACCGCGCAGATGCGCCGCGTTCGACATCAGGTCATGACCGCCCAGATGGTCCGCGAAGACCGCGCGGCAGGTCTCGACGATCTGCTCCTTGGACATGGCCTCGAAGCCCATCGCGTCCCAGGTCTCCTGCGCGCATTCCACGATGAAGGTCGCGGTGTCGGCGTCGAAGGAATAGACATGCGCCCAGAGCCAGCCCTGGGGCGTCTTTTCGAAGATGAAGGTGAAGGCGTCGTCGAATTTCTGTTTGGTGCCCAGCCAGACGAACTTGCAGCGGCGCATGTCGATATCGGGGCGGAACACGTCCGCATACTCCGTGCGGACCTTGCTGTTCAGCCCGTCGCAGGCGACGACCAGGTCGTAATTGCGGCGATACTGTTCGGCGGTCTGGAACTCGGTCCGGAATTGCAGGTCCACGCCCAGCTCCCGCGCGCGCTCCTGCAGCAGGATCAGCAGCTGCCGCCGCCCGATCCCCGCAAATCCGTGCCCGCCCGAGACCTGCCGGTGGCCGTCGCGGATGACCGCGATATCGTCCCAATAGATGAAGTGGTCGCGGATCGCCTGGGCCGAGGACGGGTCGTTGCGTTTCAGCCGCGACAGGGCGTCGTCGGAGAGCACCACGCCCCATCCGAAGGTGTCGCCCGCGCCGTTGCGCTCCAGCACGGTGACGTCATGCGACGGATCGCGCAGCTTCATAGAGATCGCGAAGTAAAGGCCCGCAGGCCCGCCGCCCAGACAGAGAATCTTCATCCCGTGCCACCTCCTGCGATGCAGGCTGGCACGGGTCCGAAATCATTTCAAGCTTGAAACTTCTTTGGCGATGGAGGCTGCGATCATCGCGGGCACTTCGGGCGCGAGGCCCACCGGGTCCAGGCGCGGGCCGGTGAAGCCCGCCTGATCCAGCGCCTGCGGCAGGTCGTCCAGCACATGTTCGGCCCTGAGCGCGAAAAGCGGCAGGCTGATGGCGCGGTCGAGGCCGCGGGCGGCGTCGGCGATGAAGGGCTCCTGTTCGACGAAGCCCGCGACCACGCGGGCGAAATGCGGCGCGATGCGGGCGGCCAGCGCCATGGTGATGTCATGGCTGGCCTGCCCGCGCTGCGATCCGTGCGCCGACAGCAGCAGCGTCGTGTCGGACAGCGCCCAGCCTTGGGCCTCCGCCGCCTGTCGCGCCTTTTCGACGACCAGCGCGTCGAGGCCGGGATCGGTGCCGAAGGGGCGCATGATATGCGCGCCCGGCGCGCCGGCCTGGGTCAGACGGCGGGGAAGTTCGATCCCGGTAAACCAGCCCTCGGCCATGAACATCGGATAGATGATGGAGTCGCTGCGGCAGGTGCGGGGCAGGGCCTCGGGGTCGGCGAGCGTCGCGCCCAGCACCTCGACGCCCGGCGCGTGGCCCGCGACCTGGGCGGCCAGCGCCTCGATGGCGGCCTGCTGGGGGGCGGGGTCGCCGGGCTGGCCATGCGAGACGATGACGGCGCGCGACAGGGTCTGCGGCTGGTCGGCGTCGTGGAAATACTGCGCGAGCGCCTCGGGCATGGGGAATTCGGCTAGGGCGCGGACGCGGGCCTCGGCGGACATCTTGCGGGCGGTCTTCTCGATGATGCGGGGGATCTTGTGGTCGGGCTGTTCGGCCATGAAATCGCCCAGATACCAGCGGATGAAGGTGAAGCAGATCACATCCTCCAGCGCCTGCACCTGCGGGTCGCGCTTGAGGCCCTGTTTCGTCAGCATCTTCCGCGCGCGATCGATGTCACTGGTGCCGTAGCCCGCATCGGCCATGATGCCCGCGATGCGGTCGGCGTGACGGCGGCCCTGTTCCTGGCGCCAAGCCAGATAGCCGGGGCGGTTCATCGGATAGTCGCTCCGCGGCAGCAGCCAGCGTTCGACATGCTGGCCCCGGCAGGCGATGCGCAGAACGTCGTCGGCGTCGGGGAACAGGCGCTGCTGTTCGGCCGTCATGCGCTGGCCATAGAGGAGGTTCGCCGGGGTGTCTCCGTCCAGGTTCGGGTCCTGCGCATTGGCGGCGTCGATGGCGGTGAAGGCATGGTCGAGGCGGGTCATGGCGGGCTCCGGTGGTTCGGGTCGAGTGTGCGCGGAGGGCGCCCGGTTGGCAAGCGGGCAGGGGGGCGCTGCCCCCCGTCCTGCGGACTCCCCCCGGGATATTTTCGTGAAGAAGAAGGGGTCAGGGGAGGGCGAAGAGGTCGGGGATGTCGGTGCGGTCGTCGAGCAGGATATTCGTCGCGAGGTCGGCGATCAGGGGGGCCATGCCGAAGCCGATCTTGAAGCCGCCATTCGCGATCAGGTGGCCGGGGCGGCCGGGCCAAGGCGCGAGGATTGGTGCGCGCGAGCGGGCGCGGGGGCGCAGGCCCGCCCAGATGTCGAGGACCGGCGCGTCCGCGAGCGTCGGGCAGATCGCGACGGCGCGGGCCAGCAGGTTCCGGGCCTGATGGTCGGGATCGGGGTGGTCCCAGGTGTTTTCCGAGGTCGAGCCGATGGCCGTGGTGCCGTCCGCATGGGGCACGATGTGCAGCCCGTCGGCGAAGACCTGCGGGCTGTCCGGGGCGGCATGGGCCAGGAGCAGCGACTGACCCTTGACCCCCTGGCCGATCCTGCGGTCCAGCGCCGTGTTCAGCGCCATGAGGCCCGGCGTGCCGGTGGCCCAGAGCGTGGGCGCGTGATCCTCGGGGGCGGGGGTGCCCTCCAGGATCTCGACCCCGGCGGCGCGCAGGGCCTGCGCCAGGGCCGCAAGCGCCGCGCGCGGGTTCAGGCGTGCCGTCAGCCCGTCCAGCAGCCAGACGCCCGTGGGGCTGTCGGGGATCAGCGCGGCCCGGGGGGTGTGCGTCAGCGCCATTCCCAGGCCCCGCGGCCAGTGCCGCGCGGCGCCCTCGATGCGGGCCTGCGGGGCGGCCGGGTCGGTGACGGGCTGCAGCCGCCCGGTGCGGCCGTAGCCGCTGGAGAGGCCGGAGGCGGCCTCGACCTCGGCCCAGAAGTCGGGGGCGGAGAGGAGGCTGTCCAGCTGCAGCTGCTTCTTGGGGTTCCAGCCGTCGGGCGCGTGCGGGGCCAGCGCGCCGACATGCCCGCCCGACGACCCCGCGCCGATGTGGCGGGCCTCGAAGACGCGCACCGCCGCGCCGCGCCGCGCCAGCGCCCAGGCCGCGGACAGGCCGAAGATGCCCGCCCCCGCCACATGGATGACCCTTGCCAAAGCCGCGTCCTTTCCCGACAACCGATCCGATGAGCGTCCTACCCGATCCCCCCCCGAATGACGAGCCTGCGTTGGACTGGCGCCCCGGCGGCGTGCCCGTGTCGCGCCAGTTCGACGACCCCTATTTCAGCCTGGCCGGCGGGCTGGAGGAGACGCGCCACGTTTTTCTGGCGGGCAACGACCTGCCCGTGCGGCTGCGCCCCGGCTTTCACGTGGCCGAGACGGGCTTCGGCACCGGGCTGAACGCGCTGGCCTTGGCGCAGGTGGCCGCCGTGCCCGTGGGCATGACCAGCTTCGAGGCTTATCCCATGACCGAGGCGCAGCTGGAGCAGGCCCATGCGGCCTTCCCCGAGCTGGCCGATCTGGCGCGCCAGCTGCGCGCGGGCTGGGGCGCGGCCGAGATCCGGGTGGGACAGGTCACGTTGAGCGTAGTGACGGGCGACGTGCGCCAGCGCCTGCCGTCATGGGACGGGGTGGCGGATGCGTGGTTTCTGGACGGCTTCTCTCCGGCCAAGAACCCCGAGATGTGGGACGCGGGCCTGATGGCCGAGGTCGGCCGCCACACCGCGCCGGGGGGCACTTTCGCCACCTATACCGCCGCGGGCCATGTGCGCCGGGCGCTTCAGGCGGCGGGCTTTGCGGTCCAGCGCTGCCCGGGCTTCGCGGGCAAGCGGCACATGAGCATCGGCCGGCGGGAGGGGTGATCGGGGCCGCAAGGCCCCGGCGGGCGCGGGCCCCCTCGATGGGGGCGCGCGCCCGCATCTGCCCCGCGATTTCGCGCTCGGGGGTGGCAAAGCCCGCGGGCCGTGCCTATCTGGCAGGATCGGACGCGTGCGGCCCCGCCTCACGCCCCCTGCATCCAACATTCAGGAGAGGCGCATGGCCGCGATCATCGACATCGACCATCTGTCCAAGGCCTACGACAGCGGGACCAAGGCGCTCGACGACGTCAGCCTGTCCATCGACGAGGGCGAGATCATCGCCCTTCTGGGTCCCAACGGCGCGGGCAAGACCACGCTCATCTCCATCATCTGCGGGCTGGTGACGCCCACCGGCGGCACGGTCCGTGTGGGCGGGCACGACATCCGCACCGACTGGCGCGCCGCGCGAAAGCTGATCGGCCTGGTCCCGCAGGAGATCGCGCTGGAGCCGTTCGAAAAGGTCATCAACTGCGTCCGCTTCACACGCGGCCTCTACGGCATGCCCCCGGACGAGGCCTATGTCGAACGCATCCTGCGTGCGCTGGCGCTGTGGGACAAGCGCCATGCCGCCACGCGCGAGCTGTCGGGCGGCATGAAGCGCCGCGTGCTCATCGCCAAGGCGCTGTCGCACCAGCCCAAGGTGCTGTTCCTGGACGAACCCACCGCCGGGGTCGACGTGGCGCTCCGCCGCGAGATGTGGGAGGTCGTGGCCGATCTGCGCCGCGAGGGGGTCACCATCATCCTGACCACCCATTACCTGGAGGAGGCCGAGGAGATGGCCGACCGCATCGGCGTCATCGCCAAGGGCCGCCTGCTGCTGGTCAAGCCCACGTCTGAGCTGATGGGCGAGTTTGGCAGGAAGACCCTGTCCATCGACCTGGACCAGCCCCTGGCCGCCATTCCCGCGGCTCTGGAGGGCCGGGGCCTGACCCTGTCCGAGGACGGCCGCCGGCTGGCCTTCGACTATGACACGCGGGCCGAACGCACCGGCATCGCGCGTCTTCTGGGCGATCTGGCCGCCCAGGGCATCACCGTGCGCGACGTGTCCACCCGGCAGTCCAGCCTGGAGGACGTCTTTCTTTCCCTGGTTTCCGAGGACGCGGCATGAGCATCAACTGGCATGGCGTCTGGGCCATCTTCCATCACGAGATGATGCGCTTCTTCCGCACCATCTGGCAGTCGCTGGCCTCGCCGGTCCTGTCCACCATCCTCTATTTCGTGGTCTTCGGCGCGGCCATCGGCGGGCGCATCCAGTCGGTCGAGGGGGTCGAGTACGGCGCCTTCATCGTGCCCGGCCTGATGATGCTGACCGTGCTGCAGCAGGCCGTCAGCAACGCCAGCTTCGGCATCTACTTCCCCAAGTTCAGCGGCACGATCTTCGAATACCTGGTCTCTCCGGTCGGCTGGATCGAGGTGACGATGGGCTTCGTCGGCGCCGCCGCCGCCAAGGCCATCCTGATCGCCCTGGTGATCCTGCTGACCAGCTTCGCCTTTGTCGGCGTCCACATCCTGCATCCGTTCTGGATGATCGGATTCCTGATCCTGTCCTCGATCGGCTTCAGCCTGCTGGGCTTCATCATCGGGCTCTGGGCCAAGTCGTTCGAGCAGCTGCAGATCGTGCCGATGATGGTCATCATGCCGCTGGTCTTCCTGGGCGGGGCCTTCTACTCGGCCAGCATGCTGCCGCCCTTCTGGGAGGGGGTCGCGAAACTGAACCCGGTCCTCTACCTGATCTCGGGGTTCCGCTGGTCGTTCTTCGGGCTGGCCGACGTGCCGGTGGGGGTGTCGCTGGTGGCGGTGGCGATCATGGTCGTGATCTGCCTGGCGGTGATCCGCTGGATCTTTGCCACCGGCTGGCGCCTGCGCGACTAGCGGCGCCGGCGGGTCAGGCTGCCGCAGATGCGCGCCTGCGGATCCATGCGGACATAGTCGCGGGCGGTGATGACCTGCATCTCCATCGACCGGTTCCAGCCGCCGAACCACCGGTCGCGGATCCCGCCGCGATAGAAGTTGCCCATGATCTGGTCGACATAGGGCGGGATGATCTGCGTCCCCTGGATGCGCGGCGCGTGAAAGCCGATCCGCGCGCCCGGACCCAGGCAGGCATTGGGCATGGTCGTCAGGATCGTGCAGGCCGAGCGGCAGTATCCGCGGATGCGCACCGTCCGCCCCGAGGATGCCAATTCCTGCCGGGTCTGGACCATCTGCAGCACGTTGCCGCCGCGGTTGTTCCAGACGTCGATGAACTCGCCCGCGCGGCGGATGCCCTCCTGCGCGGTGGCGGGGGCGGCGGCGGTCAGGGCTGCGGCCAGGATCAGGGCAAGGCGGATGCGTGTCATGGGGCTACTTTCGGCAAGGACGGCGCGGAACGGAAATCACGTTACGGCGAAACCCGCCCGCGGCGCCCGCGTTCCCCGGCCCGCGTTCCCCGACCCGCTGGCCGTCGCACGGATCGGGCTTCCCCCAAGGCCGCGAATCGCTTATCTGCGGCGGATGCAGCAGAACCCGCCCGAACTTCGCCCCGACCTCGCGCGTGCGCGCGTCCCGGATGACCGCCGCGACGGTCAGCCGACCATCGGCATGGTGTCCTTGGGATGTCCCAAGGCGCTGGTGGACAGCGAACGCATCCTGACCCGCCTCAGGGCCGAGGGCTATGCGATCAGCGCCGACTATCATGGCGCGGATGCGGTGGTGGTGAACACCTGCGGATTCCTGGACAGCGCCAAGGCCGAGAGCCTGGACGCCATCGGCGAAGCGCTGCGCGAGAACGGCCGCGTGATCGTGACCGGCTGCTTGGGGGCGGAACCCGACTATATCACCGGCGCGCATCCCAAGGTCTTGGCCGTGACCGGCCCGCATCAGTACGAACAGGTGCTGGATGCGGTCCATGCCGCCGTGCCGCCCCGGCCCGATCCGTTCATCGACCTGCTGCCCGCCTCGGGCGTCAGCCTGACGCCGCGCCATTACAGCTATCTGAAGATTTCGGAAGGCTGCAATCACAAGTGCAAGTTCTGCATCATCCCTGACATGCGCGGCCGTCTGGTCAGCCGTCCGGCCCATGCCGTGATCCGCGAGGCCGAGCGTCTGGTCGAGGCAGGCGTCAAGGAGCTGCTGGTGATCAGCCAGGACACCAGCGCCTATGGGCTGGACCTGAAGCACGCAACCGACCGGGGGCATCGCGCGCACATCACCGATCTGGCGCGCGATCTGGGATCGCTCGGGGCCTGGGTGCGGCTGCATTACGTCTATCCCTATCCGCATGTGCGCGACCTGATTCCGCTGATGGCGGAGGGCCTGGTGCTGCCCTATCTGGACATTCCGTTCCAGCACGCGCATCCCGACGTCCTGCGCCGCATGGCGCGCCCGGCGGCGGCGGCGAAGACTCTGGACGAGATCGCCGCCTGGCGCGCGGTCTGCCCGGAGATCACCCTGCGCTCGACCTTCATCGTGGGCTATCCCGGAGAGACCGAAGCCGAGTTCCAGACCCTGCTGGACTGGCTGGACGAGGCGCAGCTGGATCGCGTCGGCGCCTTCCAGTACGAGAACGTCAAGGGCGCGCGCGCCAACGACCTGCCCGACCATGTCGCGCCCGAGGTCAAGCAGGACCGCTATGACCGGTTCATGGAGAAGGCCCAGGCCATCAGCGCCGCGAAACTCGAGGCCAAGGTCGGCACCCGCCAGCAGGTGATCGTGGACGAGGTCGACGAGGGCGGCGCCACCTGCCGCACCATGGCCGACGCCCCCGAGATCGACGGCAACCTGTTCATCGATCAGGGGTTTGACGGGCTGAAGCCCGGCGATATGCTGACCGTGACGGTGGATGAGGCGGGCGAGTATGACCTCTGGGGACGACGCGACGACTGAGGACGCGCTGGCGCGGCTGGTGACCACGCTGGCCATCAGCCCGGCCTTCGACCCCGAAGGACAGCCGCGCAAGCCCGGCGCGCTGTGCATCGGCGCGCAGAAGGCCGGGACCAGCTGGCTGGCGCAGATGCTGGGCCAGCATCCGCAGGTCTGGATCCCGCCCTTCAAGGAGGTCCAGTACTTCAACCACCTGCACATCCCCGAACATCGCCGCTGGATCGCCTGGCACTATCGCAACAAGCCCCAGGAGATCCGCGAGCGGCACCGGATGCGGCAGGTGCCGCTGGAGCCCGCGCTGGACGCCTATCTGGATGCGGTGACGTCGGGCAAGATGTTCCACAACCAGTGGTACAAGCGCGTCTTCGCACCCGCGCCGACCCATGCGACGCCGGTGGACTTCACCCCCGAATATTCCGCCCTGCCCGAGGCGGGCGTGGCTGCGGTCAGGGCCTTCCTGCCCAAGGCGCGGGTGATCTACCTGATCCGCCATCCGGTGGACCGCGCCGTGTCGCAGCTGCGCATGAACCTGCGCCGCGAGAAGCGCGCCCCCGCCACCATCGCCGACTGGCTGGCCGAGGTGGCGAACCCCGTCCTGGACGAGCGCGGCGACTATGCCGCCTATCTGCCGCGCTGGCAGGCGCATTACCCCGACATGCTGGTCCTGCCCTTCGGACGCATCGCGCGCGCCCCGCACGAGGTCATGGACGCGGTCGAGGCGCATCTGGGCATCGGGCCGGGCTTCTACACCGATCTGGACCGGAAGGTCTTTGCCAACGCCCCCGGCCTCATGCCCCCGCCCGAGGCCATCGCCGCGCTGGAGGCGCGCCTGGCCCCGCAGGTCGATTTCCTGCGCGACCACCTGGGACCGGAATTCGTCGCCGAACTGCGCTGAGCCGAGCGCCTCCCTTTCTTCCCGGCGCGCTTTCGCCTACATGGGGACAAAGCATTCGCAGGAGAATTCCCCATGGCGGCCTATCAGTTCGTCTATCACATGGACGGCGTGTCCAAGACCTATCCCGGCGGCAAGAAGGTGTTCGAGAACATCCGCCTGAACTTCCTGCCCGGCGTCAAGATCGGCGTCGTGGGCGTCAACGGCGCCGGCAAGTCCACCCTGCTGCGCGTCATGGCGGGCTGGGACAAGGACTTCACCGGCGAGGCCTGGGCCGCCAAGGGCGCGACCGTCGGCTATCTGCCGCAGGAGCCGCAGCTGGACGAATCGCTGGACGTGCGCGGCAACGTGATGCTGGGCGTGGCCGCCAAGAAGGCGATCCTGGACCGCTACAACGAGCTGGCCATGAACTACTCGGACGAGACCGCCGAGGAGATGGCCGCCCTGCAGGACCAGATCGACGCCGAGAACCTGTGGGATCTGGACAGCCAGATCGACGTGGCGATGGAGGCCCTGCGCTGCCCGCCCGACGATGCGGACGTGACCACCCTGTCGGGCGGCGAGAAGCGCCGCGTCGCGCTGTGCAAGCTGCTGCTTGAGGCGCCGGACATGCTGCTCCTGGACGAACCGACCAACCACCTCGACGCCGAGACCATCGCCTGGCTGCAGAAGCACCTGATCGAGTACAAGGGCACGATCCTGACCGTGACCCACGACCGCTATTTCCTGGACGACATCACCAGCTGGATCCTGGAGCTGGATCGCGGCCGCGGCATCCCCTACGAGGGCAACTATTCGGCCTGGCTGGAGCAGAAGGCCAAGCGGCTGGAGCAGGAGGCCCGCGAGGACAAGTCCAAGCAGAAGGTGCTGGAGCGCGAGCTGGAATGGATCCGCGCCGGCGCCAAGGCGCGCCAGGCCAAGTCCAAGGCCCGCATCAACGCCTACAACGAACTGGCCAGCCAGTCCGAGCGCGACAAGCTGGCCCGCGCGCAGATCATCATCCCCAACGGCGAGCGTCTGGGCGGCAAGGTGATCGAGGTCGAGGGCCTGAAGAAGGCCATGGGCGACAAGCTGCTGATCGAAGGGCTGGACTTTGCCCTGCCGCCCGGCGGCATCGTCGGCGTGATCGGCCCGAACGGCGCGGGCAAGTCCACGCTGTTCCGCATGCTGACCGGCAACGAGCAGCCCGACCAGGGCACCATCACCCTGGGCGACACGGTGCAGCTGTCCTATGTGGACCAGTCGCGCGACGCGCTGGACCCCGGAAAGACGGTCTGGGAGGAGATCAGCGGCGGCGCCGAGCAGATTGTGCTGGGCGATGCGTCGATGAACAGCCGCGCCTATTGCAGCGCCTTCAACTTCAAGGGCGGCGACCAGCAGAAGAAGGTCGGCCAGCTGTCGGGCGGCGAACGCAACCGCGTGCACATGGCCAAGCTGCTGAAGTCGGGCGGCAACGTTCTGCTGCTGGACGAACCGACCAACGACCTGGACGTCGAGACGCTTCAGGCGCTGGAGGCGGCGCTGGAGGATTTCGCCGGCTGCGCGGTGATCATCAGCCACGACCGCTTCTTCCTGGACCGGCTGTGCACGCATATCCTGGCCTTCGAGGGCGACGCGCATGTCGAATGGTTCGAAGGCAACTTCCAGGCCTATGAGGAGGACAAGATCCGCCGCCTGGGTCCGGATTCGGTCGAACCGAAGCGCGTGAAGTACAAGAAGTTCACCCGCTGATGAGCAAGGGGCGTTCGGTCAGGCTCTTTTTGGCCGAAGGCTCGGCTACCGGCATTCTGACGGCGGAGATCATCAACTGGACGGGGCATGTCCTTGCGGTGCCTCGGATCCGGCTGGAGGATGGGCTCCGCCGTCCTGAGATGCTCAGAACGGGAGTCTACCTGCTAATCGGCTCCGTTGCGGAAAGCGAGCTGCCCGCGTTCTATGTCGGCGAGGGGGATTCGATCGGAGAGAGAATCCGGATTCATGCCCGCGACGACGACAAGGATTACTGGGATCGTGTCGTGGCGATCACCAGCAAGGACATGAACCTGACCAAGGCCCATGTCCGATATCTCGAATCGCGGCTCATCATCCTGCTCAAGGATGCCCGCAAGAGCGTCGTCATGAACCGGACGGATCCGGGGTTCGAGCGTCTGCCGGAGGCCGACGTGGCCGACATGGAAACCTTTCTCGATGAAATCCGCCTCGTGCTGCCGGTGATCGGTGTCGATCAGCTGCGGCGACCGCATCCGAGGACCGTCATTCAGGAGACCTCGACGACGACCCTGTCCGCCGACAGACAGGGCACCGATGGCCATGCTTCCCTGCCCTCGACAGGGCGCCCGATTTTCGTGCTGACCCATGCCGCGAAGGGCATCCACGCGGTCGCCGTGGAGACGGAGGGTGAGTTCGTGATCCTGGCGGGTGCGACCGGAGACCTGAACACCGCGCCATCGCTGCGCAAGACCCTGCGGGTGCTGCGCGACCAGGCGCTGGAATCCGGTCGGGCCGTGACCGCGCCGGGAGGCAGGTTTCGCCTGGTGCAGGATCTGGCGGTCGGCAGCCCGAGCGCCGCGGCGGCCTTGCTGTAAGGCACCAGCCGCAACGGCCGCACCGATTGGCTGGTTCAGGGCACAGGCCAGACCTATGCGGATTACAAGACCGCACTGCTGGACGGAGTCGTGCCGATCTGAAAAAGGCGGCCCCTCGGGGCCGCCCTTTCCGTGCGGTCGGTGATCCGGCAGGGATCAGAAGCGCATGGTGGCGCGCAGCTGCACCATGTCGGCGTCCAGATCGGCGCCGTCCACGTCGGCCACGTCGCTGAAGTCCTGGCGGGTGTATTCCGCACCGACCAGGAAGCGCTCGGTCACCTTGAAGTCGGCGCCGATGCCGTAGGTCAGGCCGGTCTCGGAGAAGTCGTCGCCGTCCAGGTACGCGGCGCCAAGCGTGACGTAGGGCATGAAGCGGCCCAGGTCATAGCCGGCGCGGCCGCGCAGGCGGGCCAGGTCGGCATCGCCGCCATTGTCCAAATCGACGCGGTTGTAGTCCAGTTCGCCGCCCAGGACGAACTTGCCGAAGTCGCGGTTGTAGCCGCCGAACAGGCCGTAGGCGTCGAAGTCCTCGGAGACCGAGTCGCCCTTGAAGGACACGTCGGCATCGCCCTGGCCGTACTGCAGACCGGCATAGAAGCCCGACCAGTCGGACACGGGGGCGACGACCGGGGTGGCGACGACCACCGGCGCGGATTCGACGACCGGTGCGACGATGCCGCCGGCATGGGCGGCGCCGGCGAACAGGACGGCGGCGATGGCGGTGGATGCAAATTTCATGGGTCTTCTCCGATTGGTATCAGGCTTGCGGACCTAGACCCGAAGGCGTCCGGGCGACAGGGCCGCGCCCCGCGCCGCCGCGCGCGGCGTGACCCGGATGCAACCACAGGATCGTGAGCCTCCGTGAGGGGTGCCCCGCCATCCACCGCGGAGCGGGCGCGGGGCGAACCCATTCGTTCACGGTCGGCGCCCGCCGGGGCTGCGGGGGCAGCAGGCGCGCGCGGGTTTCTGCACGGCACCTCTTGCCGGGCCGGACCCGGGGCTCGACCTTAGGACAGGACCGGACGCCCCGCGCCGCAGCGCGATCCGCCGGTCCCGGCGGGCATCTGCGGCATTGGGGGCGTCTCGGCCTGGGGGGTGGGTTCGGGTTCGGGCCGGGTCTGGGCCAGGGCCGCGGGTGCGGCGAGGACCGACAGCAGGGCAAGGAGGGGCAGGCGCATGGCGGATCTCCGATAGGGCTGTCCCGCAAGCATGCGCCCGAATCGCCGTTGCGCAAACAGCCAATCCGCCTCAGCGCGCGCGGCCCAGAAATCCCGGCGGGCGGCGGGCGACCCAGGCCCAGAACCGGGCCAGGTCAGGATGCGCGCGCAGGGCCTCGACCGTGTTGAAATGGCGCGCCAGATCGGCCTCTCGCAGGGTCTTGTGGATGGTCTTGTGGCAGATGTGGTGCAAAAGGACGGTCGGGCCGCCCTTGCCGCCCTTCAGCTTGGGGATCAGGTGATGGCGGCTTTGCGGGACGTCGGGCGGGATCGGCCGCAGGCAAAGCGGACAGACGGGGTCTGACGGCATCGTGACCGGGGCGGGGTCCTGTCGCGGCTTACGCATCACTGGGCCTTCGGGTTACGCCGGATCATCAGACCCTGCCGCCGCCGAAAGGACAAGTCATGCCCAACCGCCGCGACCTTCTGGCCCAGGCCGCCGCCCTGTCGCTGCTTCCAGCGCTGCCCGTGCTGGCGCAGGACCGCGCTAATCCCATGCCCGAAGAGCTGCGTGCCGCGCTGGAGCGCGACCCGACCGCGCCGGTGCTGGGCAATCCGCAGGGCGACATCACCCTGACCGAGTTCTTCGACTACAACTGTCCGCATTGCCGCACGATGCTGCCGCTGATCTCGGACCTGGTTCGGTCCGATCCGGCGCTGCGGGTGGTCTATCGCGAATGGCCGGTCTTCGGTGCGGGGTCGGACTTTGCCGCGCGGGTGTCGCTGGCGGCGCTGCCCGGCGGCAACTACTGGCGGCTGCACGCGGCGCTTCTATCGATGCGCGGCCGCGCCGAGGAGGCGACCGTGATGCGCACCGTGCGCGAACTGGGCCTGGACGAGGCCGCGCTGCGCGAGGGCATGGCCAGCGACCCGGTCGAGCGGCACATCTCGACCAGCTTCCTGCTGGCCGATCACATGGGGCTGATGGGCACGCCGACCTTCATCTGCGGCGACGAGGCCGTGTTCGGCGCCGTCACAGCGCAGGAGCTGCGCGACCTGGTGGCGCGGGGCCGCCGCACCATGGGGGTCTGACCGGACGCGGGCCTAGTCGCGCCGCCCCCAATCGGCATCCTGCATCTCGCGCAGGCGCGAGGCGGTGCGTTCGAACTCGAAGCTGCCCTCGCCCTCGTTGTAGAGCTGTTCGGGTTCGTCCGCGGCGCTGGCGATCAGCCGCACCCGCGCCTCATAGAGGGCGTCGATCAGCGTCACGAAGCGCTTGGCCTCGTTGTAGTTCGAGGCCGAGAGCCGCGGCACCCCGTCGATCAGCAGCACGTCCACCGCCTTGGCGACCGCCAGGTAATCGGCGGGCCCCAGGGGCTTGCCGCACAGGTCCCAGAAGCTGGAGCGCGCCGCGCGCCCGACATGGGCGGGCAGCGTCACCGCGCGACCCTGCACCGGCAGGACCAAGGGCGTGGGCTCCGCGCCGCCCGTCAGGTCCCGCCACGCCGCGTCCAGCGCCGCCCGCGCCGCCGCGTCGGCGGGCGCGAACCAGACCGGCCCGCCATGGCGGTTCTGGCGGTAGTCGGTCTGGCTGTCCAGGCAGACGACCTCCATCCGCTCGCGGATCAGCGCGATGAAGGGCAGGAACAGCTGCCGGTTCAGCCCGTGCTTGTAGAGGTCCTCGGGCACCCGGTTCGAGGTGGTGACCACCGTCACGCCCTGGTCGAACAGCACCTGGAACAGCCGCCCCACGATCATCGCATCGGCGATGTCGGTGATCTGCATCTCGTCGAAGCACAGCAGGCGGGTCTCGCGGGCGACGGCCTCGGCCACGGGGCGGACGGTGTCCTGTTCGCCGCGGCTGCGGGCGGCGTTCAGCCCGGCCTGGATCTCCTGCATGAATTCGTGGAAATGCACGCGGCGGCAGGGGATGGGGCCTGCGGCCTCGGCCATCAGGTCCATCAGCATCGACTTGCCGCGCCCGACCCCGCCCCACAGATAAAGGCCGCGCACCGGCACGGCCACCTCGGGGCTGCCCACGCCCAGGAACGCCCGCCAGGCCGACCGGCGCGGCGCTGCGGCCGGGGCGGCCTCCATCTCCTCCAGCACGCGGTCCATGAGCGGCAGGATCGCCGCCTGAGCGGGGTCCGGGCGCAGCACGCCCGCCGCGATGCGCTGCCGATAGAGATCGCTGACCCGGCCCATGCCCGTCCCGCCTGTGTTGTCCGTCATCGCACCCCTGCCACGACCCGGACCGGACCCGCAAGGCCCCCGCTTGACCGCGGCCCGGCGCGCATGCGACCCCGGCAGGACCGTTTCCCCCGCCCCGAGGTGCCCATGACCGACCTGATCGCCGGCCTGCCCGTCCTGTTCGTGATGGCGGCCCAGCCCGAATACGGCCCCGCCCTGCGCGCGCGCATCACCCCCCTGATGACCGGGATCGGCCCGATCGAGGCCGCGGTCCAGCTGACCGCCGCCCTGGCCCAGATGACCGCCCGCCCGCGGCTGATCGTGTCCCTAGGGTCGGCCGGGTCGGCGCGGCTGGCGCAGACGCAGGTCTATCAGGTGGGCGCCGTCGCCTGGCGCGACATGGATGCCAGCGCCCTGGGGTTCGAGCGCGGGCGCACGCCGCTTCTGGACCTGCCGCGGGTGATCGACCTGCCGCACCGCATCCCGGGCCTGCCCGTGGCCAGCCTGTCCACCGGCGGCGACATCGTCAGCGGCGCGGCCTATGGCGCCGTCGCCGAGGACATGGTCGACATGGAGACCTTTGCCCATCTGCGCGCGGCGCAGCATTTCGGCCTGCCGCTGATCGGGCTGCGCGGGATCTCCGACGGGGCGGCCGATCTGGGCGGCATTGACGACTGGACGCGCTATCTGGAGCTGATCGACGGGCGGCTGGCGCAGGCCGTCGACCTGCTGGAGGACGCGCTGCGGCAGGGACGGATCGTGCTGTGACAGGCCGCGCGCTTGTCCTTGCGCCCCCGGCCCCTTAGACCGGGGCGGCAACTGGGACAGGCGGACGGGCATGGCACGCGGCGCAAGACTTGTGGAAGACCGGCCGACCAGCCGCCGGGTCGGGGCGCTGGGCGCGCTGTGGCCCTTCATGCGGCCCTATCGCGGGCAGATGGTGCTGGCGCTGGTGGCGCTGGTGGTGACCTCCGCGATCAGCCTGATCCTGCCTTTGGCCGCCCGCCGGGTCGTCGACAATTTCGACGACGGCGCGGGCCTTCTGGACAAGTATTTCGGCGCGGCGCTCATGATCGTGGCGCTGCTGGCCTTGGGGACGGCGGCGCGCTACTTCTTCGTCACGCGCCTGGGCGAGCGGGTCGTGGCCGACATCCGCAAGGCGGTCTATGCCCGCGTCATCACCTTGTCGCCCGCCTTCTTCGAGCGGGTGATGACCGGAGAGATCCTGTCGCGCATCACCACCGACACCACGCTGATCCAATCGGTCGTCGGATCGTCGCTGTCCATCGCGCTGCGCAACCTGCTGGTGTTGACGGGCGGGCTGGCCATGCTGGCGCTGACCTCGCTGAAGCTGATGGGGCTGGTCCTGCTGATCGTGCCGGCGATCCTGGTGCCGATCATCGTGCTGGGCCGCCGCCTGCGCGCGCTGTCGCGCCAGAACCAGGACTGGATCGCGGCATCGTCCGGCACCGCGTCCGAGACGCTGCTGGCCGCGCAGACCGTGCAGGCCTACACCGCCGAGGCGCGCAGCATCGACCGCTTCGACGCGGTCACCGAACAGTCCTATCAGGTGGCGCGCACGCGCATCGGCACGCGGGCGGTGATGACCGCCATCGTGATCTTCCTGATCTTCGCGGGCGTCATCGGCGTGCTGTGGGTCGGCGCGCGCGACGTGCAGGCCGGCGTGATGACCGCGGGCCAGCTGGTGCAGTTCGTGATCTACGCGATCCTGGTCGCGGGCGGCGCGGGCGCCCTGTCCGAGATCTGGGGAGAGCTGCAGCGCGCCGCCGGCGCGACCGAGCGTCTGGCCGAGCTGCTGTCGGCCGAGGACACGCTGACCGATCCGGCGCGCCCCGTGCCCCTGCCCAGCCCGCTGCGCGGCGAGATCGCGCTGAGCGGGCTGCGCTTCAACTTCCCCTCGCGCCCCGACATCGCGGCGCTGGACGGAATCGACCTGACCATCCGCCCCGGCGAGACGGTGGCCCTGGTCGGCCCGTCGGGCGCGGGCAAGACCACCGTGATCCAGCTGATCCAGCGGTTCTGGGACCCGCAGGCGGGGCGGGTGACGCTGGACGGTGTCGATCTGCGCGATCTGGCGCGGGTGGACCTGCGCAGCCGCATCGCGCTGGTGCCGCAGGACCCGGTGATCTTTGCCGCATCCGCCGCCGAGAACATCCGCCTCGGCCGTCCCGAGGCCAGCGACGCCGAGGTCCAGGCCGCCGCCCGCGCCGCCCACGCGCATGACTTCATCGCGGCCCTGCCGCAGGGCTATGACACCGCCCTGGGCGAACGGGGCGTCATGCTGTCGGGGGGCCAGCGTCAGCGCATCGCCATCGCGCGCGCCATGCTGCGCGACGCGCCGATCCTGCTGCTGGACGAGGCGACCAGCGCGCTGGACGCCGAATCCGAGGCGCTGGTGCAGGCCGCCGTCGGACGGCTGGCCCAGGGGCGCACCACCATCGTCGTGGCCCACCGCCTGGCGACGGTGAAGCAGGCCGACCGCATCGTGGTGCTGGATCAGGGCCGCATCGCGGCCCAGGGCAGCCATGATCAGCTGGTCGCGCAGGACGGGCTCTATGCGCGCCTGGCGCGGATGCAGTTCACCGACGGGCCGCGCCTTCCCGCCGAGGCGGTCTGAGCGTCAGCGCGGGGCGGCCAGGACCAGCGACCAGAAGGGCGTCCGCCCGTCCGCGGCCACCGCACGCCCGATGCCCAGATGCCTGAGCCGCGGGTTCAGCAGGTTCGCCCGGTGCCCGCCCGATGCCGCCCAGCTGGACAGCGCGGCCCCCGCATCGGGCTGACCGGCGGCGATGTTCTCGGCCGCGATGCCCGCCGCGCCATATCCGGCCGCGCGGGTCCGCGCCTTGACGCCGCCCCCGCCGGCATGGCTGAGCCGGCCGTTCTGCGCCATGGCGCAGGCCTGGTCGGCGGCGGCGCGGGCCAGCGCCGGGTGCGCCTGCAGGGCAGGCGCGCCCGCCTGCGCGCGCAGCCGGTTCACCGCATCGGCCATGGCCTGGCTGTCGGGCATGGAGGGCGGCTCGCAGGCGGGCGCGGCCAGCGCGCCCCCGCCGGACAGGATCACGGCCAGAAGTGCGGCGCAGGACAGTGCAGGACGCATGGCGGCCCCTCCCGAGATTGCTGTGGAGGGCACAGCCTAGGCCGGTTCCCGAGGTGAACGCAATGGTTCAGTTCGGTCGGGTTCAGGGACGGGGCGCGGCATAGACCGCGGTCCAGTACACGGTCCGCCCATCCGCGGCCACGGCCCGGCCCACGCCGAAGTCGCGCACCTGCGGCAGCAGGATGTTGTCCAGATGGCCCGGAGAGGTCGCCCATTCGTTCAGGACGCGGGGCAGGGAATAGGGACCGGCCGCGATGTTCTCGGCCGAGATGGTGGGGGCATAGCCCGCCTGTCGCAGCCGCATCGACGGCCCGGTCGTTGTGCTGCCCAGATGGGTCATGCGTCCGCGAAGTGCCATGTCGCAGGAGTGGCGCGCCGCGACGCGAGCCAGGTGCGGGTCGGGCTGGACCGGCGGCAGGCCCGCGCGGGCGCGGGCGTGGTTGGTGGCGGCGGCGGCCTGGGCGTTATGGGCCGCGGCGGTGGCGAGGCAGGTCGCCTCGCCCGGCTGGGCCACCTGGACCGCATAGGGGTCGGTGCCCGTCGGGCGTTGGGTGGCGGGGGCGCAGGCGGCGCAGGCCAGCAGAAGGGCGGCCAAGGGGCCGGGTCGGTGAGGCATCGGGGCATTCCTGGTCGTCGTCAGTCCGGTGGGAATGGTCTAACAGACAAGTGTGAACAAGAGGTTGACGCCTCCGGCGCTCATCGGTCGCAGGGCGGGCGGAACCCTGCCGATCCCTGCATCGTTCGGATGCACAGCAGCAGGAGGACAGCCGCCATGCCCATCTGGGATTTCGTCAAGGACGCTGGGAAATCGGTCTTCGGCAAGGCCGAGGCCGCCACGCCCGCCGCAGCGCCCGCACCCGCATCCGCCGCAGCCCCGGCCCATGACGCCGACACGCAGCGCAAGGTCGCAGCCCTGAAGGCCGAGCTGCGCGCGCTGAACCTGGACAGCGACGACGTGCATCTGCGCCTTCGCGGCGACACGGTGGTCGTCGAATCCAAGGGCGCCGATCGCGAGACGCTGGAGAAGCTGATCCTGGCCGTCGGCAACATCGAGGGGATCGCCAAGGTCGAGGCCGACCTGCCCGCGGACAGTCCCCAGCCCGTCTTACACACCGTCAAGAAGGGCGAGACCCTGTCGGCCATCGCCAAGGCGCATCTGGGCGATGCGAACCGCTACAACGCGATCTTCGAGGCGAACCGCCCGATGCTGAGTGACCCGGACAAGATCTATCCCGGGCAGGTGCTGCGCATTCCCGCCGCGTAAGGCCGTCGCCATGTGACGCCGCGTCCGACCCTCGGTTGACGCGGCGTTTTCGCGCGGCCCGCGCCGCCAGGCACTTGCCCCGTTCGGCCATATCGTCCCATCCTGCCCGCAGGGAGGGGCCGCATCCGTGCGGTGCCGGAATGCATGGGGGAACCGATGGGCAAGTTCAGCAGCTATGACGACCGCAACAGCGTCGAGGACGAAAGCGCCTATGACGCGCGCGACCTGCCGGTGACCATCCACGAATTCCTGTCGCGCACCGCCGCCCGGTTCCCGCAGCGCCCGGCGCTGTCGTTCCAGTTGCTGTCCGGCCCCAAGGACCCCTCCGTCACCCTGACCTGGCAGGAGCTGCTGGAGCGGGTGACCGAGACCGCCAACCTGTTCCGCAGCCTGGGCGTGGGGCCGACCGACACGGTGGCCTATCTGCTGCCCAACACGATCGAGACCCCGGTCGTCCTGCTGGCGGGTGCGACCGCAGGCATCGTGAACCCCATCAACCCGCTGCTGGACGCGACCCAGATCGCCGGCATCCTGCGCGAGACGCGGGCCAAGGTGCTGGTGACGCTGAAGGCCTTCCCCAAGACCGACGTGGCGCAGAAGGCGGCGGAGGCCGTCGCCCAAGCCCCCGGCGTCACCCATGTGATCGAGATCGACCTGAACCGCCACCTGCGCGGGCTGAAGCGCTTCATCGTGCCGCTGATCCGGCCCAAGGTGAAGGTCGCGCACAAGGCCAAGGTCCTGGATTTCGAGGCCGCGACCAGCGCAAGGAAGCACACCGCGCTGGAGTTTGACGACCCGCGGCAGGACCGGGTCGCAGCCTATTTCCACACCGGCGGCACCACCGGCACGCCCAAGGTCGCACAGCACAAGTACAGCGGCATGATCTACAACGGCTGGCTGGGGGGCACGCTGCTCTTCGACGAGACCGACGTGCTGATGTGCCCGCTGCCGATGTTCCACGTCTTCGCGGCCTATCCGGTGCTGATGTCCTGCATCGCGTCGGGCGCGCATGTGGTCATGCCTACGCCCGCCGGATACCGGGGCGACGGGGTCTTCGACAATTTCTGGAAGCTGATCGAACGCTGGCAGGCGACCTTCCTGATCACCGTGCCGACCGCCATCGCGGCCCTCATGCAGCGCCCGGTCAATGCCGATGTCAGCAGCCTGAAGACCGCGATTTCCGGGTCCGCGCCGCTGCCGATCGAACTCTACAACCGCTTCAAGGCCGCGACCGGGGTCGAGATCGCCGAAGGCTACGGCCTGACCGAGGCGACCTGCCTGGTCAGCTGCAACCCGGTGGACGGGCTGAAGAAGGTGGGCTCGGTCGGCATCCCGCTGCCCTACACGCATGTGCGCATCCTGAACCACGACGATGCGGGCCGCGTGCATGAATGCCCGACCGACGTCGTCGGAGAGATCTGCGTGGCCAATCCGGGCGTCTTCCCCGGCTCGACCTATACCGAGGTGGACAAGAACCATAAGCTGTTCGCCGACGACATCTATCTGCGCACGGGCGATCTGGGGCGCATCGACGCGGACGGCTATCTGTGGATCACCGGCCGCGCCAAGGACCTGATCATCCGCGGCGGCCACAACATCGACCCCGCCGAGATCGAGGAGGGGATGCTGTCCCATCCGGCCGTGGCCTTTGCCGGCGCCATCGGCCAGCCCGACAGCTTTGCCGGAGAGCTGCCCTGCGTCTATGTCGAGCTGGTCGGCGGGGCGAGCGTCACCGTGGACGAACTGGTCTCGCATGCGCGCGACCACATCCACGAACGCGCGGCCATCCCCAAGCATATCGAGATCCTGCCCGAGCTGCCCAAGACCGCCGTCGGCAAGATCTTCAAGCCCGACCTGCGCAAGCTGGCCATCACCCGCGTCTATGACGCCGCGCTGGAGGGGACGGGCACCCGCGTGCTGGACGTGCGCGAGGACAAGAAGCGCGGCCTGGTCGCCCGGCTGTCGCGCGAGGGCGGGGTGGACGAGGCGCAGGTCCAGGCGCGTCTGGGTCAGTTCACGACCCCTTGGGACTGGGCCTGAGGGAGAACGGCGTCAGCCGTTCTCGCGCAGGACGCGCCCGGCCAGGTACAGCGAGCCGCAGATCAGGATGCGCGCGCCCGGATCGCGCGCGGTGATGGCGGCGACGGCCCGGGCGGCATCCTCGGCCTCGGTGGCGGGCAGGCCCACGCTGCGCGCGGCCTCGGCGGTGGCGCGGGCGGGCAGGGTGTTCGGCTCTCCGGGGATGTCGATGGCGGTCAGGCTGGCGGCCTCGCGCGCCAGCGGGCGCAGATAGCCCGCGATGTCCTTGGTGTTCAGCATCCCGCAGATCAGATGCGTGGGCCGCGCGGGCATGGCGACCAGCGTCGCGGCCAGCGCCTCGCCCCCCGCCGGGTTGTGGCCGCCGTCCAGCCACAGCTCCGCCCCCCCGGCCAGATCGACCAGCGGGCCGCGGCGCAGGCGCTGCATGCGGGCGGGCCATTCGGCGCGGGTGACGGCGGCGCGGGCCTGCGCCTCGGTCGCGCCCAGGGCGCGCAGCGCGGCCAGCGCGGTGCCCGCGTTCTGGACCTGATGCGCGCCCATCAGCACCGGGCGGGGCAGGTCCCACAGCCCGTGATCGTCCTGAAACACCATCCCGCCCGGTTCGGCCGCGACCGTCCAGTGCTGCCCATGCGCCAGGATCGGGGCCGAGAGGCCCATGGCGCGGGCCTCGATCACGCGCATCGCGTCACCCTCCTGCGCGGCGATCACGACCGGCACGCGCGGCTTGATGATCCCGGCCTTTTCGGCGGCGATCAGCGGCAGCGTGTCGCCCAGATACTGCTGATGGTCGATCGAGACCGGGGTGATCACCGTCAGCCGCGGCGCTGCGATCACGTTGGTCGCGTCCAGCCGTCCGCCCAGGCCCACCTCCAGCAGGGTGAAGTCCGCGGGCGTGCGCGCGAAGGCCAGGAAGGCCGCGGCGGTGGTGATCTCGAAGAAGGTGATGGGCTGGCCGTCATTGGCGGCCTCGACCTCGGCCAGAAGATCGGCCAGGGCCGCGTCCTCGATCAGCGTGCCGGCCAGGCGGATGCGCTCGCGGAACTCGGCCAGATGCGGCGAGGTATAGGCATGGACCCGCGCGCCCCCGGCCTCCAGCCCCGCGCGGATCATGGCCTGGGTGCTGCCCTTGCCGTTCGTGCCGGCGACGTGGATGACCGGCGGGACGGCGCGCTCCGGATGGCCGAGCGCCGCCAGCAGCCGGTGCATCCGGTCCAGCGACAGGTCGATGACCTTGGGGTGCAGCGCCATCAGGCGTGACAGGATCGTGTCGGAGGTCGTCATGGCGCACCAGGGGGCCGGCCCCCGGACCCCCGGAGCGCCGACGCGGGTCAGGAGGGGCTTATTCCGCCGGGGTCGGCGTGGCGGCCTTGGGCGCCGCCAGCGGGGTCGCGGCCGCCGGGGCGGGGGCCGCGGGCGCCGGGGCGGGGGCCGCGGGCGCGGGCAGGTCCGCGCGCGTCGCGGTCGGCAGGCCGCCCAGCATGCGCAGCACGCCGATCAGCTCGTCGCGCAGCGCCTTGCGGTGGGTCACCCGGTCCAGCATGCCGTGCTCCAGCAGGTATTCGGCCCGCTGGAAGCCCTCGGGCAGCTTCTCGCGGATGGTCTGCTCGATCACGCGGGGACCGGCAAAGCAGATCAGCGCGTTCGGCTCGGCGATCTGGATGTCGCCCAGCATAGCATAGCTGGCCGTGACGCCGCCGGTGGTCGGATGGGTCAGCACGACGATGTAGGGCAGGCGCGCCTCGCGCAGCATCTCCACCGCGACGGTGGTGCGGGGCATCTGCATCAGCGACAGGATGCCCTCCTGCATGCGTGCCCCCCCCGCGGCGGAGAACAGGACCAGCGGCTTGCCCGACTGGACCGCGCGTTCGGCGGCCGCTACGATGGCGTTGCCCACATACATGCCCATCGACCCGCCCATGAAGCTGAAGTCCTGGGCGGCGGCGACGATGGGGGTGCGGCCGATCTCGCCCTCGGCGACCAGCATGGCCTCCTTCTCGCCGGTGGATTTCTGCGCGGCCTTCATCCGGTCGGGATACTTCTTCTGGTCGCGGAACTGCAGCGGGTCGGCGATGGGATCGGGAACCTTCACCTCGACGAAGGCGCCGCCGTCGAACAGCGCGGCAAAGCGGTCGCGCGGCGTGATCGCCATGTGGTGGTCGCAGGTCGTGCAGACGTTCAGGTTGTCCGACAGTTCGCGATGGAACAGCATCGTCCCGCATTCCGGGCATTTGGTCCACAGGTTCTCGGGGACCTCGCGCCGCGAGAAGAGCGAATTGATGCGCGGGCGGACATAGTTCGTGATCCAGTTCATCGCGAATGGCCTTGGCTGTTTCAGGCCCCCAGATAGGCCGCGACGGGGGGAATTGCAATTGCCGGGGGGCGCGCGGATGATGCGGGCCATGTGGGCCACGCTGTTCTTCCTGACGCATACGACGCTGTCGCTGGTGATCATCGCCCGCGTGCTGATGCGTCCGCGCATCGAACCCTCGGTCCGGCTGGCCTGGATCATGGTGGTCGAGGCGGTGCCGCTGCTGGGGATCCTGGCCTATCTGCTGTTCGGCGAGGTCCGCATGAGCCAAGCCGAGGTGCAGCGCATGGCCGACGTACGCGACCGCCTAACCGGGCGCGACCCGGGCCTGCCGATGGTGCGGCCCGACCGCGACGATCCGGCCGGGCCGGTGATCGCGGCCAACGCCTCGGTCGGCGGCATGGAGGCCCGGGCGGGCAACGTGCTGAGCCTGCTGGAGGAGAGCGACGGGGCCATCGACGATCTGGTCGCGGCCATCGACGGGGCGCAGGGTCACGTCCACGTGCTGTTCTACATCTGGCTGCCCGATGCCAGCGGCACCAAGATCGCCGAGGCGCTGATGCGCGCCGAGGATCGCGGCGTGCAGTGCCGGGTGATCGTCGACGCGCTCGGCTCGCGGCTCCTGGTGCGCTCGGCGCTGTGGGACCGCATGGCGCAGGCGGGGGTGGAATGCGTGACGGCCTTTCCCTGGGGCCTGCCCTTCATCAGCGTGCTGTTCCAGCGGCTGGACCTGCGCAACCACCGCAAGATCCTGGTGATCGACAACCGGCTGGCCTTCACCGGCAGCCGCAACTGCGCCGACATGGCGTTCCGCATCAAGGCGCGCTTCGCGCCCTGGGTGGACATCCTCGTCTCGGTGCGCGGCCCGGCGGTGCGCCAGCTGCAGGCGGTCTTCCTCGCCGACTGGATGAGCTATACCGGCCGCGACCTGGGCCCGATGCTGCAGCCGGTCGCGCCCCAGGCCGATCCGGGGATCGTGGCGCAGGTGGTGGCGACCGGCCCCGACCTGCGCGCGGGCAGCGTCAGCGACTGCCTGTCGGCGATGCTGCATGCCGCGCGCGACCGGGTGGTCATCACCACGCCTTACTATGTGCCCGACGATGCGCTGGACGCGGCGATCCGGGCGGCGGCGCGGCGCGGGGTGCAGGTGACGATGATCCTGCCCGCGCGCAACGACAGCCTGATCGTCGGCGCGACCAGCGAGGGGTTCTACTATGGCCTCCTGGCCGCGGGGGTGCGGCTGGTGCTGTTCCAGGGGGGGCTGCTGCATTCCAAGATACTGACCGTGGACGGGCGCATGGCCATGATCGGCAGCGCGAACCTGGACCGGCGCAGCTTCGAGCTGAACTACGAGGTCAACATGGCCGTCTTCGACCCCGAATTCGTGGCGGCGCTGGACGCGCGGCAGGCCAGCTATGTCGAGCGGGCGCGTGCGCTGAGCCTGGAGGAGGTGCGCGCCTGGTCGGCGCTGCGGCGCATCCGCAACAACGCCTGCGCGCTGGCCTCTCCCCTGCTGTGACGTGACATCCATGAAAGGAGCCACCCCCATGACCGAGGACGAGATCGCCCGCCATCTGGACGCCCTGACCGGCTGGACCCTGTCGGAGGATGGGCGCGCCATCACCCGCCGCTTTGCCTTCAAGGGCTTTGCCGGCGCGGTCGAGATGGCCAACCTGGCCGCCTGGCTGGGCAACCGCGAGGGGCACCATCCCGACATCGCCTTCGGCTGGGGCTATTGCGCGGTGAGCTTCAGTACCCATGACGCGGCCGGGCTGACGGAGGCCGATTTCCGCTGCGCCGCGCGGCTGGACGCGCTGACGGCCTGATCGGCAGGCTTGTCCGACGCGGACCTGCGGTCTATCCATGAAACGAACCCAACGGGCTGAACCGAATCACGAATCGTCGCCTTGTCCCGAAGAAGACCGTGCCGCGGCGCGCATCCATCCAGGCCGGGCATCATGGCGCGGCCTGATCGCGGCTGGCTGGCGCGCCGCATCCGCGCCAGTGCCGCCCGGCAATGGGCGCGGATCCTGCGCCGCACGCGCCAGCAGCCCGGGCCGCTGCCTCAGTCCCTGAGGGACGAGGCCGACGCCCTGCATCGCGACCTGTCGCAGGTGATCCGCCTGGCGGATGCGCGGTCCCTGGGCCCGCGCGATTCGCTGCAGCGCTTGGACCTGCCCGGGGGCACGGACCGGCGCTGGCGGCCGCAGGTCATGACGGTGCCGATCGCCTCCGCCGCCCTGGTCGCCCCCGACAACGGCCGCTGGCTGTCCGACGAGGTCGCGCTGTTCCACGACTGCCCCGAACGCGCCGTGATCCTGCGCCAGTCGCGCAACCGCCGCGCGACGGACCTGACCGATTACGGCCTGGCGCTGGAGATGATGGGGTTCTCGGGCAGCTTCCTGTCCTTTTCGCTGACCCTGCCCCCCGAGATGCTGGAGGAGCTGGGGACGCATTACATCGTCCGGCTGGCATCGACCCTGCAGGCGGAACGCCCGATCGTCGTCTATGCCCGGCTGAACATCCAGCAGGGCCCGAACACCGAGACCATCCTGCGCCAGATGGGCGACCCGATTGCCGGGCGGAACTGCGACCGGGTGGTGGAATTCGACCTGGGCTATGCCGAGCTGTCGCAGCGGACGGTGGACAAGGCCTGGCTGGACCTGATGTTCGAGGCGCCCTACATGAACGCGGTCGTGCTGCGCGACGTGATCCTGTCGCGCCATCCCCGCGCCCAGATCTGAGGAATCCGCGATGCCGACATTCGACAGCCACGGTCTGAAGGGGGGCGTCTGGCGCGGCCGGCTGACCGGCCCGGACCAGCCACCCGCCCGCGTCCTGCTGATCCAACATGGCGAGGTCCTGGCCGAAGCCCGGCTGACCCCCGACGGCGAGCGTGCCTGGCGGGTCGAGGTCGCGCTGCCCGGATCGGTCCTGTCCGACGGGGTGCAGACGCTGCTGCTGAAGGCGGTCCCCGAGGCGGTCGAAGGCGACGCGACCGATGCGGGCCTTACGCTGGCGCGGCTGTCCCTGATGGCGGGCCGTCCCCTGGACGAGGACATGGCCGCCGAGGTCGCGGCCCTGCGCGCTGAGCTGGAGCTGGTCAAGCGCGAGCTGCGCCGCCTGGCGGCCGATCTGCGCGGCGCCTGACGGTTCCGGCTGCCGTCACCGGCGCGTCATGTTTCCTTGCGAAAACCGGGGGGCGTGGCTATATCGCGGCTTCGCGACCGCCCGCCCCTCCCGTGTTCCTTGACGTAAGGTTGACCATGACCCTGCCGCAGACGCCGCATTACCTGATCGACATGGCCCGCCTGCGCGCCAACATGGATAAGGTGGCCCGGCTGCGCGAGGCATCGGGGGCCAAGGCGCTGCTGGCGCTGAAATGCTTTGCCACTTGGTCGGTCTTCGACCTGATGCGTGACTATATGGACGGGACCACGTCATCGTCGCTCTATGAGCTGCGCCTGGGGCATGAGACCTTCGGCAAGGAAACCCACGCCTATTCCGTGGCCTGGGCCGATCACGAGATCGACGAGGCGGTGGGTTACGCCGACAAGATCATCTTCAACAGCCTGTCGCAGCTGGACCGTTTCGGGGCCAAGGCCGCGGGCATCGCGACCGGCCTGCGGCTGAACCCGCGCTTTTCGACCAGCGGCTTCGATCTGGCCGACCCGGCGCGGCCGTTTTCCCGCCTGGGCGAAGGCGACGTGGAGCGGCTGGAATCCGCGCTGGACCGCATCAGCGGCGTGATGATCCACTACAACTGCGAGAACGGCGATTTCGACCTGTTCGACCGCCAGCTGACCCGCATCGAGACCGAGTTCGGCGCCATCCTGAAGCGCCTGGATTGGGTGTCCCTGGGCGGCGGCATCCACTTCACCGGCGAGGGCTATCCGCTGGACCGGCTGGCCGACCGGCTGAAGGCCTTCCAGGACCGCTTCGGCGTGCAGGCCTATCTGGAGCCCGGAGAGGCCAGCATCACGAACACCACCACGCTGGAGGTCAGCGTCCTGGACATCATCGACACCGGCAAGCCCGTGGCGATCGTGGACAGCTCGACCGAGGCGCATATGCTGGACCTGCTGATCTATCGCCAGGACGCCCGCCTGCCGCAGGAGGGCGATCACCGCTACCAGATCGCGGGCAAGACCTGTCTGGCGGGCGACATCTTCGGAGAGGCGGGCTTCGAGAGGCCCCTGCGGATCGGCGATCGGGTCAGCATCCAGGATGCGGCCGGATACACGATGGTCAAGAAGAACTGGTTCAACGGCGTCGCCATGCCCGCCATCGCGCGCCGCGAGGAGGACGGAACGATCCGCACCGTCCGCAGCTTCGGTTACGACGAATACAAAGGCAGCCTGTCCTGAGGCCACCCATCCTCTGCCACCTGAAGGAGACAGAATTGGCGAAGAAGAACGTGCTCATCATCGGTGCGGGCGGCGTGGCCCAGGTCACGGCCCACAAGGTCGCGCAATGGGCGGCCGAGTTCGGCGACCTGCACATCGCGAACCGCACCCAGGCCAAGGCCGACGCGATCATCGAGAGCCTGCGCGAGAAGGGCCATGACATGGCCTGGACCAGCCACGCGCTGGACGCGATGGACGCGGACGCGGTCGAGGCGCTGATCCGGCAGGTGGATGCGGGCATCGTCATCAATGTGGGCACGGCCTTCATCAACATGACCGTCCTTGAGGGCTGCATCCGCGCGGGCGCGGCCTATATCGACACGGCCATCCACGAGGACCCGGCCAAGATCTGCGAGACGCCGCCCTGGTACGGCAACTACGAATGGAAGCGCCGCGAGGACGTGGCGAAGGCCGGCATCACCGCCGTCCTGGGCGCGGGCTTCGATCCGGGCGTGGTCAACGCCTATGCGCGCCTGGCCGAGGACGAGTATTTCGACAAGATCGACAGCATCGACATCGTGGACATCAACGCAGGATCGCACGGCCGCTGGTTCGCCACGAATTTCGACCCCGAGATCAATTTCCGCGAGTTCACCGGCACGGTCTATTCCTGGCAGCAGGGCGCCTGGCAGGAGAACCGCATGTTCGAGGTCGGCCGCGAATGGGACCTGCCCGTCGTGGGCAAGCGCACCGCCTATCTTTCGGGCCATGACGAGGTCCACAGCCTGTCGGCCCGCTATCCCGATGCGGACGTGCGGTTCTGGATGGGGTTCGGAGAGCATTACATCAACGTCTTCACCGTCCTGCAGAAGCTGGGCCTGCTGTCGGAGCAGCCGGTGACGCTGGCCGACGGCACCGACGTCGTGCCGCTGAAGGTGGTCAAGGCCGTGCTGCCCGACCCGGCCAGCCTCGCCCCCGACTATGAGGGCAAGACCTGCATCGGCGATCTGGTCCGCGGCACCTGCGACGGCAGGCCGGCCGAGGTCTTCATCTACAACGTCGCCGACCACAAGGAGGCCTTCGAGGAGGTCGGCAGCCAGGGCATCAGCTATACCGCGGGCGTGCCCCCGGTCGCGGCGGCGATCCTGATCGCGCGCGGTCCGTGGGACGTGAAGGCCATGGCCAACGTCGAGGACCTGCCCGCGCGCCCCTTCCTGGAGCTGCTGGGAGAGATGGGCCTGCCCACCCGCGTCATCGACGCGCGCGGCGACAACCCGATATGACCCGTCCGCGCTGAACCGATACGTCCGATTTCGGGCGTTCCCGCGACGGCGGCCCGGAACATCCGGGCCGCCGTTCGCGTTTGCACGCCGAATGGGCATCGTCGCGTCGCAGGACGCGCCATGGCCGGGCGCATGCCGGGGAGCAGCGTCGATCAGGACGGATCAGTCGGGGGATATGGGGCATGCCGGGTTCGCAGGGGCATATGTTTCCACGCTTTGCCTAGAAGGAGAACAGCAAGGTTCCGGTGCTGGCGAACTGGGCGGTGATCGGGATTTTCTTGATCGTGTCCTTTTCGGCCATCGCGGCGGGTCGCAACTTCCTGATGCCCGTAACCATGGCGATGCTGCTGTTCTTCGTCTTCACGCCGTTGCGGCGGCTGGCGGAACGGCGCGGCGTTCCGGATGCGGCCACCGCGGCGGGGATCACGCTGTCGATCCTGCTGGTCGTGGCGGTAATCGGCTACGCCGCCAGCGGTCCGCTGAGCCGGGCGATGGGCAACATGCCCATCATCAGCGCGCAGCTAGAGCAGAAGTTCGACAATGTTCGCGACAGTCTCAGTGACCTGCGCGACGCGGCCCGCCAGATCGATGAGGTCCAGAGTGCCGAGCCCGAGGAGGGCGCACGTCCCGCGATCCGCGTCGAGCCGCAGGGCCAGACCACCCTCGGCATGGTGGTGCAGATGGCGCCCCTGCTGATCGGGCAGGTGCTGTTCACGCTGATCCTGCTGTTCTTCCTGATCGCGTCGGGGGACCTTCTGTACCTGAAGATCGTGCAGAGCTTTGACCGCATGCGCGACAAGCGCGGCGCCTATCTGGCGCTGCGCCAGATCGAGGATTCGCTTGGCAACTATCTGGGCGCCATCACCATCATCAATGCGGGGCTGGGCCTGGCGGTCGGGCTGACCATGTGGGCCTGGGGCATGCCGGGGCCGCTTCTGTTCGGGATCGGGGCGTTCCTGCTGAACTTCATCCCCTATCTGGGCGCGATCCTGGGCGTGACCATGTCGGCCATCGTGGCGCTGGTGGTGATGCCCGGCGTTTTCTGGCCCGCGATGGTGTCGGGGTCCTATCTGGCGTTGACCTCGCTGGAGGGGCAGATCATCACGCCCTATTTCGTGTCGCGCCGGTTGCAGATGAACACCGTGGTGGTGTTTCTGGGCGTGGCATTGTGGGCGTGGCTCTGGTCGGTGATCGGAATGATCATCGCGGTGCCGGTCCTGGTCGTGGTGCGGGTGCTGTGCGACCACGTTCCGGGATGGGAAAAGTTCGGCAACTTCCTGGCGGGCGACACGCCCCCCGCCCTGACAGATGAGGACGAGGACGAGGCCCGCGAACTGGTCGAGACCGGCGCGCAGGCCGAAGACAACGAAACGGCGCGGCTGGTGACCGCGCCGCTGGTCGCGGATGAGCCGGGGCCGCAGGAGCGGCCCTAGCGCGGATCAGCCTACGGGCAGGGTCGGGGCGATCTCGTTCACGGCGGCCTCGATCTGCTGGCAGGTGGCCTCGACGGTGCTGCCGCGGGTCTCGACGGCCTCGGACAGGGTCACCTCGGTGCCGCCGATCGACACGGTCCCTTCGGCGCCCTTCGCCTCGGCCGCGTCGCCGGTTGCGGCGTCGCCCTCGGGCAGCAGCGCGACCAGCCGGCCTTGCGCCTCGACCGCCTCGGGGCCGCTGAAGCCCTGCTCCTGACAGTATTGCAGGATGCCCAGCTGATTGCGGGCGGCCTCGTAGGTCGCGGCCGGATCGGCAGGGGCGGTCGCGGCCGGAGCCTCGGGGGCGGCGGGTGCCGCAGCCGGGGCGGGCGCGTCCTGGGCGAGCGTCGCGAGGGGCAGAAGGCCCAGGCCGGCGGCCATGGTCAGGGTGCGGATCATGTCTTTTCCTTTCACGTCTGTCGCGCAGCCCGGCCCGATGACCGGGACGCGTCGCCGATGACATTAGGGTGGCGCGGCCCGGATGGCCCGACCTTGCGCGCGGTCACGCGGCTTTCCGGCAAGCTGTTGCCGGAACGGCGTGCCGTGATCGGCGCGAAGGCGCGGGTTCCGCCCCGGCGTCGCCCGCGCCCAGGTTCGGCGCGCACGTTCGCTTGACCGGCGGGGCGGCGGTCATGACGGCGTCGTGATTGAACCGTCCGATCCCGGCCCGGTTGATCCCCCAGATGGCGGGCAGAACCGCACGATGACCGAGGACAGACGACGTAACCGAACAGGAGCTTCCGATGACCAACCCGATCAATGCGCTGAAGATGGGTGGCAAGGCCGCCGTGCTGGCCGCCCTGATGGCGGGCACGGCCTACGCCCAGACCGCGACCCCGCCCGCCGAACTGACCACCATGGACGAGGTCCAGTTCCCGACGCTGCAGGGAACCGACACCGACGAGCAGGTGATCACCGCCCTGACGGAGCAGGGCTATGAGAACGTCGTCGTGACCCGCGCCGACGACACGCTGGTCGTCACCGGCGAGCGTGGCGGCCTGCCGACCGAGATGGTCTTCAACGCCGCCGACGGCACGCTGGTGCTGGTCGATGGCGTGGAGCCGGCCGCCCCGGCCACGACCGGCATGGGCACGGCGGATGCCGCGACCACCGACACCGCTGCCACCACCGACGCGGTTCCCGCGACCGACGGCGACGAGCCGCCGAGCGAGACGCCCGCCTCCAGCGACTTCAGCGGTCAGGACCAGGCTCCGCTGGACACGCCGACCGCATCGGTCGAGGGCGATGACGTCGACCCGGTGAACGAGACCATCCCCGCCGAGGCCGCGATCCCCGCGCCCGAGGGCGGCGAGGCCGGCCAGAGCGCCGATGGCGGCGCCGAGACCGACGGCGAGGGCTGATCCTCAGGGATCACCGATCAGCGGGGCTGGGCCATGTGTCCGGCCCCGTTTCGTTGCCTGCCCCCTGATCGGCCGCCTCGGGATCGCGCGACAGCCGGTCCAGCGCGGCCAGGGTCGTGGCGGCATCGGGGCCCAGTTCGGCCATCAGCCGCGCCTGGAACGCCTCGGCCAGCACCGTCAGGCGGTCCATCAGCGCGCGCCCCTCGGGCGTCAGTTCCAGCGCGACCAGGCGGCGGTCGCCCGCATCGACCGACTTGCGCAGCAGGCCCGCCCGGTCCAGCCGGGTGGCGGCGCGGCTGACGACCGACTTGTCCAGGCTGACGCGGTCGTGGATGTCGCGCACGCTGACCGCGCCCGAATGGTTCAGATGCGCCAGAACGCGCCATTCCGGCACGCTGAGCCCTTCGTCGGCATAGAGCCGCGCCAGCCTGCGGCTGACCTGCTGGGCCGCGACCGTCAGTCGATAGGGCAGGAATTCGTCCAGATGAAAGGCCATCGTCCCTCCTTGCCGGACCAGATGGCCCGAAAGCGGGGCCGGGGACAACGCCCCTAGACCAGGCCCCACAGCAGCGGCACCGCGATCAGCACCGCCAGCGTGGCCGTCTGCACCAGAAGCATGCCGATGGCCGCGGCGCCGACCTGCGCCATGCGGGCCAGCGCGGTCTTCATGCCGACCGCCGCCACCGCCGCGACCAGCAGCGCCCGCGACAGCACGGACGCCGCCTCGCCCACCGCCTGCGGCACCAGATGCGCCGAATTCAGCGCCGCCAGCACCAGGAAGGCCACCACGAAGCCCGGCAGCAGGGGCGGGCGGGCCTCTCCGGCGGGGCTGGCGCGGCGCAGGGCCAGCGCCGCGATCAGCACCACGGGCGCCAGGAGCGTCACGCGGATCAGCTTGACCACCGTGGCCACGTCGCCGGTATCCTCGGAGACGGAATAGCCCGCGCCCACGACCTGGGCCACGTCATGGATGGTCGCGCCCAGGAACAGCCCCGTCTGATGCGCATCGAGGCCCAGCCCCGCGGCCAGCATCGGATAGGCGATCATCGCCACGGTGGACATCACCGTGACGGTTATGACGGTGAAGGACAGGTCGCGCTCGGCCTGCGCGCGGGCGGGCAGGACCGAGGCGATGGCCATGGCGGCCGAGGCGCCGCAGATCGCCACCGACCCCCCGGTCAGCAGGGCGAAGGCGCGGTCCTGGCCCAGCCTGCGCGCCAGCGCGACCGAGCCCAGGATCACCGTCGCCACCGATCCCGCGACCAGCGCCACGAAGGGCCAGCCGATCGCGGCGACCATGTCCAGCGACACCCGCAGCCCCAAGAGAGCCACCCCGGTGCGCAGCAGGCCGCGCGCGGCAAAGTCGATGCCGGGGGCGGCGCGGTCGTCCTCGGTCAGGAAATGCAGCGGCATGCCCAGCAGGATCGCCATCAGCATGACCGGGGCGCCGTAATGGCCCGACAGGAACTGCGCGGCCATGGCGACGGTCACCGCCAGCATCAGGCCGGGCGCCAGCGCGCGGACGCGCGGGGCCAGGGGCGGGAAAGTCGGCACGGCCACGGGCGGCCCCTCCTTGACGGGTCTGCGGCGCGGCGCTCAGCCGCGGGTGATGCCGGCGATCTGGCCGCCGAAGAAGGCCAGCGGGTCGCCGTCCGAGAGCTGGGCGCGCAGCACGCGGCCCAGCACGATCATGTGGTCGCCCGCCTCGTGCAGGGCATGGGTGGCGCAGTCGAACCTTGCCAGGCAGCGGTCCAGCACCGGCACGCCCTGATCGTTGCGCTGCAGCGGGTGATGGTCCAGCGCGTCGCGGTTGCGCGCCACCGCCCAGGCCAGGTCGGCCTGGTCGCGGGCCAGCACATGGACCGCGAAATGCGCCGCCGCCGCGAAGGTGGCGAAACGGGCGCTGGCGCGCGCGGGCGCCCACATGATCAGCGGCGGCTCCATCGAGATGGAGGAGAAGCTGTTGGCGGTGATGGCGGTGCAGCCCTCGGGCCCGGCCGCGGTGACCAGCGTCACCCCGGTCGCGAAGCGGCCGAACGCGTCGCGCAGCAGCCGCCCGTTCTGCGCGTCGGGGACGAAGCCCTGCGGCCCGGCCGGGGTCATGCGACCTCGCGCCCGAGCGCCGCCTCGTAGAGCTGGAACCACTCGACCCGGCTCAGCTCCACGCGGCAGGCATCGCCGATGCGGGCGATGCGCGACAGCGCGTTGGTGCCCAGCACCGGCAGGATCGTCGCGGGATGGCGCAGCAGGAAGGCCACCGCCACCGCCGCGCGGTCGGTGTCGTGCTGCTCGGCCAGCCGGTCCAGCACCGCCGCCACCGGCCCGTCGCCGGTCATCAGGCTGCCGCCGCCCAGGGGCGACCAGGCCATGACCGGGTCGCGTCGGCGCAGGTGGAAGGCCAGGTCGCCGTCGGTGAAGGAGGACAGCGCCGCCAGCGAGATCTCGATCTGGTTGGTGGCCAGGCGCGTGGTCATGCGGTCCTGCAGCAGCTCCATGTCCCAGGGACGGAAGTTCGACACGCCCACCGCGCGCACCTTGCCCGAGGCGACCAGCGCGTCCAGCGCCGCACCCGTCGCATCCGGGTCCATCAGCGGGTCGGGGCGGTGGATCAGCAGCAGGTCGATCCGGTCGGTGCCCAGATCGCGCAGCGAGTTGTCGACCGAGGCGCGGATATGTTCGGGCGAGGTGTCGTAATGCTTGCAGGGCGCGTCCGCGTATTTGCCGATGGGCGCCACGATGTCGCATTTGGTGACGATCTCGATGCGGTCGCGTAGGCCGGGGGCGGCGCGCAGCGCGTCCCCCAGGATGGCCTCGGCGGTATAGGCGCCATAGATGTCGGCCTGGTCCATCGTGGTGATGCCCTGCTCCAGGCAGGCCTCGATCTTGGCCTGCACATGGGCGGGGGTGGTGTCGGCGTCGTCGCCGATCCGCCACATGCCATAGACCAGCCGCGACAGGGTCACATCCCCCGCCAGTGTCACGCGTTCCATCATCCTCAGCGCCTTTCGCCTGCGGCCAGCGGGGTCGCCGGGGGCTGGTCGGGCACGCGGCCCCAGACCCGGTTCAGCTGGCAGGTGTTCATCTGGGGCAGCACGCGGCTGCCGAAGTGGTCGGCCTCCTCGATATGCGGATATCCCGACAGGATGAAGGCCCGGATGCCCATGCGGCGCAATGTCTCCAGCTTGCTGAGGACCTGGTCGGTCGATCCGACGATGGCCGCGCCGCATCCCGACCGCGCCCGGCCGATGCCGGTCCACAGGTCCGGCTCGATATAGCCCTCCAGGTCGGCCAGCTCGCGGTTGCGGGCCTGGTGGCTGACGCCGAGCGAACCCGCGTCCAGCGCCCGCTCGCGGATCGCGCGGCCCTGTTCGTCGTCCAGCCGGCTGACCAGCTCGCGGGCATATTCGCGGGCCTCGGCCTCGGTGTCGCGCACGATCACATGGGCGCGGAAGCCGTAATCCAGCGTGCGCCCGTGCCGTTCGGCCGCGGCATGGGCGGCGCGCATCCGCTCGGCGATGTCCTCGGTCTTTTCGGGCCACATCAGATAGACGTCGCAATGCTGCCCGCAGAGGTCCAGCGCGTCGGGGCTGTAGCCGCCGAAGTAGAGCATCGGCCCGCCCTGCTGATAGGGGCGCGCCGGGTCGGTGGTCAGTCCGCTGAAATCGTAGACCTGACCCTGATAGTTGATCTCGTCCCGGGTCCAGGCCTGCTTCAGGATCTCGACCACCTCGCGGGACCGCTGATAGCGGTAGGGGCTCGGCTCCTGCTGGCCGGGAAAGTCGCTGCTGATCACGTTCAGCGTCAGCCGGCCCTCCAGCATGTGGTCCAGCGTCGCCACGGTGCGCGCCAGCATGATGGGCTGCATCTCTCCGCAGCGGATCGCGGCCAGCATGTTGATGCGCTCGGTGATGGGCGCGCAGCCCGCCACGAAGGACAGCGTGTCCTGCCCGACCTGGTAGCTGGACGGGCACAGGATGTTGCCGAATCCCTGACGTTCGGCGGTGCGCACGATGTCGCTGCAATGCGCCCAGGACGATCGCAGCGCGCCGTCCGGCACGCCCAGATGGCGATAGTCGTCCGAACAGAGCGCCGCGAACCACGCGACCTCCACGGCGTCCAGATCGGCGGATGTGACGGGGACGACGGTCATGCTTCCCTCCCAGGACGACGGCGGATTTGACCTTGCATAACGCAGCCCATGTTGTAGATCAATGGTGCATCAATTCTGGGGTGTCACCATGGTCGGGGCAGGGGATGACCGCGCGGACGCGCAAGCCGGACAGCGCAGCGACGCGCTGCCCGTCCATCTGCAGATCAGCGAGATGATGATCCGCGAGATCGGCGCGGGGCGTCTGGCCGACGGCCAGCGCCTGCCGCCCGAACGCCGGATGGCCGCCGATCATGGCACCACCGTGCGCACCCTGCGCAAGGCCCTGGCCGAGCTGGAGGCCCAGGGCCTGCTGGAGCGTCGGCAGGGCTCGGGCAACTACATCCGCGCGGGCGCGCCGACGCGGGCGGTCTATTCGATGTTCCGGCTGGAGCATGCGCAGGGCGGCGGCGGGCTGCCGCGGGCGCAGCTGCTGTCGGTCGAGACGCTGGACAAGGATGCCGACCAGCCCGCCTACGGCACCTCGCGCCGGGCGACGCGGTTCCGCCGCCTGCGCTATCTGGACGACACCCCCATCGCGGTCGAGGAGATCTGGCTGGACGGCGGCGCCGGAGAGATCCCGCCGCAGATGGTGCAGGATTCGCTCTATCTGACCTACAAGCGCGCGCTGAAGCTGTGGATCACCCGGGCCGAGGACCGCGTGGGCCTGGGCCGCGTCCCCGATTGGGCGCCGCCCGAATTCGCGCCGCCTCCGGGCAGCGTCACCTCCTTCATCCGGCGGCTGTCCTGGGCGCAGGCCCCGGGCGCTGTCGAGTTCTCGCGCACCTGGTACGACAGCGACCGCGCGCTCTATGTGCAGCGCCTTGTCTGAGGAGAGATCATGACCATTCAGGACAACCGGACGATCACCTATGGCGTGATCGGGTGCGGGATGATGGGGCAGGAGCATCTGCGCAACATCGCGCTGCTGCCCGGCACCGCCATCGGCGCCATCTTCGAACCCGACGCGCGGATGCGCGCGCGCGCGGCAGAACTGGCGCCCGGCGCGCAGATGGTCGACAGCGTCGCGGCGCTTCTGGCGCGGACCGACCTGGACTGCCTGCTGATCGCCAGCCCGAATCACCGCCATGTGGACCAGCTTCAGGCCGTGTCGGCGTCCCGCCCGCTGCCGGTGCTGGTCGAGAAGCCGCTGTTCACCGATCCGCGCGACGCGGCCGCGGTGGCCGATCTGGCCGCGCGCCACGGGGCGCCGATCTGGGTGGCGATGGAATACCGCTACATGCCGCCGGTGGCGCATTGGCTGCGCCACGTCCAGGCCGCGACCGGCGGCATCCGCATGCTGAGCATCCGCGAGCACCGCTATCCGTTCCTGTCCAAAGTCGGTCACTGGAACCGCTTCAACGACCAGACCGGCGGCACCTTCGTCGAGAAATGCTGCCATTTCTTCGACCTGATGCGGCTGGCCGTCGGGGCCGATCCGGTGCGCGTCATGGCCACGGGCGGCCAGGCCGTGAACCACCTGGACGAGCGCCACGAGGGCCGCGTGCCCGACATCTTCGATCACGGCTATGTCGCGGTCGAGTTCGCGAACGGCGTGCGCGCCATGCTGGAGCTGTGCATGTTCGCCGAGGGCGCCCGCTGGCAGGAGGAGATCGCCGCCATGGGGCCGCAGGGCAAGATCGAGGCCTTCGTGCCCGGCCCGACCCGCTTCTGGCCCGATCATCTGGGCGCGCCGCCGGTGGCGCAGGTCGTCGTCTCGCCGCGCGATCCCAAGGGGCCGCGCGTGGAGGAGATCCCCGTCGATCCGACCCTGCTGGAGGCGGGCGACCACAACGGCTCGACCTTCTATCAGCACCGCCGGTTCCTGGAGATGGTCCGCGCGGGCAGCACCAGCCCCGAGGTCAGCGTCCAGGACGGCATCTGGGCCGTGCGCATGGGCCTGGCCGCGCAGCAGGCCATGACCGAGGGCCGCGTCGTCGAATTGTGACCGCCCGCACAGGCGTTGTGCGGCCAGACCAGTGCCGCGCCGCCGCAATCCGCGCTATCAGGGACGGGAAACCGCAGCGAAGGCCCGTCCCATGCGAACCAACACCACCACCAGCTATGGCAGCGTCGCGCGCGGCCTGCACTGGCTGACCGCCCTGATCATCCTGTCCAACATCGCCCTGGGCCTCTGGGCCGAGCGCATCCCGCTGGAGCAGATGGCGCTCAAGGTGCAGGTCTTCTCGCTGCACAAGACGCTTGGCGTCGCGGCGCTGGTCGTGGCGCTGGCGCGCATCGCATGGGCGCTGAGCCAGACCCGCCCCGCGCCCGTCCATCCCGAACGCCGGCTGGAGACCCTGCTGGCCGAGGCCGTGCACTGGACGCTCTACGGGTCGATGGTGCTGGTCCCGGTGACGGGCTGGATCGAACATGCCGCGACCGACGGTTTCGCGCCGATCCTGTGGCCCCTGGGCCAGGGGCTGCCGCTGGTCCCGAAATCGCCCGTCCTGGCCATGGTCATGGCCGAGGTGCATCACGTCTTCGCCTTCCTGCTGATCGGGTCGGTGGTCCTGCATGTCGCGGGCGCCATCAAGCATGCGGTGATCGACCGCGACGGCGTTCTGGGGCGCATGACGCGGGGCCTGCCCGCCGGGCGCGGCATCGTCGCGCGCCACGCGCTGCCGGCGCTGGTGGCGGTGGCGGTCTTCGGGGCGGGCGCGGCCTATGCGCTGGCCACCGCCCCGCGCGAGACGGCGCCCGCGGCGGTGCTGGAGCAGGCGGCCTCCGAATGGCGGGTGACCGAGGGCGATCTGGGCTTTGCGGTGCGCCAGATGGGATCGACCGTGGAGGGCGGCTTCTCGGACTGGACCGCGGCCATCGATTTCGACCCCGAGACCGGCGCGGGCGCGGTCACGGTCACCATCAACATGGACAGCGTCACCATCGGCACCGTCACCGACCAGGCCAAGGGCGCGGCCTTCTTCGACGTGGCGGCCCACCCGACCGCCGTCTTCGAGGGGACGATCCGCCCCGAGGGCGAGGGCTATGTCGCCGAAGGCCCGCTGCGCCTGCGCGACCAGACGATGCCCGTGACCCTGCCGTTCCAGCTGACCATCGCCGACGGCGTGGCGCAGATGCAGGGCCAGGCGGTGATGGATCGCCGCGACTGGCAGGTCGGGGCCGATTATGCCGACGAAAGCACGGTCGGCTTTCAGGTGGACCTGACCGTGGCGCTGACCGCCACACGCTGATCCCACGCAGATGTGCACAGGATGACAGGTCCTGTTCGCCCATCGCCAGTTGCCTCAGGGACCGCTTCCAAGGATGGTGCGGCCATACCCAACGGAGTTTCCCGATGCTGAAGACCACCGCCCTGACCGCCGCCTTCGCCCTGGTCGCCGGAGCCGCCCTTGCCGAGCCGCAGGCCTACAGCCTGGACACCTCGCACAGCCAGATCGTGTTCGACTACAGCCACCTGGGCTTCTCGACCACGACTGGCATGTTCGGCGACATCACCGGCACGATCATGTTCGACGCCGAGGACCCGGCCGCATCCTCGGTCGAGGCGAGCTTCCCCGTCGCGTCGCTGATGACCGGCTTTGCGGGCCGTGACGAGCATTTCCTGTCGCCCGACTTCTTCGGCGCCGAGGGTGCCGCCCCCGAGGTGACCTTCAAGTCCACCGGCATCGAGGTCACCGGCGACACCACCGCGCTGATCACGGGCGATCTGACCCTGAACGGCGTCACCAAGGAGGTCGTGCTGGACACCACGCTGAACCAGCAGGGCACCCACCCGATGGAGAACAAGCCCTGGCTGGGCTTCGACGCGACCACGACCCTGCTGCGCAGCGACTTCAACGCCGGCATGTTCGCCCCCGCCGTGTCGGACGAGGTCGAGGTCCGCATCTCGGTCGAGGCGATGCCCGCCGAATAAGGCCGCGCCGCACGGCGACCCGTCAGGTCCGCGATCCGTCGCGGGCCTTTTTCATGTTCTGCCCGGTTTCGGGCAGAGGCAGGCCGGACCTGCCGATCGGAAAAACTTGAGGGGAAATCCCCCGCTTTCAGGGGGATCGGCCCGATGCGGGGACTTGACCCGTGGCGGGACTGAGGCAGACTTGATCCATCGGACCGGCGGTTCGGTCCGAGTTGTCGGAACGTTCACGATGGACAGCTATCTCTCTGCCGCACGCGACCTGGTGGTCGAGGGCATGCGCGAAAGCCGGATCGCGCTGTCCCCAGACCTTGAGTTTCACCTGGCCGCGACGCTGGCGCGCTACATGCACCGGCCCCTGCGTCCCGATCAGCTGACGCTGCGCCTGATGGACGCCGCGCGGGGGCGGGCACCCCGCTCCGAATCGCGGCGCATCGGCGACGACTGCCTGATTTCCTGCGCCTTCTTCGAGGCCCGGCTGACCCGGCATGGCGGCACGATCGTGCATTACGCGGGGCTGGGCCAGACCGCCTATGCGGTGGCGGGCATGACCGAGGTGGCCGAGGGCTTCCCCGAAATGCTGGACGTGCTGCAGGCCAGCCGCCCCGCGCCGCCCTGCCGCCTGATCTGAGGCCCCTACAGCCGGTCGCGCCAGCGGTTCACCAGCGGATAGCGCCGGTCCAGCCAGAAGGCGCGGGTCGAGATGCGCGGCCCGGGCGCTGCCTGATACCGCTTCCATTCGCTGACATAGAGCAGCCGTTCGACCTGCCGCACCGTATCCGCGTCGAACCCCCGCGCGACCAGATCGGCCAGCGACAGGTCCTGTTCCACCAGCCCGTCCAGGATCGCGTCCAGCACCTCATAGGGCGGCAGGCGGTCGTCGTCGCGCTGGTCGGGGCGCAGTTCGGCCGAGGGCGGCTTGGTGATGATCCGCTGCGGGATCACCTCTCCGGGCGCGCCCATCATCCAGTCGCGATGGTTGGCGTTCCGCCAGCGGCAGGTCTCGAACACCCGCGTCTTGTAGAGGTCCTTGATCGGGTTATAGCCGCCCGCCATGTCGCCATAGATCGTGGCGTAGCCCACCGCGACCTCGGACTTGTTGCCGGTGGTCAGCAGCATCTCGTTGAACTTGTTGGACAGCGCCATCAGCATCACGCCGCGCAGGCGGGACTGGATGTTCTCCTCGGTGATGTCGGGGCTGGTGCCCTCCATCAGATGCGCCAGCGCATCCCCCACCGCGTCGCGCGCCCCGTCGATGCGCACGGTGTCCAGCCGCGCGCCAAGCCGCGTCGCACAATCGGCCGCGTCCTCCAGGCTGGCCTGCGAGGTATATTCCGACGGCAGCATCACGCAGCGCACGTTCTCCGCCCCGATCGCGTCGCAGGCGATGGTCGCGACCAGCGCGCTGTCGATGCCGCCCGACATGCCCAGCAGAACCTTGCGGAAGCCCGACTTCCTCAGATAGTCGCGCAGGCCCAGCATCATCGCGTGGTAATCCTGCTCCCACGCGTCGGGCTGCGGCGCCATCAGGCCCGGTTCGGCGCGCCAGCCGTCGGGGCCACGGGTGAAATCGACATGCACCACCGCCTCCTGAAAGGCGGGCAGCTGCACGACCTTGTGGCCGCCGGGGTTCAGCACGAAGCTGGCCCCGTCATAGATCTGGTCGTCTTGTCCGCCGACCATGTTCACATAGACCAGGGGCAGGCCCGTCTCGACCACGCGGCCGACCATGTGGCCCATGCGCAGGTCCAGCTTGTCGCGGTGATAGGGGCTGCCGTTCGGCACGACCAAGATCTCGGCCCCGGTCTCGGCCAGGGTCTCGGCCACGTCCGGGTACCAGCTGTCCTCGCAGATCGGGCTGCCGATGCGGGCCGTGCCCACCGGATAGGGGCCGCTGATCGGGCCGCTGTCGAAAAGACGCAACTCGTCGAACAGCTGCTTGTAGGGCAGGTGGTGCTTCAGCACGCGCGCGACCAGCGCCCCGTCCCGGAACACCCACCACGCGTTGTAGAGCCGCCCGCCGTCGCGCCACGGCCCGCCGATGCCGATGGCCGGGCCGCCCGTCAGCGACGTGCCAAGCGCCATGATCGCGTCCTCGGCCTGGGCGGTGAAGGCGGGCTTCAGGACCAGGTCCTGTGTCTGATAGCCGGTGATGAACATCTCGGGCAAAGCCAGCATGTCGGCGCCGGCGTCGCGGGCCTGGTTCCAGGCATCGCGGGCGCGGGCGGCGTTGCCCTCCAGATCGCCCACGGTGGCGTTCAGCTGGCCGATGGTCAGGCGGAAACGGTCGGTCATGCTGGCTCTCCTGTGGCGTGCGACCGGGATAGCGGATCGGGGCCGAGAGGAAAAGTCGGGCTTTGCGCCGGGCGGCCTTCCGGGGTAAACCTGCGGCAAAACACCGTAAGGGGCGACAGGCGATGAAAGCGGCAATCGGTACGGTTCTGGCATGGGCGATCCTGGCGGGCCCGCTGGCGGCGCAGGTCGTCACCAAGCAGTACGACGATGGCGGCGTCTACGAGGGCACCTTCCGCAACGGGCTGCAGCACGGCCAGGGCAGCTATGTCCTGCCCAACGGCTATCGCTATGAGGGGGACTGGGTCGAAGGCCAGATCATGGGCCAGGGCCGGGCCGAGTTTCCCAACGGCTCGGTCTACGAGGGCCAGTTCGCGCGCGGCAAGCCGCATGGTCAGGGCAAGATCACCTATGCCGATGGCGGCACCTACGAGGGGGCCTGGGTCGAGGGCGAGATCACCGGAGAGGGCGTCGCCCGCTATGCCAACGGATCGGTCTATGAGGGGCAGTTCGCGCGCGGCCTGCACCAGGGGCGGGGTGTGCTGACCCAGGCCAACGGATACCGCTACGAGGGCGACTGGAACGCGGGCGTCAAGGAGGGGCAGGGCAAGATCACCTATCCCGACGGCGCCACCTACGAGGGGGCGATGCTGGCCGGGCAGCGGGCCGGTCAGGGCAAGCTGGTGATGGCCGACGGGCTGACCTACGAGGGGGTCTGGGCGGCGGGCCAGATGTCGGGCACGGGCGTCCTGGTCCAGCCCACGGGCGACCGCTACGAGGGTCAGCTGGAGGCCGGGCGCCGTCAGGGCAGGGGCGTCGCGACCTATGCCAACGGCGACGTCTATGACGGCGACTTCGCCGATGACCGCCGCCACGGGCAGGGCACCTTCACCGGCGCGGACGGCTATGTCTATGTCGGCGAATGGGCGCAGGGGCGCATGGAGGGCCGGGGCCAGATCACCTATCCCGACGGGTCGGTCTATCTGGGCCAGATGCGCGCCGACCGCCCCGACGGCACCGGCAAGATCACCTATGCCGACGGATCGACCTATGAGGGGCAGTGGTCCGAGGGCGTCATCCAAGGCGACGGCCGCGCCACCTATGCCAATGGCATGGTCTATGAGGGGGGCTTCCGCAACGCCCGCAATCACGGGCAGGGGCGGATGTCCTATCCCGACGGCTATGTCTATTCCGGGGCCTGGAAGGACGGGCAGCGCCATGGCGACGGGCAGGCCACCTATCCCGACGGCACGGTCTATACCGGCAGCTTCGTCAACGGGCTGCGCGAGGGGCAGGGCCGCCTGACCACGCCGGACGGGTTCCTCTACGAGGGCGGCTGGAAGGCCGGAGAGATCGACGGCACGGGCGTCGCGACCTATGCCAATGGCGACCGCTATGAGGGCACCTTCGCGGCGGGCAAGCGTCAGGGGCAGGGCGTCATGCGCTATGCCACGGGCCAGGTCGCGTCGGGCGAATGGCAGGACAACCGCCTGATCGAGGCCGATGCCGCCGCCCCGGACACCCCCACGGAAACCCCGGACCTGCCCGCCGAGGCGCCCTGAGGCCCGTCAGGGCCGGTCGTCGCTGCCGAAAAGGCCGGTCACCGCGCGGCTGACCAGGTTGCCGACCTTGGGGCGCGGCTGCGCCAGGAAGGGCAGCGGGCGACAGACCTCCATCGCGGCGATGCCCACCCGCGCGGTCAGCGCGCCGTTCACCAGCCCCTCGCCAAAGCGGCGCGACAGTTTCGACAGGATGCCGCCGCCGGCCATCGTCTGGACCAGATCGTCGCCCGCCGCCACCGCCCCCGTGGCGATCAGATGCGTCATCACCGTGCGCGCCAGCCGCCAGCCGCCGACCGCGCCCGCGCGCCCGCCATAGATCTCCGCCATGCGGCGGATCATGCGCAGGTTCGCGGCCAGCGCCGCCGCCACATCGGCCAGGGCCAGCGGCACCAGCGCGGTGGTCGCGGCGACGGTGCGCACCGCGGCCTCGATCTCGCGCCGCGCCTGCTGGTCCAGGCCGGCCAGCAGCTCGGCCTCGGCCAGGGTCAGCAGGGCGCGGGGATCGAAGGTCTCGGCCCGGCGGTCGGCCAGGCGCTGGCGCTGCCATTCCATCTCGGGGCGTTTCGCATAGAGCGCGACCAGCCCGTCGGTGACCGCGCGGGCCTGGTCCAGCCCCTCCTCGGCCAGCGCGGCGCCGGCCTGCCGCTGCAGCGCGTCGATGCGCGCCATGCGCCGCCACGCCCGCCATTCGCGCAGCGCCATGCCCAAGGCCGCCAGCGTGAACAGCGTGAACAGCCCCACCGCCACCCAGCCCAGCAGCGGATAGCGCGTCAGCAGCCCGTTGATGAAATCCAGCGCCGCCACGCCCAGGAGGAAGGTGAACAAAGCCGCCCCCGCATTGACGAAAAGCCGCGTCAGCCGCGAGGGCGGGCGCCCGACCAGCCGCGTGACCATCTGCATGGTGCGCGGCTGCGGCAGGGGGGCTTCGCCGGCGTCGATCACCGGTGCGTCGGCGGGGCTGGGGGCCGCGTCGGGGCGCGCTTCGTGCTGGGCCGGGCGGGTGCGGGCAGCGGCGGGGCCGTCCTCCAGCGTCATCAGGATCGGGCCGCGCGGGCGCTTCGGGGCATCGGTCACAGGCGGTCTCCGATCAGGAATTCGGCGGCGCGGTCCAGCCGGATATGGGGCGGCCCGTCGCCGGGCCGGGTCGTCAGGGGGGCGGGGGCAAAGTTCATGATCGCGTAATCCGCATCCAGCCAGGCATGCGCCCCCTGCCGCGCCGGATTCAGCAGCGCCGAGGGGTCGGCCGGAAGCTCTCCGGGATAGAAGGCCGCCTGACGCCCGTCGATCAGCCGGCCGCGCACGGCGGGCAGGTCGCCGTCGGGCTGGGCGATGACGTCCTCGGTCGTAGCGCGCAGGGCGGCGATGGCCATGGCCTCGGTCCGGGCGCCCTGGAAATCGGCGCGGTCGCGCGCCTCGCGCAGCATCGCGGACAGGATCGCGGTCAGGCGGTTGTGCTGGATGTGGTGCAGGTGGTCGGCCTTGGTCGCGGCAAACAGGATGCGCTCGACCCGCCGCGTGCCCAAGAGCTGGCCCAGCCAGCCCGCGCGACCGGGGCGGAAGGCCGACAGGATGTCGGCCATGGCGCGGCGCATGTCCTCGACCGCGCGGGGGCCCTGATGGATCGCGCCCAGCACGTCGACCAGCACCACCTGCCGGTCGATCCGGGCGAAATGGTCGCGGAAGAAGGGCCGCACCACGCGCGATTTGTAGGCGTCGAAGCGGCGGCGGAACTCGCGCCCCAGACGGGTGGCCTGCAGGTCGGGGGGCAGGGGGGCAAAGGTCAGCGCGGGCGATCCGGCCAGCTCTCCGGGGATCAGGAAGCGGCCGGGGGTGCAGTCCGACCAGCCCGCATCGCGTGCCTCGTTCAGATGAACGGTATAGATGTCGGCCAGATCCTGGGCCATGGGTTCGGTGAAGGCGTCGTTTCGCGGCAGGCCCGCCAGCGCTGCCAGGAAGCGGTCCGCGCCGGGACGGTCGGCGATGCGTTCCAGCACCTCGGCCGACCATTGGGCAAAGTCGCGCTCCATCAGGCGCAGGTCCAGCAGCCATTCGCCGGGATAGTCCACGATGTCCAGATGCAGGTTCCGGCTGCCGCGCAGCCCCAGGAACCCGCCGCCCTCCAGCCGCAGCGACAGGCGCAGCTGGCTGACATGGCGGGTGCCGTCGGGCCAATGCGGCGAAGGCCCGGTCAGCGCCGCCAGATGGCGCTCGAAGTCAAAACGCGGGATCGTGTCGTCGGGCTGGGGTTGCAGCCACACGGCCTTCAGCCTCCCATCGGCTGCCGCGCGCAGGGCCTGCATGCGCCCACGCTCCAGCAGGTTCGCCACCAGAGCGGTGATGAACACCGTCTTGCCCGCCCGGCTGAGGCCCGTCACCCCGATGCGCACGACCGGGTCGCCCAGGCCCAGCCCCTCCATCACGTCGCTGCCGATGCCCATTGTCGCCCTTTGGTCCGTTGTCTGGTTGAACGCATTGGGCCGAAGATAGGTTCGCGGCCCGCGGATGTGTAGCCGCGCGATGATTGTGCCCCGGCTGTGGTTAGGGCTATGACCCGGGGCATGAATGACGCGCTGCCCATCGACGATGCCCTGCCCGCCCTGCTGGAGGCGATGGAGCGCCATGGCCGCGCGGTGCTGGTGGCGCCGCCCGGCGCGGGCAAGACCACGCGGGTGCCGCTGGCGCTGATGGACCGGGTCGCGGGGCGCATCCTGATGCTGGAGCCGCGCCGCCTGGCCGCGCGCGCCGCGGCCGAGCGTCTGGCGCAGTCCCTGGGCGAGGGGGTGGGCGGGCGCGTCGGATACCGGATGCGCGGCGACGCGGTGGCGGGCAGCCGCATCGAGGTGGTGACCGAGGGCATCCTGACGCGGATGATCCAGTCGGACCCGGCGCTGGAGGGCGTGGGCTGCGTGATCTTCGACGAGTTCCACGAGCGCAGCCTGAACGCCGATCTGGGCCTCGCGCTGGTCTGGGAGGCGCGGGGCGCGCTGCGCGAGGATCTGGCGGTGCTGGTCATGTCGGCCACGCTGGATGCGGAGCCTGTGGCCGCGATGCTGGACGGCGCGCCGGTCGTGACGTCCGAAGGGCGGGCCTTTCCGGTCGAGACGCGCTGGCTGGAGCGGCCCCTGCCTGCGGGCGGGCGGCTGGCCGATGACGCGGCGCGGCTGATCGCGCGGGCCGAGGCCGAGACGCGCGAGACGGGGGGCACCATCCTGGCCTTCCTGCCCGGCGAGGGAGAGATTCGCCGCGTGATGGCGGCGCTGGCGGGGACGGGCTGCGAGGTGCTGCCCCTCTATGGCGCGCTGCCGGCCGCGGCGCAGCGGGCGGCGCTGGCCCCGCCGGGGGCGGTGCGGCGGATCGTGCTGGCCACCGCGATCGCCGAGACCTCGCTGACGATCCCGGGCGTGCGGGTGGTGGTGGATGCGGGGCGCGCGCGCCGGGCGCGGTTCGACCCGGGCAGCGGCATGTCGCGCCTGGTGACCGAGCGCGTCAGCCGCGCCGAGGCCGAGCAGCGGCGCGGCCGCGCGGGGCGGGTGGCGCCGGGCCTCTGCTACCGGATGTGGGCGCGGGCCGAGGAGGGGGCGATTCCCGCCTTTGCCCCGCCCGAGATCGCGGTGGCCGATCTGGCCGGGCTGGCGCTGGACTTGGCGGCCTGGGGGGCGGAGGCGGGCGATCTGGCCTTTCTGACCCCGCCGCCCGAGGGCGCGCTGGCCGAGGCGCGGGCGCTGCTGGCCGATTTGGGCGCGCTGGATAAGGCGGGGCGCATCACCGCGCATGGGCGGCGCCTGGCGCGGCTGCCGCTGCATCCGCGTCTGGCGCATATGCTGGCCGTGGCGGGGCCTGCGGCGGCGGATCTGGCGGCGCTGCTGTCGGATCGCGATCCGCTGCGGGGGGCGGGGGCGGATCTGGAGCATCGGCTGCGGGCGATCCAGGGTCAGGGCGCGCGGGCGGCGTTCGAGGCGAACCGGCAGGGCATCGAGCGGATCAGGGCGGAGGCCAAGCGGCTGCGGCGGCTGGTTGCGTCCCGCGACGGCGGGGGGGACGATGTCCCCCCCGCACCCCCCCTGGCGCCCCTGTCGGCGGGGGGCATGGCCTCGCTGGCCTATCCGGACCGGATCGGGCTGCGGCGCAAGGGCGACGAGCCGCGCTTCGTGCTGTCGGGAGGGAAGGGTGCGGTTTTGCCCCGCGAGGAGGCGCTGGCCAATGAGCGGCTGATCGTGGCGCTGGACCTGGACGGGGATCAGCGCGAGGCGCGCATCCGCCTGGCCGCGCGGCTGGACGAGGGCGAGCTGCGCGCGCTGCATGGCGAGCGCATCCGCCAGGAGGCCGTCTGCGACTGGTCGCGCCGCGAGGGGCGGGTGGTCGCCCGGCGGCAGGAGCGGTTGGGCGCGCTGGTCCTGTCGGACCAGCCCTGGCCCGACGCCCCGCCCGAGGCGCTGGCCGCCGCCGCGCTGGAGGGGTTGCGCCAGGACGGGCTGCCTTGGACTCCCGGCGCCGCCCGTCTGCGGGCGCGGATCGCGCTGCTGCCCGATCTGGGGCCGGTCACCGATGCGGCCCTGCTGCAGGAGGGCGACTGGCTGCTGCCTTGGCTGGGCCGGGCGCGGACGCTGGCCGACCTGCGCGGGCTGGACCTGACCGAGGCGCTGAAGGCGCGGTTGGGCTGGGCCGGGCAGCAGCGGCTAGACCAGGAGGTGCCGGGGCAGTTCACCACCCCCCTGGGCCGCCGGGTGCCCATCGACTATGGCGGCGCGGAGCCGTCGATCGAGCTGCGCCTGCAGGAGCTGTTCGGCGTCACCCGCCACCCGGTCGTGGGCGGGCGGCCGCTGCGGATCACGCTGCTGTCGCCGGGGGGCAGGCCCGTGCAGGTGACGATGGATCTGCCGGGCTTCTGGGCCAGCTCCTATGCCGATGTCAGGAAGGACATGCGCGGCCGCTATCCGCGCCACCCCTGGCCCGAGGATCCGACCGCCGCCGATCCCACCACCCGCGCCAAGCCGCGCGGCACCTAGTCGACGGGGCGGATCAGCTTGGCGTCCAGCACGCGCAGCACCTGCGCCAGGTCATGGCCGCGTTTCAGGATGCGCCCGTCCATCGCGATGACCGCATAGGCGCCCTGGGCCGCGCGCAGTCGGGGGCGTTTCTCGATCCGGTAGAGGGGGTGTTCGGCGGCGCGGCGGAAGACGCTGAAGACCGCCGCGTCCTTCAGAAAGGACATGCCGTAGTCGCGCCATTCGCCCGCCGCCACGAAGCGGCCATAGGTCGACAGGATCAGCGACAGCTCCTTGCGGTCGAAGACCACGCGGTCGGGGTCGGGCGGGAACGGCGGCGCGGCGTTCATCATGTCGGAATGGTGACACCGCGCCGCCGCCTGCGCAACGCGAAACGGATCAGAAGCAGCTGACCTTGGTGATGCGGCCGTTGGCGCCGTATTCGATGTTCAGCCGGTCGGGGCGGAAATCGGCGGTGACCATGTCCTCGGGGCCGATGACGCGGGTGCCCAGGGGGAAGTTCATCGCGGAAAGGGCCGTGCGCGGCTGGCCGATCAGCCCCTGATAGCCGGCCGCGCCGCATTCGTCGGCGGGGGCGGGCGGGGTCACGGGTTCGACATAGGCGGGCTCGCAGGCGGCCAGGGCGGTCACGGCGAGGATCAGGGCGAGGGCGGTCTTGGTCATGGGGGTCATCCGCAATCGATGTTGGTGATGGTGCCTGCCGCGTCCAGGCGGAAGACGATCCGGTTCGGGTCGTAGTCCTGCGGTTCGATCCCGCGATACTCGACCACGCGATAGACCTTGGTGATGCCCAAGTTAGGGATCACGCTGCTGGGCTGGCCGATGCTGGAGGCATAGCTGCTGCCCTTGCACAGGTCGGGCTCGCGTTCGGTCAGGCCGGTGATGCCGGTCGCGGGCGGCGGCAGGTCGGCCACGGCGGGCGTGGGAACGGGGCTTGGATAGCCCGCGGTGGCCGGATAGGGCGCGGCGGGCTGATAGGGGGCGGGCGCATAGGGAGCGGGGGCGTAAGGCGCGGGCGCGACCGTCGGCACCATCGGTGCGGCGGGGGCCATCGGCGCATAGGTCGCGGGGGGCATGCGGGTCAGGCCCGAGGCGCAGCCCTGCACCGCACCCATCGCCAGCGCGGCCAGCGCCGCCCGAAACACCCATTGCCTGCGGATCATGCCTGTCACCCCTGCCGGCCCTGTTCTCGGGCCTTGTTGCGGACAGCATAGGCGGGGCGGGGCGGCTTGAGAAGGCGGCCCGGCAATCACGTTTCGATCAGCGCAGGAATGTCACAGCGCCCGGTCTAGGGGCGAACCGCTTTCAGGTGGCCGGTCTCGGACAGCCGCCTCAGGCGGCGCGCACTCCGTGCGAGGCCACGAACATGGCCGCCGCGTCGCGCGCGATCGCGTCGATCTGCGCCTCGTCGAGGGCGATGCGGTTCAGCAGGGCCGGGTGCTGCACCTGACCGTTGATCAGGGCGACCATCTGGCGGGCGCTGCGCAGGCTGTCATGAGGCTGAAGCATCCGCACCGCGATCCAGCCGTCGATGCTGTCCGCAAGCGGCTGGACTACCGCATCCTCCATCGCCTGGTCATAGGCCCGCGCCTGGTCGGGAAAGCGCGTGGCCTCGGCGGTGATGACGCGCAGCATTGACAGGCGCGGCTCGGCCAGGCTCCAGACCGCCATGTCGCGCAGCATGACGGACAGGTCCCGCTGCATGTCCTCGCCCGCCGGCACGGTCTCGAACGGGGCGTCGCGGAAGGCGCTGGCCAAGGTGGCGCGCAGCACCTCGCGGAACATCAGCGACTTGTCGGGGAAATAGCTGTAGAGCGTGGCCTTGGACACGCGCGCTGACCGCGCGATGTCATCCACGCTGGCTGCGGCATAGCCGTCGCGAAGAAAGATCGCGCTGGCGCCGTCGCGCACCTGATCGAACTTGCGGCCACGCGTGATGGCACCCGGCGTCCGGGTGTCGGTCGGTTTCATCATCGTCTCGTCCTCATTTTCCTTAGAACCCATGTGGGCGCGCAAGGTTCAATCGTCGTATAAAATATCGCGCAGGAAATAAAGTCGTACAAAATATGCATGTTTGCAGCATGCCGACGGGTTGTCGTAGCTGCCTGTTTTCGCGCCAATTCCGGCTGGCGGGACGGGGGAATTTCGCCTAGCCTCCGCGGCACCCGACCTTGCGCCGATACCAGGAGGAAAGCAGCAATGTCCGTCAACACCACCTCGTTCCGGGATTCCGTCGACCGCATGTTCACCCATGCGGCCGGGCTGATGGATCTGGCTCCGGGCCTCGAGGAGAAGATCCGGGTCTGCAACTCGACCTATACGGTGCGCTTCGGCGTGCGGCTGCGGGGGCAGATCCACACCTTCACGGGCTATCGGTCGGTCCATTCCGAGCATATGGAGCCCGTGAAGGGCGGCATCCGCTATTCGCTGGACGTGAACCAGGACGAGGTCGAGGCGCTGGCCGCCCTGATGACCTACAAATGCGCGCTGGTCGAGGTGCCCTTCGGCGGATCGAAGGGGGGCCTGTGCATCGACCCGCGCGCCTGGAACGAGGACGAGCTGGAGCGCATCACCCGCCGCTTCACCTACGAGCTGTCGCGCAGGAACCTGATCTCTCCGTCGCAGAACGTGCCCGCCCCCGACATGGGCACCGGAGAGCGCGAGATGGCCTGGATGGCCGACGCCTACAAGCGGCTGCACCCGGACGACATCAACGCCAAGGCCTGCGTCACCGGCAAGCCGCGCACCGCGGGCGGCATCGACGGGCGCGTCGAGGCGACGGGCCGGGGCGTGCAATACGCGCTGCGCGAGTTCTTCCGCCATGACGACGTGATGAAGAAGGCGGGCCTGGAGGGGGGCTTGGGCGGCAAGCGGGTGATCGTGCAGGGCCTGGGCAACGTGGGCTATCATGCAGCGCAGTTCCTGTCCCTGGAGGACAAGTGCCTGGTCACCTGCGTGATCGAGCGTGACGGCGCGGTCAGCAACCCGCAGGGCATCAACATCGACGCCCTGCGCGGCCATATCCGCGCGACCGGCGGCGTGCGCGGATTCGCGGGCGGCGAGTACCACGAGAACGGCCTGGCGATGCTGGAGCAGGAGTGCGACATCCTGATCCCGGCCGCGGTCGAGAGCGTCATCCATGCCGAGAACGCCGAGCGCATCCGCTGCAAGCTGATCATCGAGGCCGCGAACGGTCCGGTGACCGCCGATGCCGACGCGATCCTGCGCCGCCGGGGCATTGTCATCATCCCCGACATGTATGCCAACGCGGGCGGCGTGACCGTGTCCTATTTCGAATGGGTCAAGAACCTGTCGCAGATCAGCCTGGGCCGGCTGGAGCGACGCCATGAGGAGGCCCGCGCGCGCATGCTGGTCGAGGAGTTGGAGCGGCTGTCGGCCGATACCGGGCTGAACTGGACCCTGTCCAAAGGGTTCAAGGAAAGCTTCCTGACCGGCGCGGACGAGCTGGAGCTGGTGCGATCGGGTCTGGACGACACGATGCGCGAGAGCTTCAAGAAGATGAAGGAGGTCTGGGTGAACAACCCCAAGGTCGAGGACATGCGCACCGCCGCCTATGTCGTGGCGATCCGGCGGATCTCCAACGTCTACAATTCGCTGGGGCTGTAAGGGGGGCGCTGCCCCCCGGCCTGCGGCCTCCCCCCGGGATATTTTTCTGAAGAAGAAGGGTCAGGGGCGGGGGGCGGCGGCGCGACGCAGGCGGTCGTTGATCGCCTGGCCAAGCCCGTGGTCCGGGATCGGCGCGACCGAGATCGGGCGGCCCAGGGCGTCGGCGCGTCGGAGAAGGTCGAAGAGGCGCGCGGCGGCCTGGGTCAGGTCGCCCGTGTCCGAAAGGCTGAACGGGCCGGGCGCGCCGAAGGACAGATGCGTCTCTCCGGGCACGGGATCGGCGTTCAGGCGCAGGGCCGCGCGCGGGGCGTAGTGGCTGGAGAGCTGGCCGGGCGCGCTTGGGGCGGACGGATCGCCCTGATGCAGGGCCAGGTCCGTGCCCAAGGCTGTGGCGATCACCTCGGCCGGGATGCCGCCGGGGCGCAGCAGGGTCGCGCGCCCGCCGGGCCAGCCCACGATGGTCGACTCGACGCCCACCGGGCAGGCACCGCCGTCCAGCACCGCCGCGATTCGGCCGTCCAGCCCCCCGTCCGGGTCCAGCACGTGATCGGCGCTGGTCGGGCTGATCCGGCCCGAGGCATTGGCCGAGGGCGCGGCCAAGGGCGCCCCGGAGCTGCGCAGCAGCGCCTGCGCGACCGGATGGGCGGGCACGCGCAGGCCGATCGTGTCCAGCCCCGCCGTCACCAGTCCCGCGATGCCCGCATCCGCGCGCAGCGGCACGACGAGCGTCAGCGCGCCGGGCCAGAAGGTCCGCGCCAGTGTCAGCGCCTGCGGGGGCAGATCGGCGATGGCCTGCGCCGCGGCCAGGTCGGCGACATGCACGATCAGCGGGTTGAAGCTGGGCCGCCCCTTGGCCTGGTAGATGCGCGCGACCGCCGCGCCGTCGCGCGCGTCGGCCGCGAGGCCGTAGACGGTCTCGGTCGGGATGGCCACGCAGGCGCCCTGCGCCAGCAGGTGTGCTGCCTGGGCCAGTCCGGGGCCGTCGGGGAACAGTCGCAGGGTCTGCATTCGTGACGCGGGGTTTCGGTTGAGCCGGAGCGGAACGCGGCCCAAGATGCCGCCAAAGCCCACAGATAGACGCGCCGGCCCGCGAAGCCAAGGCGCCAGGAGGAGACCCCGATGAGCTTCAAGGCCCCGACAGCGCAAATCGACTTCATCCTGACCCATGTCGTGCCCTTTGGCGATCTGGCGGGAACCTCCCGCTTTGCCGAGGCCACGGCCGAGACCGCCAGCGCCATCCTGGACGAGGCCGGCAAGCTGGCCCAGAACGTGCTGGCGCCGCTGAACTGGGGCAGCGACCGGACGCCGGCGCGGCTGGAGAACGGGGTGGTGCGGTCCTCGCCCGGCTTTGCCGAAGGGTTCCGGGCCATCGCTGAGGGGGGCTGGGTCGGCGTGTCGGCCGATCCGGAATACGGCGGCATGGGCCTGCCGCAGGCGCTGAACATGGCCGTGGCCGAGATGATGTCGGGGGCCTGCCTGTCGCTGCAACTGAACCCGCTGCTGACGCAGGGCCAGATCGAGGCGCTGGAGCATCACGCGTCGGACGATCTCAAGGCGCGCTATCTGCCCAAGCTGATCAGCGGCGAATGGTCGGGCACGATGAACCTGACCGAACCCGGCGCGGGCAGCGACGTGGGCGCGCTGACCACCCGGGCCGAGGGTGCGGGCGACGGCACCTATCGGATCAGCGGGCAGAAGATCTACATCACCTGGGGCGACAGCGACGTGACTTCGAACGTCTGCCATCTGGTGCTGGCCCGCCTGCCGGGCGCGCCCAAGGGCACGCGCGGCATCAGCCTGTTCATGGTCCCGAAGCTGATCCCCGACGATCAGGGCAATCCGGGCCTGGCCAACAGTCTGAAGGTCGTTAGCCTGGAGGAGAAGCTGGGCATCCACGGCAGCCCGACCTGCGTGATGTCCTATGAGGGCGCCACCGGCTGGTTGGTGGGCGAGGAGAACAAGGGCATGGCCGCCATGTTCACCATGATGAACTGCGCCCGCCTTGGCGTCGGCATGCAGGGCGTGGGCGTGGCCGAGGCCGCGCTGCAGAAGGCCGTGGCCTATGCCCATGACCGCAACCAGATGGGGCCGATCATCCGGCATCCCGACGTGCGCCGCATGCTGGCCACCGCGCGGGCCGAGGTCTTCGCCGCCCGCGCCATCGGCCTGGCCTGCGCCACCGCCATCGACATGGAGCGCGCCACGGGCGACGCCGATCATGCCGCCCGCGCGGCCTTCCTGACGCCCATCGCCAAGGCCTATGGCACCGATGTCGGCATCCGCGTGGCCGACATGGGCGTGCAGGTGCATGGCGGCATGGGCTATGTGGAGGAGACGGGCGCGGCGCAATATCTGCGCGACGTGCGCATCACCTCGATCTATGAGGGCACGAACGGCATCCAGGCGATGGACCTGGTCGGGCGCAAGCTGTCGGACGGGGGCGAGGCCGCGATGCGCCTCTTGGACGAGGTGCTGGACGGGGCCAAGGCCGCGCAGGCAGCCCATCCCGATCTGGCCCATCAGCTGTGGCAGGCGGCCGAAACGCTGCGCGAGGCGACCCAAGGCCTGCTGGAGCGCGACATGGCCGACCGTTTCGCGGGCGCGGTGCCTTATCTGACCGCCTTCGCACGGGTCCTGGGCGGGCATTACCACCTGCGCGCGGCCCTGAAGGGCACGGAGGCGCACCGCGCGCTGGCGGCTGTGTTCATGGCCCGCGTCCTGCCCCGCTACGCCGCCGATCTGGCCGAGGTGCAGGCCGGGCAGGCCGATCTGACGGCGATCGGGGACGGGGTCCTGGCGGGCGATTACGCGGCGTGATCCGCACCCCGTTCGACACCCCGCCGGCCGAGGGCGCGGCCGTCACCGTCGCGCCCGGCGTGCTGTGGATGCGCCTGCCGCTGCCGATGAAGCTGGACCATGTGAACGTCTATGCCTTCGACGACCCGGAAGGCTGGACCATCGTCGATACCGGCTTTGACACTGGCCGCGGCCGCGCCCTGTGGGAGCGGCTGCTGGCCGGGCCGCTGCAGGGGCGGCCGGTGGTGCGGGTCATCGTCACGCATCACCATCCCGACCATGTCGGGCTGGCGGGCTGGTTCATGCAGGGCGGCGCCGATCTGTGGATCAGCCGGACCGCCTGGCTGACGGCGCGGATGCTGGTCCTGGACGAACAGGCGCAGGCCACGCCGCAGGCGCTGGCCTTCTGGCGGCGGGCGGGCATGCCCGCGGACCTGCTGGCGCGCCGGGCGGAGGAGCGGCCGTTCAACTTTGCCGACGTGGTCCATCCGCTGCCCCAGGGCTTCACCCGGCTGGCCGAGGGCGATGCCGTGGCCTTTGGCGGGCGGCGCTGGCGGGTCGCGATGGGGCATGGCCACGCGCCCTGCCACCTCACCCTGTGGTCGCAGGACTGCGATCTGGTCATCGGCGGCGACCAGCTGCTGCCGTCGATCTCTCCGAACCTGGGGGTCTATCCGACCGAGCCCGAGGCCGATCCGGTGGGCGAGTGGCTGGAGAGCTGCACCCGGCTGGCGGGGCTGGCGCGCGCGGAACAGCTGGTCCTGCCGGGCCACAAGCTGCCCTTCACCGGGCTGCCCTTCCGGCTGGAGCAGCTGATCCAGAACCACCGCGCCGGGCTGGAGCGTCTGGCCGAGGCGCTGCGCGCCGCGCCGCGCACGGCGGTGGGCTGTTTCGACATCCTCTATCGCCGCCGCATCGGCGAGGGCGAGTTCGGCCTGGCCCTGGTCGAGGCGGTGGCCCATGTAAACCATCTGCACCGCGCGGGCCTGGTGCGGCCCGTGGGCGAAACCGAAGGGGCGGTGCTGTGGGGGGCGTGACAGGTCCCGCGCAATCCGCTATCGCAGGACCGACAGCATTGAAGGGGGACGCCATGGCCGATTACGACAACAAACCCGAAGCCACCCAGGGCACGATGGACGTGTCCGAGCACAAGAAGACCTTTGCCGGCTTCATCCGCGCCTCCACCTGGGTCATCGGCCTGTCGCTGGCGGTGCTGGTGTTCATGGCCCTGACGAACGCATGAGCGGACGGGCAGGGGCGATGAAGCGACGCGTCTTTCTGGCGGCCGGCCTGCCGGTCGTCCTGGCGGCCTGCGGGGCCGACAACATCTGGGCCAGCGACGAGCGGGTGCGCGCCGCGCGCTTCGTCTCCTCGGAGCCCCCGTCGATCACGCTGTTCACGGTGATCGGCATCCCGCGCGGCGAGGGCGGCCATTCCGCCCTGATGTTCAACGGCAGCCAGCGCGTCATCTACGACCCCGCCGGCAGCTGGAACCACCCCAACATCCCCGAGCGGCGCGACGTGCTCTACGGGATCACTGACAACTTCAAGAACTTCTACATCGACTATCACGCGCGCGAGACCTACTGGGTGGCCGAGGACACGATCCTGGTGCCGCGCGAGGTGGCCGATCTGGCGATCCGCCGCGCCGAGGCGAACGGCCCCGCCAACAAGAGCTTCTGCGCCATCGAATCGGGCAACGTCCTGTCCGGCGTGCCGGGGTTCCAGTCGGTGCCGCGGGGCTTCTCTCCGCTGAAGCTGCGGGCATGGTTCCTGCGCCAGCCCGGCGTGATCTCCAAGCGTCACTATGACGGCGATCCGGCCAACAACCACGACGTGCTGCTGCGCCAGAAGGACGGCACGATCGGCGGCTACAGAAGATAGAGCAAGGCGGCCAGCGTGCCGCCGCCCGCCAGGATGGCCAGCATGACGTTGCGCGTCAGCACCCCCACCGCGACGGTCGCGGCGGCGGCGGCCATCCGCGCCGGATCGGCGCTGCCGCCGGTGGCCTCGGGCCAGACGACCAGCGGCGCGACCAGCGCAGGCAGCACCGCGACGGGCGTATAGCGCAGCATCCGCATGACCCATCCCGGCAGGTCCCGGCTGCCCAGGGCACCCAGGAAGGACCAGCGGATCAGGTAGGTGCCGATTCCCAGCACCAGGATGACGGTCCAGATCTCAGTGGCCGATGCGGGCATCGCGCGCCTCCCGTGTCTCGCTGCGCCATTCGACTAGGGCGCCGGTCGCCATGCCGAGCGGCGCCGCGATCAGCAGGCCCAGCCCCGAGGGCAGCCCGGCCAGCAGCAGCGCCGCCGCGATGGCCACGAAGCAGGCGGCCAGATGCGCGGGCGTGCGCAGCATGGGCGCGATCATGGCCAGGAAGGTGATCGGCATGGCGAAGTCCAGCGCGATCTCCTCCGGGATGGCCTGCCCGACCGTGGCCCCCGCCCAGGTCGCCACCATCCAGGGCAGGCACAGCACCACCGCCGTGCCGCCGAAATAGGCCAGCCGCTGCGCCACCGACAGGCGCGGATGCTGTTCGTAATGCTGGATCGACAGGGCATAGCTCTGATCGATCAGCGTATAGGCGACCCAGGCCTTGTGGCGCGGCGCGGCGTCGCGCAGCCAGGGCAGCAGCGAGGCCGAATACATTGCCATGCGCAGGTTCACCGCCAGGCCCGACAGGATCACGATGATCGCCGGGGCGTGGTCCGACAGAAGCTGCACGGCCGTGAACTGCGACGCGCCCGCCAGCACCAGGACCGAGAAGCCCATGACCTGCGCCAGGTTCAGCCCCGCCTCGGTCGCGACCACCCCGAACAGCACCGCGAAGGGCACGATCACCACCAGGAAGGGCAGCGACTGCACCATGCCATGGCGAAAGGCGGCACGCGGGCTGCGCGCCAGGGCGCGCGCGGCGGCCTCGTCGGCGGCGATCCGCCGGGCCGAGGGGCGGGGTTCGGGGGCGGGGGACATGGCGCTTTCGTCTTCCTGCGTTTCGCGGCACCTTGCTTGCACGCCGCGCAAGTCAAGACAAGGCCGCCCGATGCAGATCCTGCACCCCATTCCCCCGGCGCATCTGCCGGCCGCGGCGGCGCTGTGGCGGGCGCATTTCGGGCATGGCGGCTGGCCGGGCCGGGTCTCGGCGGCGCATGGGGTCGTCGCGGTGGACGGCCGGGGCACGGTGCAGGGGGTCATGGGGCTGCGCGACGCGACCGGCGGCTTTGCCCAGGGGGCGGGGCGCTGGCCCGGCTGGCTGTTCCGCGCGGCGCCCGCGACGGCGGATCTGGTGATCGACGGTCTGGCCGTGGCGCGACGGCGCGGCGGCACGGGCCGGGCGCTGGTCGCGGCGGGCGGGTCGATCGCGGAGGCCGCGGGCCGCCCCGGCCTGAGGGCCGAGGTCCGCGCCCGGAACCGCGACGCGCTGGCCTTCTACGAGGCGGTGGGCTTTGCCCATGAGGGGCGGGGGCGCTATGGCCTGCCCTGGTGGGGGCAGGTCCATCTGCTGCATCGGGCGGCCTAGCCGAAGACCCCCGACACGCGGCCCAGCAGCATGAAGGCCCGCGCCGAACGGCTGTCGGCCAGCACGGCGATCTGCAGGTCGTCCAGCTGCGGCACCAACCGCGCCGCCAGCCCGTCGAAATGGCGCAGGAAATGCTGCGCCGTGTCGCGGAAGATCTCGTCCTCCTGCAGCATCCGTGCCGCGACCTCCAGGGCCTCGGGGCTGTGGATGCAGCCCAAGGCGCCCACCGCGCTGCCCCGCGCGCCATCCGCGAAGCGGCGCCAGACATCGGGTCGCGCCGGGTCGGGCGGCAGGTCGTCCATATAGACGTCGCGCCCGGCCATCAGCGTCACGACATCCTGCGCGGCGCGCAGCACGCGGCTGTTGGCCGGGTCCTGCAGCGCGTGGCGCAGCGCGTCGATCGCTTCGACATCGTCGGGACCGTCGGGAAAGTTCAGCGCCCGGATCAGCGTGCCGGCATCGACGCCGGGGCCGGCGTCGGGCAGGGCGGCGTCGCGGATCTCGACCGGCTGCGCCGCGGGCTGCGGGCGCGCGGGCGGGGGCGCGGGCATGGCGGCGCGCGCCTCGGTCCGGGGCCGTTCGGCGGGCGCGGGGCGCGGTTCGGGGGCATCGCCGCGCAGATTCGCCAGATGCGCGCGCAGCTCCTCCGCCTCGGCGCGCAGCTGGGCCAGCTGGCGCGCCAGCGACACGCCCAGCCAGACCAGCGCCACCGGCAGCACCGTCCCCATGATCGAGACCAGCCGCGACACCCCGCCCGCCCCGGATGCGGCGTCCGACGGGCCCAGCACCCAGAACAGGGCGACCAGGAACAGCCAGATCCCGGTCAGCGTCATGCCGATCGTGGTGATGCGGTCGCGGTTCGAGAGGCTGGCGATGCGTGCGATCAGCGACATGGGATCATCCGTACCGGATCTCGACGATCTCGTAGCTGCGCTGGCCGCCGGGGGTGGTGACCTCGACGCTGTCGCCCTCGTCCTTGCCGATCAGCGCGCGCGCTAGAGGAGAGCGGATGTTCAGCAGCCCGCGCTCGATATCGGCCTCGGCCTCGCCCACGATCTGATAGACGCGCTTCTCCTCGGTGTCCTCGTCGATCAGCGTGACGCGGGCGCCGAACTTGACGCTGCCCGACAGCTTGGACGGGTCGATGACCTCGGCGCGCGACAGAAGGCTCTCCAGCTCCTTGATGCGGCCCTCGATGAAGCCCTGCTTCTCGCGCGCGGCGTGATACTCGGCGTTCTCGGACAGGTCGCCATGCTCGCGCGCCTCGGCGATGGCGCGGATGATGGCGGGCCGCTCCTTGGACTTCAGCTCGCCCAGTTCGCGTTCCAGCGCCTGCGCGCCGGTGGGGGTCATCGGTATCTTTTCCATCGCTGCCCTGGTCCTTCCGGGGTGGGTTCGTGCGTCAGCAGCCAAACCAACGCCCCTGCCATTGCGGAATGGCAGGGGCGCGGGGCTGATCGGGACCCATGGTCACCAAAACGGCCGGCAATGCAAGACGGGATGGCACGATCGCGCGCGGCCGGGCGGGATTGCGCGCGCGCCCGGCGCCGCAGGCGGGCGCTGCGTTTCTTCGCCGCGTCACGATTGCCCCGGCGGGGCGGGGCCGCTATCTGTCGGACAGCCAGTTTGCCACGGAGGGGGCCGCAGCACATGACCGATGAGACCCAGATCGCCCGCGAATCGATGGAATACGATGTGGTCATCGTGGGCGCGGGGCCTGCGGGCCTGTCCGCGGCGATCCGTCTGAAGCAGATCGATCCCGACCTGTCGGTCGTCGTGCTGGAGAAGGGGTCCGAGGTCGGCGCGCATATCCTGTCGGGCGCGGTCCTGGACCCGTCGGGCCTGACCCGCCTGATCCCCGATTGGGCCGAGAAGGGCGCGCCGCTGAACACGCCCGTCACCGACGACAACTTCTATGTGCTGGGCGAGGCGGGGCAGGTGCGCGTGCCGAACTGGCCCATGCCGCCGCTGATGTCGAACCACGGCAACTACATCGTCAGCATGGGCAATGTCTGCCGCTGGATGGCCGAACAGGCCGAGGCCCTGGGCGTCGAGATCTTTCCCGGCATGGCCGCCAGCCAGGTCGTGTGGGACGGCAGCCGCGTCGCGGGGGTCGTCGCGGGCGAGTTCGGCCGCAACCCCGACGGCAGCATCGGCGACGGCTATGAGCCGGGCATGGAGCTACTGGGCAAGTACGTCTTCATCGCCGAGGGCGTGCGCGGATCGCTGGCCAAGGAGATCATGGCCCGGCTGGACCTGTCCAAGGGCCACGACCCGCAGAAGTTCGGCCTGGGCATGAAGGAGATCTGGGAGGTCGCCCCCGAGAAGTTCCACAAGGGCCGCGTCGTGCACACGATGGGCTGGCCCCTGGGCAGGAACGCGGGCGGCGGTAGCTTCATCTATCACCTTGAGAACAACCAGGTCCTGGTCGGCTTCGTCGTCCACCTGAACTACGAGAACCCGCATCTGTATCCCTACATGGAGTTCCAGCGCTTCAAGCACCATCCGATGGTGGCCGAGCTGCTGGAGGGGGGCAAGCGCGTGGCCTATGGCGCCCGCGCCATCAGCGAGGGCGGCTGGCAGTCGCTGCCGCAGTTGTCCTTCGACGGCGGCGTGCTGCTGGGCTGTTCGGCGGGCATGGTCAACGTGCCGCGCATCAAGGGCAACCACAACGCCATGCATTCGGGCATCGAGGCCGCGAATGCTGCCGCTGCCGCCATCGCGGCAGGCCGCGCGGGCGACCGGCTGAGCGACTACGACACGGCGGTGCGCGGCGGCACCATCGGCCAGGACCTGAAGAAGGTCCGCAACGTCAAGCCGATCTGGTCGCGCATGGGTCTCTCGGCCAGCCTGATGCTGGGCGCGGTGGACATGTGGACCGCCAACCTGACCGGCTGGAACCCGCTTGGCACCTGGAAGCACGGCAAGTCCGACGCCGCCGCCACCGGCAAGGCGCGCGACCACAAGCCGATCGACTATCCGCGCCCGGACGGCAAGCTGTCCTTCGACCGGCTGACCAATGTCGCGTTCTCCTTCACCAACCACGAGGAGAGCCAGCCCTGCCACCTTAAGCTGCGCGACCCGTCGGTGCCCATCGCGGTCAACCTGCCGGAATATGCCGAACCCGCGCAGCGCTACTGCCCGGCCGGCGTCTATGAGGTGGTCGAGGATGCGGCGGGTCCGCGCTTCGTCATCAACTTCCAGAACTGCGTCCACTGCAAGACCTGCGACATCAAGGACCCCAGCCAGAACATCGTCTGGACCACGCCCCAGGGCGGCGACGGGCCGAATTACCCGAACATGTGATGTATCCGCCGGGCGGGGGCGTTGCCTGCCCGGCATCGGGCCGCTAGGCTTGCGGGCAACGCGAATGTGAACCCGGAAGTGCCGCCCGTGACCCAGACCCGACCCCGCCCCGCCCTGCTGACGCTGGCGCTGCTGGCCGCCCTGTCGGCCGCCGGTCTGCCGGCGCTGGCGCAGGACGCCCCCCAGCCCGCGCCGATCCGCGGCCTGGCCGGACCCTATCTGGCCGCGCGCATGGCGACGGTCGAGAACGACTTCCGCGCCGCCGCCCGCTATTTCAGCGAGGCCTCGTCCCGCGATCCGCAGGACGTCTATCTGGTGGACAGCGCGCTGGTGGCGCTGGCCTCGGCCGGGGAGGTCGAGCGCGCGGCGCTTCTGGCGGAGCGGCTGTTCCAGGAGGACCGCCCGACCGAGCTGGCGGGCCTGCTGCGCCGGGCGCAGCTGGTGCGGGCCGGCGATTGGCAGGGGGTGATCGACCTGATCGACGCGCGCCCCGAAGGCGATATCCCGACCGAGCAGGACCTGATGGACGGCACGATCCGGGCCTGGGCGCTTCTGGGCGCGGGCCGCGCGACCGAGGCCATGGCCGCCTTCGAGGCGCTGGCCGCGACGGAAAGCCTGGCGCCCATCGTGAACTATCACCTGGCGCTGGCCCGCGCGCTGGCGGGCGATTACGAATCCGCCGAGACCCTGATCGGCCAGTCCGAGGCGGGCGGCCATGTGCTGGGCCTGACCGCGCGCGTGCAGATCCTGTCGCAGCTGGGCCGCGGCGACGAGGCGCTGGCGATCCTGGACCAGATCGAGGGACTGGAGGCCGAGCCGCAGCTGCTGGCCATGCGCGACGCGCTGCGCGACGGGCAGGTGCTGCCCTTCGACGTGATCGCCGGGCCGGGCGACGGGATCGCGCATCTGCTGTTGTCCTTCGCCTCGGCCCTGGCCAGCAGCCCCGACCCCGAGCCCCTGGCGCTGATCCATGCGCGCCTGGCCGCCTGGATCTCTCCGCAGAACGCCGAGGCGCGGCTGATGGCGGCGCAGCTTCTGCAGGAGCGCCAGCAGTTCGACCTGGCCGAGGCCGAGTTCGACGCCGTGCGCGGCATGGGCGAGATGCGCCCCCAGGCCGAGCTGTCGCGCATCGACGCCCTGTCGCGTGCGGGCCGACCCGACGAGGCCGAAAAGGCCGCGCTGGCGCTGACCGCGGCCTATCCGAACCTGCCGCAATCCTGGATCGCCCTGGGCGACGTGCTGCGCCAGCAGGAGAAGTTCGCCCAGTCCGTGCCCAGCTATGACAAGGCGCTGGAGCTGCTGGCCGACGCGCCCGCGGACCTGCGCTGGTTCCCGCTCTACGCCCGCGGCATCGCGCTGGAGCGCGCGGGCCAGTTCGACCGGGCCGAGGCCGACCTGCTGGCCGCGCTGGAGATCCGGCCCGATCAGGCCAGCCTGCTGAACTATCTGGGTTATTCCTGGATCGACCGGGGCGAGAACCTGGACCGTGCGCTGGAGATGATCCAGAAGGCGGTCAAGCTGTCGCCCGGCGACGGCTATATCCTGGACAGCCTGGCCTGGGCCTATTTCCGGCTCGGCCGCTATCAGGAGGCCGTGGCGCCGATGGAGCAGTCGATCGCCACGATGGCGTCGGACCCGCTGGTCAACGACCATCTGGGCGACATCTACTGGATGGTCGGCCGCCACCGCGAGGCGCAGATCCAGTGGCAGCGCGCCCTGTCGCTGGAACCCGGCGACAGCGGCGAGGTCGATGCCGACCGCATCCGCGACAAGCTGGAGCGCGGGCTGAACGCGGTGATGGCCGAGGAGGACGGCCCCGTGGCCAGCCACCCCACCCAATCCCCGCAGACCGAGGCCGACGCGGCCGAATGATCATCGAGGCGGCTCCGGCCAAGCTGAACCTGGCGCTGCATGTCACCGGGCGCCGCGCCGACGGCTATCACCTGCTGGATTCGCTGGTCTGCTTCGCCTCGGTCGGCGATACGGTCACGCTGTCGCCCGGCCCCCTGTCGCTGCGCATCGACGGCCCCTTCGCCGCGGGGCTGGAGGTCGGGGACGACAATCTCTGCCTGCGCGCGGCGCGGCTGGCGGGCGGGCAGGCGGCGATCCGGCTGACCAAGGCGCTGCCGGTCGCCTCGGGCATCGGCGGCGGCTCGGCGGATGCGGCGGCGGTGCTGCGCGGGCTGGCGCGGATGGGCCATCCGCTGCCCGACCGGTCTGAGCGGCTTGGCGCCGACGTGCCGGTCTGCCTGGCCAGCCGCCCCGCGCGGATGCAGGGCATTGGAGAGATCGTGACCCCGCTGCCGGACCTGCCCGCGCTGCATCTGGTGCTGGCCAATCCGCGCGTCGCGGTGCCGACCCCCGCGATCTTTGCCGCGCTGTCGCGGCGCGACAATCCGGGCTTGCCGGCGATCCCGGCCTTTCGCGACGCGGAGGCGCTGATCGGCTGGCTGCGGACGGTCCGCAACGACCTCGAGGCGCCCGCCATCGCCACCGCTCCGGTCATCGCCGAGGTGCTGGCGGCGTTGTCGGCCACGGGGGCGCGGCTGGCGCGGATGTCGGGGTCGGGGGCGACCTGCTTCGGCATCCATGGTGACGCGGCATCCGCCCATGCCTCGGCTGCGGCCCTTGCGCGCAACGGGTGGTGGGCGGTCGCGACCGAACTGGCATCCGCCCCGGCACGGGTCTAGACTGCGCCCCAACCCAGTCCGGAGGACCCCATGCTGCGCCTTGGCGTCAACATCGACCACGTCGCGACCATCCGCAACGCCCGCGGCACGCCCTGGCCCGACCCGCTGCGCGCCGCCCTGATGGCCGAGGCCGCGGGCGCGGACGGCATCACCGCGCATCTGCGCGAGGATCGCCGCCATATCGGCGACGCCGACATCGACGCGCTGATGGCCCGCCTGACCCGGCCGCTGAACTTCGAGATGGCCGCCACGGCGGAGATGCAGACCATCGCCCTGCGCCACCGCCCCCATGCGGTCTGCATCGTCCCCGAAAAGCGCGAGGAGCGCACGACCGAGGGCGGGCTGGACGTGGCGGGCAACGAGGCGATGCTGGCCGCCTATATCGCGCCGCTGCGCGAGGCGGGCTGCCGGGTGTCGCTGTTCATCGGCCATGAAGCGGCCCAGATTCGCGCCGCCGCCCGCATCGGCGCGGCGGTGGTCGAGCTGCATACCGGCGCCTATTGCGACCTGGACACCGAGGGCCGCCACGCCGAGCGCGACGCCGAACTGGCCGCTTTGCGCGAGGGGGCGGCGCTGGCCGCCGACCTGGGGCTGGAGGTCCATGCGGGCCACGGGCTGACCTTCGACACGGTCGGCCCCATCGCCGCCATCCCCCAGATCGCCGAGCTGAACATCGGGCATTTCCTGATCTCGGAATCGGTGTTCCTCGGTCTGGACGGCGCGATCCGAGAGATGCGCGCCCGCATGGATGCCGCGCGCCCATGATCCTGGGCATCGGCACGGACCTGGCCAATATCGACCGCATCCAAGGCACGCTGGACCGCTTCGGCGACCGGTTCCGCACCCGCGTCTTCACCGACACGGAACTGGCCCGCGCCGCGCGCCGCGCCGACGAGGCGGGCACGCTGGCCAAGCGGTGGGCCGCCAAGGAGGCCTGCTCCAAGGCGCTTGGCACCGGCTTGGCCATGGGGATCAGCTGGCGCGACATGGCGTTGACGAACCTCGCGTCCGGTCAGCCGGTCATGGCGCTGACCGGATGGGCCGCCGACCGGCTGGCCGCGATGACGCCTGCGGGCCATCACGCCATCGTGCATGTCACGCTGACCGACGACCACCCCTGGGCGCAGGCCTTCGTGGTGATCGAGGCCCGTCCCGGCCCTGCGCCTGCTTGACTTTTGCCCGATCCCCGGCCCATGAACGCCCGGATGCAGGGGCGCGGCCCCCGGACAAAAAGGACCACGCGGAATGGCAACGGCAGCGCCCGAGAAAAAGGACGGCATCTGGGAGACCGTCAAGACGATCTTCTGGGCGCTGGTGATCGCGGGCATCTTCCGCACGCTGTTCTTCCAGCCCTTCTGGATCCCCTCGGGCAGCATGAAGGACACGCTGCTGATCGGCGACTTCCTGTTCGTGAACAAGATGGCCTACGGCTATTCCGCGCATAGCTGCCCCTTCTCGATGTGCCCGATCAGCGGCCGCATCCTGGAGCGTGCGCCCGAACGCGGCGACGTGGCCGTGTTCCGCCACCCCACCCGCAACGTCGATTTCATCAAGCGGGTGATCGGCCTGCCGGGCGACACGGTGCAGATGCGCGGCGGCCGCCTGTGGATCAACGGAGAGCCGGTGCAGGTCGCCCCCGCCGGAGAGTTCATCGAGGTCAAGGAGCAGCAGGGCCCGCAGGGCCTGATCCCGCGCTGCGTGAACGACCCGGTCGCCCCCGGCGGCGACTGCATCAGCGAGCGGCTGACCGAGACCCTGCCCGGCGGGCGCAGCCATTCCATCCTGAACATCGTCGATGGCTGGGTGGCCGACGACACGCCGACCTTTACCGTCCCCGAGGGCCAGTACTTCTTCATGGGCGACAACCGCGACAATTCCGAGGACAGCCGCTTCTCCGCCGAGATCGGCGGCCTGGGCTTCGTGCCGGCCGAATACCTGATCGGGCGCGCCGACCGGATCATGTTCTCCTCCGCGGGGCGGTCGCTGCTCTACTTCTGGACCTGGCGGTCCGACCGCTTCTTCAAGGCGGTGGAGTGACGCCCTCGGCCGACATCCGGGCCTTCATGGCCCGTCTGGGGCATGAGTTCGCGCGGCCCGAACTGCTGATCCGCGCGCTGACGCATGGCTCGATCGCCAGCGCGACGCGGCCCGACAACCAGCGGCTGGAGTTCCTGGGCGACCGCGTCCTGGGGCTGGTCATGGCCGAGGCGCTGTTTTCCGCCGACACCGCCGCCAGCGAGGGCCAGCTGGCGCCCCGCTACAACGCGCTGGTGCGCGGAGAGACCTGCGCCGCCGTCGCGCGCGAGCTGTCTTTGGGCGAGGTGCTGAAGCTGGGCCGGTCCGAGATGCTGTCGGGCGGGCGCCGCAAGGAGGCGCTTCTGGCCGATGCGATGGAGGCCGTGCTGGCCGCCGTCTATCTGGATGCGGGGTTCGACGCCGCGCGCCGGATCGTGCTGCGCCACTGGGGCCCGCGCCTGGAGCGCGTGGCCGAGGACAGCCGCGACGCCAAGACCGCGCTGCAGGAATGGGCCCAGGCCCAGGGCATGCCGCCCCCCGTCTATGAACAGACCGACCGCAGCGGCCCCGACCATGCGCCGGTCTTCCTGATCACCGTCCGGCTGGAGGATGGCCGCCACGCGCAGGCCCGCGGCACGGGCACCAAGCGCAGCATCGAACAGGCCGCCGCCGCAGCGCTGCTGGACCGGTTGGAGAACCCGACATGACCGACGAAACCACCCCCGACCACGCCACCCCCGATCAGCCCACCCGCGCGGGCTTCGTCGCCCTGATCGGAGAGCCGAACGCGGGCAAGTCCACGCTGCTGAACCAGATGGTCGGCGCCAAGGTCAGCATCGTGACCCACAAGGTCCAGACGACCCGCGCCCGCATCCGCGGCATCGCCATGCACGGCCCCGCGCAGATCGTCTTCGTCGACACGCCGGGCATCTTCCGCCCGCGCCGCCGCCTGGACCGCAGCATGGTCGCGGCGGCCTGGGGCGGGGCGTCGGATGCGGATGTTGTGCTGGTCCTGATCGAGGCGCATCGCGGGCTGACCGACGGCGCGCAGGCCATCCTGGAGCAGCTGGCGAACCTGGGGCAGGGGACGCCCGTGGCCCTGGTCATCAACAAGATCGACCGCGTCAAGGCCGAGGCCCTGCTGGCGCTCTCCAAGCGGTTGAACGAGGCCTATCCCTTCCGCGAGACCTTCATGATCTCGGCCATGCGCGGGCACGGCTGCCAGCAGCTGCGCGACTGGCTCGCCCGCAGCCTGCCCAAGGGGCCGTGGCTGTACCCTGAGGATCAGATCGCCGACCTGCCCATGCGCATGATCGCGGCCGAGATCACCCGAGAGAAGCTGACCCTGCGCCTGCATGAGGAGATCCCCTATAAGCTGACGGTTGAGACCGAGGCCTGGGAGGAGAAGGACGACGGCAGCGCGCGGGTCGAGCAGGTCGTCTATGTCGCCCGGCCCGGCCACAAGGGCATCGTGCTGGGCCGCGGCGGCGAGACGATCAAGGCCGTGGGCCAGGCCGCGCGGGTCGAGCTGGAGGGCTTCATGGGCCGCCGCGTCCACCTGTTCCTGCAGGTCCGCGTCCGCGAGAACTGGGAGAACGAGGCCGAACGCTATGACGAGATCGGCCTGAACTTCCGCGACGGCGATGGCTGAGGCGCGGCTGGCCGCGTCCCTCTGGGTCGCAGCCTATCGGGCGCGGCTGGCCCAGGCCGCCATCCCCGCCTATGTGACGGCGCGGGGCGACGACACGGCGGGCGCCATCGCGGTGAAATGCGCGCATCTGGACGGCAGCGCCGCGCTGTGGATGCGCGAATGGGACATGGACAGCGACACCCGCCCCTGGGTCGCGGTCCAGACCGGCCCCGAAGCCGAGATCGACGCCGCCATCGCCCGCCAGCGCGCCCGCGACCCGGACCTCTGGGTGCTGGAGATCGAATCCCGCGACGGGCGCACGCTTCTGGATCAGGACGGGCTTGTCTGACCTCTGGCGGGGTCGCGCGTTGCAGCATATGCATCCGGGCATGAGCATCCCGCAGACCGATTCGCCCAAGGGCCTGGCCTATGCCGTCACAGCCTATCTGCTGTGGGGGTTCCTGCCCATCTACATGAAGGCGCTGGCCCATCTGCCCGCGGCCGAGATCATCGCGCATCGCATCCTGTGGTCGCTGCCCATCGCGGCGGCGGTGCTGCTGTGGCAGGGGCGCGCGGGCGACGTGGGACAGGCGCTGCGCCAGCCGCGGCTCTTGGCCATGGCGGCGCTGACGGCGGTGCTGATCTCGGTCAACTGGCTGATCTATGTCTGGGCCATCGCCAACGATCAGGCGCTGGAGGCGGCGTTGGGCTATTACATCAACCCGCTGTTCAGCGTGTTCCTGGGCGCGACCCTGCTGAAGGAGCGGCTGACGCGCGGGCAATGGGCGGCCATCGCGCTGGCGGCGGCGGCGGTCGTGCTGCTGACGGTGCAGGCCGGGCGGCTGCCCGTGGTGGCCATCGGGCTGACGCTGTCCTGGGGTATCTATGCCTATTGCAAGAAGAGCCTGCCGCTTGGTCCCAACCAGGGCTTCACGCTGGAGGTGCTGCTGCTGACGCCCTTCGCGGCGGCCTTCCTGATCTGGCAGGCCGCGGCGGGGCAGGCGCATTTCCTGTCGGCGGGCTGGGGACAGGCGCTGCTGCTGCTGGGCTGCGGACCGATCACCGCGATCCCGCTGCTGTTCTATGCCAACGGGGCCAAGCTGATCCGCCTGTCGACCATCGGCATCCTGCAATACATCGCGCCGACGATGATCTTCCTTTGCGCCGTGCTGATCTTCGGAGAGCCCTTCGACGGGGCGCGGCTGGTGGCCTTCCCGATGATCTGGGCGGCGCTGGCGATCTATACCGCGACCCTGCTGCGCCAGGCCGGACGGCGGCGGCGCGACCGGCGCGACCTGGCGGCCGGGCGCGCGCAATAGCGGGCTTGCCCGACCGCCGCCGCCATGTCAGCCTGACCGGAAAGGATCGCCCATGGCCCCGACACCGCCCCGGACCCTGCCCCGACAGCGCGTGACGCTGATCACGCTCGGCGTCGCCGACCTGGCGCGGGCGCAGCGCTTCTATGCGGCCTGGGGCTGGCTGCCGCATCCGCAGTCGCAGCCGGGCATCCTGTTCTATCAGATGAACGGCTCAGCGCTGGCGCTGTTTCCGCTGGCCGATCTGGCCCATGACCAGGGCCGCGAGACGCTGCCCCCCGGCAGCGGCGCCGTCACCCTGGCGCAGAACTGCACCGACCGCGATGAGGTCGATGCGGTCTTTGACGCGGCCCTGGCGGCGGGTGCCCGCGCGCTGAAGCGCCCCGAGGCGGTCTTCTGGGGTGGCTATTCCGGCTATCTGGCCGACCCGGACGGGCATGTCTGGGAGATCGCCTGCAACCCGTTCTGGCCCCTGTCCGGCGACGGCGCGCTGGTCCTGCCCGACGGGGTCTGATCGTGGAATGGCAGGCACCGGGCACCGTCCTCGCACGGCGCCCGCACGGAGAGACCGCGCTGATCATCGACGTGCTGACCGTCGAGCATGGCCGCCATTCCGGCGTGGTGCCCGGCGGCGCCTCGTCGCGTCGCGCGGCGATGCTGCAACCCGGCGCGCATCTGGACCTGCGCTGGCGGGCGCGGCAGGCCGACCAGCTGGGCAGCTTCACCGCCGAACCCTTGCGGCTGCGCAGCGGACTGATGGCCGACGCGGCGGGGCTGGCGGCGCTGAACGCGGTCTGCGCGCTGCTGGTCTTCGCGCTGCCCGAACGCGACCCGCACCCGCAGCTGACCCTGCGGACCGAGGACCTGCTGGACCGGATCGAGGCCGGGGGCGACTGGTCCGCCGCCTATCTGGCCTGGGAGATGCTGCTGCTGGAGGAGATGGGTTACGGCCTGGACCTGGGCGCCTGCGCGGTCACCGGCGATACCGTCGATCTGGCCTTCGTCAGCCCGCGCAGCGGGCGCGCGGTCAGCCGGGCGGGGGCGGGGGAATGGGCGGACCGGCTGCTGCCGCTGCCGGCGCTGATGGGGGGCACGGCCCAGGGTGACGGCCTGGCCCTGGGGCTGGCCATCACAGGGCATTTCCTGGAACACCGGCTGGCGCCCGATCTGGTCGGGCGGCCCCTGCCGGCGGCGCGCGGGCGGCTGATGCGCCGCCTGCTGCGGGCCTAAGGCCTTACTGGTTGCCGCGCGCGGCCGACAGCGCGTCGGTGGCCTGCTCGGCCGGGCGGCCGCTTTCGAAGATCAGCCAGGTCGGGCCCTTGATGCGCAGGACGCCGCCGTAATACTCCATCGAGGTCGCCTGCTGCAGCGCCTGGAAGAAGCGCTGTTCCACCGCCTCGTCGGCGCAGCCCGTGACGCCGGTGGTCTGCAGCGGCTCGAAGGCCACGGCGGGCAGGGGCACGGTGTTCTTGGCGGCATAGCCGTTGCAGGGGCCGCGGCCCGACACGCCCTCGGGGCGGGTGGTCAGGGTGATGTTGCGCAGCGGCACGGTGCCGTTGCCGATGCCGACCAGCACGTAGTCATTGGCCGGGATGCCCCCCATCGGATCGCCGGCGGGTTCCGAACAGGCGGACAGGGCCAGCGTGGCCAGGGCGGCAAGGGCAAGAACGGGGCGGGTCGACAGGGACATGGGGCGCGGCTCCTAAAGGCACGGTCAAGCGGAACTGACGTGGTCTAGCGTCATTCCGCCGATCGATCCAGTGCATGCGTGCGTCAACCCAAAAGTCGCCGCGCGATCACCTGGGCCTGAATCTCGGCCGCGCCCTCGAAGATGTTCAGGATTCGGGCGTCGCACAGCACCCGGCTGATCGGGTATTCCAGCGCAAAACCGTTGCCACCGTGGATCTGCAGCGCATTGTCCGCCGCCGACCAGGCGACGCGCGCGCCCAGCAGCTTGGCCATCCCGGCCTCCAGATCGCAGCGCCGACCGTGATCTTTTTCCCACGCGCTGAAATAAGTCAGCTGCCGCGCGATCATGATTTCGACAGCCATCATCACCAGTTTGTCGGCCACGCGCGGGAATTCCGCCAGGGGCTTGCCGAACTGTCGCCGGTCCAGCGCATAGCGCAACCCCAGCTCCAGCGCATTCTGCGCAACCCCGATGGCGCGAGCGGCGGTCTGGATGCGGGCCGATTCGAAGGTCTGCATCAGCTGCTTGAAGCCCTGGCCCGTCTCTCCGCCCAACAGGTTCGCACCCGCCACGCGGAAGCCGTCGAAGCCCAGCTCGTATTCCTTCATGCCGCGATAACCCAGGACCTCGATCTCGCCGCCGGTCATGCCGGGGGTGGGGAAGGGGTCGGCATCCGTCCCGGGCGTCTTTTCGGCCAGGAACATCGACAGGCCGCGATAGTCGGTCGTCTCGGGGTCGGTGCGCGCCAGCAGGGTCATCACATGGGTGCGCGCGGCATGGGTGATCCAGGTCTTGTTGCCGGTCACGATCCAATCGTCGCCGTCGCGCACCGCCCGCGTCCGCAGCGACCCCAGATCGCTGCCGGTATTGGGTTCGGTGAAGACGGCGGTGGGCAGGGTCTCTCCGCTGGCCAGGCGCGGCAACCACTGCGCCTTCTGGTCGTCGGTGCCGCCGCAGAGGATCAGCTCGGCTGCGATCTCGCTGCGCGTGCCAAGGCTGCCCACGCCGATATAGCCGCGCGACAGCTCCTCGGACACGACGACCATCGCCGCCTTGGGCATGCCCAGACCGCCGAACTCCTCGGGGATGGTCAGGCCGAAGACACCCAGACCCGCCAGCTCCTCGATGATCTCCATCGGGATCAGCTCGTCCCTCATGTGCCAGCCATGGGCATGGGGCACGACTTTGTCATCTGTCCAACGGCGGAACTGGTCGCGGATCATCTCCAGATCCTCGTCCAGGCCCGACGCGCCGAAGGTCGCGGCACCCGCGTTTTGCGCGATCAGAGCGGCCAGTTCGGCCCGCGCCTCTGGGCTGTTACCGGCCATCAGGGTGCGCGCCTCCTCCGACGGCTCCCAGGTGACGCCCAGATCGGACAGGCGCGCGAATTCGGTCTGGCTCATCGGGATGCCGCCCAGGATCTGGGTCAGGTATTCCGCCATGCCGATCTGCGCGATCAGCGCCTCCATCGGACCCTCGACCCGCGCCGCCCAGGCCTGCAGCTGCCGCAGCGACAGCACATAGGTGGCCAGCCAGGACAGCGCATGGGCCGCGTGCTGATGCCGGTCCAGAAGCGCCGGATCGACGCGCCCGCCTTGCGTGACGCGGTCGCGCAGCGCGGTGGTGGCGCGGTCCTGCAGGGCGTCCAGTTCCGACAGGACGGCATCCGAGCAATGCTGAAGGTCTTTCATCCAGGTCATCCTTTCGCGGCGTTGCAGCATGACTAGCGCCTTCGCATTCGCAGCGCAACAATTTTGCGCTGCGCGGATCATATTCGACCTAATCTGTCGCACCCGATCCGCGCGTGAAACCGGCCTTTTCCTTTCCCGCGGGCGCGGTTAGCGTGCGGCCATGTTCGGACTGGAGCCCTGGCAATTCCTGGCGGCCTTCGGGATCACCGCCTTTGCAGGATTCGTGAAGGGGGCCCTGGGCTTTGCCATGCCCATGATCATGATGTCGGCCTTCGGCTCGATCATGCCCGCCGCCGTGGCGCTGCCCGCGATGATCCTGCCGACACTGTTCACCAACGTGCAGCAGGCGGTGCGCGACGGGCGCGGCCCCGCGCTGGAATCGGCGCGGAAGTTCCGCCTGCACATCACGATGGTCTGCCTCTTCATCTGCGTCTCGGCGGGCTTTGCCGCGATCATGCCGCAATGGATCATGTATGGCCTGCTGGGCGTGCCGATCACGCTCTTCGCCCTGTGGCAGCTGTCGGGCCGCCCGCTGGTCCTGAACCTGCGCCACAGGCGGCGGGCCGAAGGCTGGTCGGGCGTCATCGGCGGGCTTTACGGCGGCATCTCGGGCATCTGGGGGCCGCCGCTGATCGTCTATCTGCTGTCCATCGGTACCGAGAAAAAGGAGCAGGTCCGCGTCCAGGGCGTGGTCTTCCTGATCGGGGCGGTGGTGCTGTTCGTCGCGCATCTGGCCTCGGGGCTTCTGAATGCGCAGACGCTGCCCTTGTCGGCGCTGCTCTGCGTGCCGGCCTTTGCGGGCATGATGGCGGGGTTCGCGCTGCAGGACCGCCTGGATGTCGCGCAGTTCCGCCGCTGGACGCTGATCCTTCTGATCCTGACCGGGCTGAACCTGGTCCGCCGTGCAATCGAACTCTGGAGCCTGTGATGCCTGACGCCGCCGACCTGACCGCCCGCCTGATCCGCTGCCCCTCGGTCACCCCCGAGGAGGGCGGCGCGCTGGTCCTGCTGCAGGAGGTGCTGGAGGAGGCGGGCTTCGAATGCCACCGCGTCGACCGGGCGGGCACGCCGAACCTGTTTGCGCGATGGGGCGCCAAGGGGGCGCGGGCCATCGGCTTCAACGGCCATACCGACGTGGTGCCGCCGGGCGACCTGGCCTCTTGGACGCATCCGCCGTTCTCGGGGCATTGGGACGCCGATGACGTGATCTGGGGGCGCGGCGCGACCGACATGAAGTCGGGCGTGGCGGCCTTTGCCTGCGCGGCCATCGACTTCGTGCGCGAGACCCCGCCCGATGGCGCGGTGATCCTGACCATCACCGGCGACGAGGAGGGCACCTCCCGCGACGGGACCATCGCGCTGCTGGACTGGATGGCCGAGACCGGCGAGCGGATGGAGGCCTGCATCGTGGGCGAGCCGTCGAACCCCGAGGTCATGGGCGAGATGATGAAGATCGGCCGCCGCGGATCAGCGACCTATACCATCACCGCGCGGGGCAAGCAGGGCCATGCCGCCTATCCGCACAAGGCGCTGAACCCGCTGCACGCCCTGACCCGCTATCTGGCCGAACTGACCGCCGAGCCGCTGGATCAGGGGACGGATCATTTCGACCCCTCGGGCCTGCAGATCACCACGATCGACTGCGGCAACCCCGCGTCGAACGTGATCCCGGAAAAGGCGGTGGCGGTGGTCAACATCCGCTTCAACGATCTGCATACGGGAGACGGACTGCACCGCTGCCTGTCCGACCATGCCGCGCGCATCACGGCCGAGACGGGCGTGGCGCTGGATGTCGCGGCCTATATCTCGGGCGAGGCCTTCCTGACCGCGCCCGGCCCCTTCGTCGATCTGGTGCGCGGCGTGGTCACGCAGGAGACCAACCGCCAGCCGGTCCTGTCGACCTCGGGCGGCACGTCGGACGCGCGTTTCGTCAAGGATCACTGCCCGGTGGTGGAATTCGGCCTGGTCGGGGCCCACATGCATCAGGTGGACGAACGCGTCCCCGCCCAGCAGGTCCGCCAGCTAAAGGTGATCTATCAGCGCGTCTTGGAAAGGTTCTTTGCATGACGATCGAGGAAACGACCGATCTGGCCGCCTGCCACGCTCTGCGCCGCACCGTCTTCATCGAGGAGCAGTCCGTCCCCGAGGCCGACGAGATGGACGACCTGGACGCGGGCGCCATCCACCTGCTGGCCCGCGACGATGCGGGCCGCCCCGTCGCCACCGCGCGCCTGCTGATCAAGGGCGAGATCGGCAAGATCGGCCGCGTCTGCGTGCTGGCCGATCAGCGCGGCACGGGCATGGGCGCCCGGCTGATGCAGGCTGCCATCGACGCGCTGATCGCGCGCGGTGTGCGCGAGGCGCATCTGGGATCGCAGGTCCATGCGATGGGCTTTTATGAAAAGCTGGGCTTCGTCGCCGAGGGCCCGGTCTATGACGATGCGGGCATCCCGCATCGCGACATGGTGCGGGTGATCGCATGACCCAGATCCCCGGCAAGGCGCAGATCCTGGAATGGCTGGCCGAACATCCTTCGGCCAATTCCAAGCGCGACATCGCCAAGGCCTTCGGCATCAAGGGCGCCGCGCGGATCGAGCTGAAGCGCCTGCTGAAGGAGCTGGAGGCCGAGGGCCAGCTGGAACGCCGCCGCCGCCACTACCTGGACGCCGAGACCCTGCCGCCGGTCACCGTGCTGGAGCTGCTGCCCCCCGATGGGTCGGGCGACCTGTTCGCGCGGCCGCTGGAATGGTCGGGGACCGGGCCGATGCCGCGCATCCTCTATGCGGCGCTGAAATCCGACCCGGCTCTGGGGCGCGGCGACCGCTTCCTGGGCCGGCTGATCCCGGTGGTGGGCGAGGACCATCAGTATCAGGCCCGCCTGATCCGCCGCATCACCGCGCAGGCGAACCGTATCACCGGCATCTTCCGCAAGGACAGCGAAGGCGGCCGCATCCTGCCCATCGACAAGGGCCAGGACAAGGAATGGCGCGTGCGCGCCGACGCCACGCTGGACGCGGCCAACGGCGAACTGGTCCAGGCCGAGCAGATCGGCCCCAAGGCCCGCATGGGCCTGCCGCAGGCGCGCATCATCGAACGCTTGGGCGACCCGTCTGCGCCGCGCGCCGTCAGCCTGATCGCCATCCATCAGCACGGCATTCCCGACGAATTCCCCCAGAAGGCCATCGACGAGGCCGAGGCCGCCACGCCTGCGCCCCTCAAGGGCCGCGACGATCTGCGCCGCCTGCCGCTGGTCACCATCGACCCCTCGGATGCGCGCGACCATGACGATGCGGTCGCGGCCTTCGTCGAGGAGGATGGCGGCGCGACCATCTGGGTCGCCATCGCCGATGTGGCCCATTACGTCCGCCCCGGCTCCGCGCTGGACCGCGAGGCCTGGACGCGGGGCAATTCGACCTACTTCCCCGACCGCGTGGTGCCGATGCTGCCCGAGGCGCTGTCGGCCGACCTCTGTTCGCTGCACGAGGGCGTGGACCGCCCCGTCATCGCGGTCGAGATGCGTCTGGACGCGCAGGGCAACAAGACCGCCCACCGCTTTCACCGCGGCATGATAAACAGCCGCGCAAGCCTGGCCTATGAACAGGCGCAGGCGGGCGCGGACGGCGCGCCCGATGCGCAGACCGAGCCGCTGATGGACGACGTGATCCGTCCGCTGTGGCATGCCTATGGCCTGCTCAAGGCCGCGCGCGAGCGCCGCCAGCCGCTGGAGCTGGACCTGCCCGAACGCCGGATCGAACTGAGCCCCGAGGGGCGCGTCAAGGCCGTGGCCTTCCGCGAGCGTCTGGACGCGCATCGCCTGATCGAGGAGTTCATGGTCCTGGCCAACGTGGCCGCCGCCGAGGAGCTGATCCGCCGCCAGCGTCCGCTGCTGTTCCGCGTCCACGAGGAACCCAGCCTGGACAAGATGGAGGCGCTGCGCGAGGTGGCCCAGGCCTCGGGCTTCACGCTGGCCAAGGGGCAGGTGCTGCATACCAGCCACCTCAACCGCCTGCTGGCCCAGGCCGATGGCAGCGACTTCGATGAGCTGATCAACATCAGCACGCTGCGATCCATGACCCAGGCCTATTACCACCCCGAGAATTACGGCCATTTCGGCCTGTCGCTGAAAAGCTATGCGCATTTCACCTCGCCCATCCGGCGCTATGCCGACCTGGTGGTGCATCGGGCGCTGATCAGCGCGCATGGCTGGGGCAAGGACGGGCTGACCGAGGATCAGATCGAGCGCCTGCCCGAGACCGCGACCCATATCAGCGAGACTGAGCGGCGCAGCATGGCCGCCGAACGCGACACGACCGACCGCTATCTGGCAGCCTTTTTGGCCGAGCGGGTGGGGTCCGAGATGACCGGCCGGATCAGCGGCATCCAGAAGTTCGGCGCCTTCGTCAAGCTGGACGAGACCGGCGCCGACGGGCTGCTGCCGATCCGCGCCATCGGGCAGGAATATTTCCACTTCGACCCCGACCGCCAGATGCTGATCGGCAGCGACACGGGGCTGGAGATCGGGATCGGTCAGCGCGTCACGGTGCGGCTGGCCGAGGCGCTGCCGCTGACGGGCGGGCTGACGCTGGACCTTCTGGAGTTGGACGGCGCGACGCTGCCGCGCGGCCCGGTCAAGGGGCGGCGCGGCGGTCCGGGGCGGATGGCCGTCAAGGCACGGCTGGCCGAGATCAAGCGCGCCACCAAGCGGCGGCGCAAGCGCTGACCCTTCTTCTTCATGTAAATATCCCGGGGGGCGCGGGGGGCTGGCCCCCCGCCGCTCTCGGCCCGCACCACCTGACAGGATCGCGCTGATCAGCTCTCTCGGAACGCCCGGTTGAAGTAATCCGTCAGCGGCTTCATCAGATAGGCCATCGGGCTGCGGTCGCCGGTCTGGATATAGACCTCGACCGGCATGCCCGGCACCAGCGCCAGATCGCCCAGCTTGTCCAGCTGCTCGGGCGGGATCGAGACCTCGGCCCGGTAGTAGGGGCTGCGGGTCGCCTCGTCGATCAGCGCATCGGCCGAGATCCGGTCCAGGCGGCCGTCGATCTCGGGCGTGGTGCGCGAGGAGAAGGCCGAGAAACGCAGCACGACCGGCTGGCCGACCTGGATCTCGTCCACATTGATCGTGGCGACCCGCGCCCCGATCACCAGCGGACGGTCCTGCGGGATGATGTAGAGCAGCGGATCGGCCGGACGGATCACCGATCGCGGCGTCGTCACCTGCATGTTGTAGACCACGCCCGACACCGGGGTGCGAATCTCCAGGCGGTCCAGCTGTTCGGTCAGGCTGCGGCGGCGCTCGGCCAGCTCCAGCTCGCGATAGCCCAGATCGCGCAGCTCGGTCTCGGCCTGTTCGCGGCGTTCGGCGGCCAGGCGCAGGCGCTGGATCTCCAGCTCGGTCTGGCGGATCGCGGCGGCCGCGCGGCTGGCCTGCAGCGAGCCCAGCTCGCCGTCCATGCGCGCCGCCTCGCGCTCCAGCGCCAAGACCCGGCTGGCCTGGGCCAGGCCCCGGTCCAGAAGGCTCTGCTGGTCGCGCAGTTCGCGGCCGATCAGCTCGCGCTGCGTGCCCAAGGCGGCGATCTGGGCGTCAATGCCGTCGACCTCGGAATCGATCTGGTCGGACTGCTTGGACAGCTGGTCCAGCGACTGGCGCAGCGTGTCCAGGCGGGTGACGAACAGGCTGGACTGCCCCTCGACCAGATCGCGCAGCGCGGGCGCGGTCTCGGCCGCGGTCATCAGCTCCTCGGGGAAGGTGACCTCCGCGGCATCGGCGCGCTCCGCCTCCAGGCGGCCGCGGCGGGCCAATATCTCGAAATACTGGCCTTCGACGATGGTGTGCTCGGTCCGCAGCAGCGTGCCGTCCAGCGACAGCAGCACGTCGCCCGCCGCCACCGATGCGCCTTCCGAGACCGCGATCTCCTGCACGACGCCGCCGTCGGGATGCTGGACGATCTGACGCTGCTGCTCGACTTCGACCTGGCCCGTCGCGACCACCGCGCCCGAGATCTGGGTCGAGACGGCCCAGGCCACGAAGCCGCCGATCAGGATCGCCACGCCCAGGCAGCCGGCGATGATCGGCCCGCGGACGGGCCATTTGCGGCGCTCCGCGCCCTTCTGCCGGGTCATGCCACACCTCCGCCCTGGCCGGCGCTTTGCGCCTGCCGGATCTGTGCCGAGTTCTGCACCATCTGTTCCAGCACCTTGTCGCGCGGCCCGAAGGCGCGGCGGACGCCGCTCTCCAGCACCAGGAGATTTTCGCATTCGTTGATGGCGGCCGGGCGGTGGGCCATGATGATGACCGCCCCGCCCTGCGCCTTGATCCGCCGGATGGCCTGGTTCAGCGCCTCGGAGCCCTGGTTGTCCAGATTCGAGTTCGGCTCGTCCAGCACCAGCAGCACCGGATCGGGATAGAGCGCGCGGGCCAGGCCGATCCGCTGGATCTGCCCGCCCGACAGTCGCCCGGCCGTTTGGCTGATGCGGGTGTCATAGCCCTGCGGCAGGTCCAGGATCATCTGATGCGCGGCGGCGGCCTGCGCGGCGCGCACGACCCGGTCGGGGTCGGGCCGGTCGCTGAGGCGGGCGATGTTGTCGGCGATGGTGCCGTCGAACAGGGTCACCTGCTGGGGCAGGTAGCCGATCAGCGCGCCCAGCACGTCGGGATCGTACTGATCCAGCGTCGCCCCGCCAAGGCGGATGCTGCCCGCGCCCACGGGCCAGGCGCCGATCACGGCGCGGGCCAGCGTCGACTTTCCCGCCCCCGACGGCCCGATGACCCCCAGGGCGGTTCCGGGCGCGACGCCGAAGCTGACGCCCCGCAGGGTCGCCTGGCTCTCGCCCGGCGGGGCGACCGAGAGGTTGCGCACCTCCAGGCGGCCTTCGGGTCGGGGCAGGGGGGTGCGCGGCACGTCGGCGGGCTGGCGCGACAGCAGCCCGGCCAGGCGCGCCCAGCCATCCTGCGCGGCCTGGACCGAGGGCCAGCCGCCGACCAGCTGGTCCACCGGCGCCAGGGCGCGGCCCATCACGATGGAGCTGGCGATCATCGCGCCGGGAGTCAGCTCCTGTCGCAGCACCAGCCAGGCCCCCGCGGCCAGCATCGCGCTTTGCAGGAACAGCCGGAAGGTCCGCGAGAAGACGCTGAACCCGGAGGAAAGGTCGCCCGCACGCACGGCATTGTCCTGCGATTCGGCACGGGCGATCCGCCAGCGCGCGAAGGTCGCGCCGCGCATGCCCAGGGCGCCGATCACCTCGCCCTCGTCGCGATAGAGGTCGGCCATGCGCTGCGCCTGCGCCCCGGCATGGGCCGATCCCTGCAGCGGCGCCTTGGTCAGCACCCGGTTCAGGATCGTGGTCCCGACCAGGATCGCGCCGCCGATCGTCGCGACGATCCCGAGGATGGGGTGGAAGATGTAGACGGCCGCCAGGAACAGCGGCGCCCAGGGCAGGTCGAAGAAGGCCAGCGCCACCGGCGAGGCAATCAGGCGCTGCACCGAATCCAGGTCGCGCATGCCGCCGGCGGTCGCCGCGGCCTCGTCTCCGCGCAGCGCGCCCTCGCGTAGGGCGGCGTTGAAGACCCGTCCCTCCATCCGGTCCTGGAACCGGGCGGCGATGCGGCCCATGACCCTGCCGCGGATGCTGTCGATCACCCCCATCAGCAGGAACAGGAACACGACCAGGACGAACAGCGCGGTCAGCGTCTCGACGCTGCGCGAGGCCAGGACGCGGTCATAGACCTGCAGCATGAACAGCGGCCCGGTCAGCATCAGCAGGTTGACCACCGCCGAGAAGATCCCCACCGCCAGGAACAGCCGCCAGCCCGTCGCGCGGGCCGCCCGCAGTTCGCGTTCGCCGTTCTGCAGGTTCGCGCCCTTGGCCATCCGTCCCGTCCCGCCTGTCCACAGCCCCGCCGGGGCTTGCCACGTTCTTGCAGCGACCATATCACCGGGCATGGCCATTGCCAGTCTGATGCCCTGCTTTCCACAGAAAGGTTAGGATTCCCTTGCCCCCGTTCCGAGTCCTTCCGCTGCTGCTGGTATCGCTGCTGGGTGCAGGCTGCGCCGCCACCGCGCCCGTCCAGACCGACGGCATCCCCGTCAGCGACCCGTTCGAGGCGCAGAACCGCCGCGTCCATGCCTTCAACAAGGCGCTGGACGCGCGCGTGATCGCCCCGGTCGCCAATCGGCTGCGCGGCGATGACGATGCGGCGCCGCGCGATCCCGACGCGCCGATCGGGCCGGTCCAGATGGTGCGCAATGCCGGGCGCAACCTCACCCTGCCGGTCAAGGTCGTGAACGGCCTGCTGCAGGGCCGCCCCGCCGATGCGGGCACCAACCTGACGCGGTTCGCGGTCAACACCACGGTGGGCCTGGGCGGGCTGTTCGACCCGGCCGCCGACAGCTTCGGCGTGACCGAGCGCGACACCGATTTCGGCGAGACGCTGGCGGTCTGGGGCGTGCCCGAGGGCGCCTATCTGGAACTGCCCGTGCTGGGCCCCTCCACGCAGCGCGATGCGGTGGGGATGGTCGTCGACCTGCTGATCGACCCGCTCTATCACGTCTTCGACGGGCGCGACGCGGCGACGGTCTTTGCGCTGCGCGTCGCCTCAAAAGCCGGTGATCGGGCGCAGTTCGGGGATACGGTGGATGGCATCCTGCAGGGCAGTGCGGATAGCTATGCCCAGACACGGCTGATCTGGCTGATGAACCGCCGCTTTGATCTGGGAGAGACCGGTGACGATTATGACCCCTATGACGATGATGCGATCATCGACCCCTATGCGGAGTGACCGGCGCGGTTTCCTGGGCATGCTGGCCATGGCCGGAACCGCGGTGGTGCTGCCGGGACGCGCGGCCTTCGCGCTGGACGCGAACGGCGCGCGCGCCCTGATCGACCGCTCCTTGGGAGAGGTCTATCAGGTCATCAATTCGGGCCAGCCCGCCCCGCAGATGTATCAGCAGTTCGAGGCGATCTTTGCCCGCTATGCGGATGTGGACGTGATCGCGCGTTCGGCCTTGGGCCCCGCCGCGCGCCAGACCGACCCGGCCGTCTTTGCGGACTACCGGCAGGCCTTCCAGGGCTATATCGGGCGCAAGTATGGTGCGCGGTTCCGCGAGTTCATTGGCTCGCGGATCGAGGTGACGGGCGCACGGCCGCTGAAGAGCTTCTTTGCCGTGACCTCGGTCGCCTATCTGAACGGGCGGGCGCCGATGGAGGTGGAGTGGCACGTCTCAGACCGGTCGGGGCAGGACCTCTATTTCAACATCATCATCGAGGGCGTGAACATGCTGGCCAGCGAACGCGCCGAGATCGCCGCGATGCTGGCCCGCCGTCAGGGCGACGTGGCCGGTCTGGCCGCCGATCTGCGCCAGGCGGGCTGACCCGCGCCACCCCGGAATGAAGAACGCCGCCCGATCCTGCGATTGGGCGGCGTCTTGATGCGGGGTGCGTAGGGCCGTCAGTTCCCGCCCAGGATGCCGTTCAGCGCGCGGGACAGGGCATCGTCGGATTCCGCGCCCACGCTGCTGCCCGGCGTGGCGGGCGGGCCGCCCTGGACCTCGCCGGGGGCGGTAAGCACGCGGCCGCTGTTCTGCGCCTCGACGCTGTTCATCACCCCGGCCAAGGCCGCGGCCAGCGGGTCGTCGGCTGAACCGCTGGTCACCACCTGCGGGGTCGAGCCGCCGCTGGACATGATGATGCCGCTGCCGTCGGGGGACACGGTGGACAGGGGCAGCTCCGGCAGGCCGTCATGGATCTCGGACATCACCGCCTGCCAGATCTCGGCCGGCAGGCCGCCGCCGGTGACCCCGGTCAGGGGGGTATTGTCGTCATTGCCCATCCAGACGCCGGTGACGTACTGCTCGGTGAAGCCCACGAACCAGGCGTCGCGATAGCTGCTGGTGGTGCCGGTCTTGCCCGCCACCGGGCGCGAGCCCAGCTGCGCCCGCCCGCCGGTGCCGTTCGAGATCACCTGCTGCATCATGTAGATCAGCTGCCCCGCCGCGCGCTGGCTGATGACACGCTCGCCAAAGCCGCCGGTCTGGCCCATCAGCGGGCGGTCGTCGCCCTGCATCGCGACCTCGACCACGCCATAGGGCGCCACCGAGGTGCCGCCGTTGCGGATGCCCGCATAGGCGCCGGTCAGCTCCATCAGCGTGGCCTCGGACGCGCCCAGGCCCAGGGAGGGGCTGGTGGTCAGGTTGCTGACGATGCCGAAGTCGCGTGCCACGCGGATCACCTGGTCGCGGCCCACGACCTCCTGCAGGCGGATGGTCGAGGTGTTCAGCGACTGCGCCAGCGATTGCGTCAGCGTGACCATGCCGCGATAGTTGCGGGTATAGTTCTGGGGCGACCAGTTGCGCCCGCCGGGAATGCGGATGGTCAGCGGCCCGTCCTCGATCCGGTCGGAGGGCGAATAGCCCGCCTCCAGCGCGGCGGCATAGACGAAGGGCTTGAAGCTGGAACCGGTCTGCCGCTTGGCCTGGGTCGCGCGGTTGAAGACGCCGGTCACCCGCGTGTCGCGCCCGCCGATCATGGCGCGCACCGCGCCGTCGGCCGACATCACGACCACGGCCGCCTCGGCGGTCGAGCCGTCCTTGACCTTCTCGTCGAAGATCCGCTGCAGGGCGCGTTCTGCGGCGCGCTGGATGCGCTGGTCGAAGGTCGTGGTGATTGTCACGTCCTCGGTCGTCTCGCTGGTCAGGAAGCCGGGACCCGATTCCATCAGCCAGTCTGCGAAATAGCCGCCCGCCCGCGCGGTGGCGGCCTGGGACAGGGTGGCGGGGTTGGCGCGGGCCTGGGCCAGCTGCTCGTCGTCCAGATAGCCCTCTTCGTTCATCAGGCCCAGCACGACGCTGGCGCGGGCCTGGGCGCGCTCAAGGCTGGCGGTCGGGGCATAGCGGCTGGGCGCCGGCAAGAGGCCCGCCAGCATCGCAGCCTCGGAGACGTTCAGCTCGGCCGCGCGCTTGTTGAAATAGACCTGGCTTGCCGCCTCGAAGCCCCGCGCGCCGCCGCCCAGATAGGAGCGGTTCATGTAGATCGAGAGGATCTCCTCCTTGCTGTACTTCGCCTCCATGGCGAAGGCATAGGGGATCTCCTTGATCTTGCGCCAGATGCCGCCCGACCGGCACTCGGCCTCGAACTCGGCCTCGTTGGCGAATCGGGTTGGATCGAAGGTCTCGCCCAGGCACAGCAGCTTGGCGACCTGCTGGGTGATGGTCGAACCGCCGTTGCCCTCCAGCGGGCCGCGGCCCTCGGCCAGGTTGATGCGGATGGCGCTGGCGATGCCGCGCGGGCTGACGCCGAAATGCCGGAAGAAGCGGCGGTCCTCCGAGGAGATCACCGCCTCCTGCAGGACCTCGGGGATCTGGTCGCTGGTCACCGCGCCATAGGTCTCGCCGCGCCAGGCGAAGACGCGCCCGTCGCGGTCCAGCATGGTGACGCTGCCGCGGGCGCGCCCGTCGAACAGGGCCGAGGCCTCGGGCAGGCTGACGTAGAAATAGGCGCTGGCCGCGCCGATGATCAGCGCCACCGTCATGGCCAGCCGCCAGACCGACCCCCACAGGATGCGCCAGACCAGCGTGACCAGCCCGGCGATCCAGCCGAACAGGCCGCCGCGGCGCGGCTTGCGGTGCCGCTTGACCCGACGCGACGGGCGCGCGGCCTCGGGGGCGGGCTGGCTGCGCTTGTCTGCAACGGGGCTCTTGCCCGAGCGGGGCGGGGTGCCGGTGGGTCTTTTCATGGATCGGATGCCTGCGTGACTGCGGTGCCGGTTGGCCCGGACGGATTGACACGCAGCTTACAGCAAGATTGCCACGGGGGGAATTGGCCTGACCGAAGCGTGATTTTTCCCGCCGATGCCGCGGGCGCGCGGCATGCGAAAGGCCCGGCCGTCGCGGGCCGGGCCTTCCACCGTGATCGCCGTCGCGCGATCAGTTGTAGGCGTTCTCGCCATGGGTGGTGACGTCCAGGCCCTGACGCTCGTCGCTGTCGCTGACGCGCAGTCCGATCAGCGCCTTGACGATGTGGATGGCCACGAAGGACACGACCGCCGACCAGATCACCGCGATGATCACGCCCAGGGTCTGGTTCCAGACCTGCGCGCCCATCGCGTATTCGCCGACCGCTCCGGTCGAGTAGTCGAAGACGCCCGATCCGCCAAGCGAGGGGGCCGCGAAGACGCCCGTCAGCACCGCGCCCACGATGCCGCCGATGCCATGGATGCCGAACACGTCCAGGCTGTCGTCGATGCCCATGCGCGCCTTGAACGAGATCACGAACCACATGCAGGCCAGGCCGGCGACCAGGCCGATCGCGATGGCGCCCATCGGTCCGACGAAGCCCGCGGCGGGCGTCACGCCGACCAGGCCCGCGATGGCGCCCGAGATGCCGCCCAGCAGGCTGGGATGGCCGCGCATGATCCATTCGCCGAAGGACCAGGCCAGCACGCCCGCCGCCGTCGCCACCGCCGTGTTGATCATCGCCAGCGCCGTCAGCCCGTTCGCCTCAAGGTTCGAGCCCGCGTTGAAGCCGAACCAGCCGACCCACAGGATGCAGCCGCCGACCAGCGTGAAGGTCAGGTTGTGCGGGGCCAGCAGCTCCTTGCGATAGCCGATGCGGGGGCCTGCGACCATGGCCGCGACCAGGCCCGCCACGCCCGCGTTGATGTGGATGACCGTGCCGCCGGCAAAGTCCAGCGCGCCATGCCCGAACAGCAGCCCCGAGGGCGCGTCATAGGCCGACGGGCCGCCCCACCACCAGACCATGTGGGCCATGGGGATGTAGGAGAACACGAACCAGATCACCACGAAGAGCAGGATGGCCGAGAATTTCAGCCGCTCCGCCGTGGCGCCCACGATCAGCGCCGAGGCGATGCAGGCGAAGGCCATCTGGAAGATCACGAAGGCCAGTTCCGGCACATAGACGCCGGTCGAGAAGGTCTCGGCCAGCGACGCCGTGGTCACGCCCGACAGGAACGCCTTGGACAGCCCGCCGATATAGGGCGTCAGGAAGCCCGCATCCTCGGCGCTGCCGGCGCCGGTGAAGGCCAGCGAATAGCCGAAGGCGATCCACAGGATGGCGATGATGCTGAAGATGGTCAGGACCTGCATCAGCACCGACAGCATGTTCTTGGCGCGCACCAGGCCGCCATAGAACAGCGCCAGCCCCGGCAGCGTCATCATGATGACCAGGATGGCCGACATCATCAGCCAGGCCGCATCGCCCTTGTCCGCGATCGGGGCCGCGGCCTCGACCACCGGGGCGGCAGCATCCTGTGCGAAGGCCGGGACGACGGACAGCGTCGCCGCCAGAAGACCATATGCGGAAAGCGTTCTCATACTTCTCTCATCCTCAACTTACCCCACGGGCCGCAATGCGGCGAACATCGCCCCTTGGATCGGCACAATCCGGCCTCTTGCACAGGGCGCGGGCAGGGATTCGGGATGGTCAGACGGGAACTGCCGCAATTATGGGCCGGATTTGCGCGATCTGCCTGCATTTGCGGCGCATGCCGACCGGGCGGGGCCGGGCCGTCGCGGCCCGTGGGGCGCCCGCCCGCGGTCAGGCGCGGGCGACGGGACGGTGGGGGCGGAGCTGGGGGGTCAGGCGACCCGGCTGACGACGAAATCGGCCAGATCGGCCAGCATGTCGCGGATCGGATGGTCGGGCAGCTGCTCCAGCGCGCGGCGCGCACGGGCGGCATGGGCCAGCGCGTCGGCGCGCGCGGCCTCCATCGCGCCGTGCCGCGCCAGAAGCGACAGGGCGTGATCCAAGTCGCCCTCGCGCTGGTCGCCCGCCTCGATGGTGCGCGACCAGAAGGCGCGCTCCTCGGGGGTGGCGCGGGCGACGGCCTTGATGACCGGCAGCGTCAGCTTGCGTTCGCGGAAATCGTCGCCGACGTTCTTGCCGATGGTCTCGGTCGCGCCGCCGTAATCCAGCAGGTCGTCCACGATCTGGAAGCTGACGCCCAGGGCGTCGCCATAGTCGAACAGCGCCTGCACCTGGCGGTCGGGGGCGCCGGCGATGACGCCGCCCACCTCGGTCGCGGCCGAGAACAGCGCCGCCGTCTTGCCGCGCACCACCTGAAGATAGACGGATTCGTCGGTGGCCAGGTCCTGCGCCGCGGTCAGCTGCAGCACCTCGCCCTCGGCGATGGTGGCGCTGGCATTCGACAGGATCTCCAGCGTGCGCAGGTTGCCGGGTTCGACCATCAGCTGAAAGCTGCGGGCGAACAGATAGTCGCCGACCAGCACGCTGGATTTGTTATCCCACAAAAGGTTCGCCGTCGGGCGCCCGCGCCGCTGGCGGCTTTCGTCCACGACATCGTCATGCAGCAGCGTGGCGGTGTGGATGAACTCGACCGTGGCGGCCAGATGGATGTGCCACGGCCCGGGATAGCCCAGCAGCTTGGCCGTAGCCAGGGTCAGCATCGGGCGCAGGCGCTTGCCGCCGGCCTCGATCAGATGGGCCGTCACTTCGGGGATGCGGGGGGCATGGCGGCTGGCCATGCGGTCGCGGATCAGCGCGTTGACCGCCTCCATCTCGGCGGTCAGGGCCTCGCTCAGCCGGTCCAGCGGTTTGCGGACGTTCTCCTGCACAGTCATAGCGTACCCCGTGTCTGCACCCAACGCATTGCCACGGCATCGACAAATGCGCAACCGCCGCTTAACGTCGCGCCCATGAAAGAGCTTTTCCGCAGCAACGATCCCGTCCGCATGTCCGCCGCGACCAGCCTGCTGGAATCCGAGGGGATCGCCACCTTTCCGATGGATCAGCACATGAGCGTGCTGGAAGGCTCCATCGGCATCCTGCCCGCGCGGCTGATGGTCGCGGACCGCGACGAGTTCATGGCCCGCGCCATCCTGCGCGACAACGGCCTGGATGACTGACACCCGCATCGACGGATTTCTGGACGGGCGGCTGCGCATCGCCCAACCCGCGCGCGGCTATCGCGCGGGGGCGGATGCGGTGATGCTGGCCGCGGCCTGTCCGGCGCGGCCGGGGCAGGCGGTGCTGGAACTGGGCTGCGGGGCGGGGGTAGCCAGCCTCTGCCTGGGCTGGCGGGTGGCGGACCTGACCATCACCGGGCTGGAACGGCAGGAGGACTATGCGGCGCTGGCCCGCGTCAACGCGGCGGCGAACGGCATCGCGCTCAGGGTGCTGACGGGCGATCTGTTGTCCATGCCCGGGGCGCTTCGGGCGATGGCCTTCGATCAGGTGATCATGAACCCGCCCTATTTCCTGGGCGGCACGCCCGCGCCGGATGCGGGCCGCGCGCAGGCCCGGTCCGAGGAGACGCCGCTGGCGCTGTGGGTCGAGGCGGGGCTGCGGCGGCTGCGCCCCGGTGGCTGGCTGACGGCGATCCAGCGCGCCGACCGGCTGGACGGGCTGATCGCGGCGCTGGCGGGACAGGCCGGCGGCATCGCGATCCGGCCCGTCGCGGCGCGGCAGGGGGCGGAGGCCGGGCGGGTGCTGGTCTGCGCGCGCAAGGGGGCGCGGACGCCGCTGCGGCTGCTGGCGCCGCTGCTGACGCATGACGCGGCGGGTGAGGACGGAGGGCTGAGCCCGGCCACTGCCCGCATCCTGCGCGACGGGCTGCCGATCGACATGGGAATTGCGAAAGTCGCGTGACAGAATCGCGATGCTGTGCTGCACTGAGGGTGTTCGAGACAACAAAGAGGAGTACGCGATGACGGTTGCTTCCCATGTCGAGGAGCTTCGCAAGAAGCATCAGAACCTTTCGGTCGCAGTGGAGCGGGCCCAAAGGAGCCCCAGTACCAGCGACCACGAAATCGCCGCCATGAAGCGCGAGAAGCTGCGCCTGAAGGAGCAGATCACCCGATTGGGTCACTGAACGGACACCGCCTTACGGGAAAGGCCCGCGCGGGATGCGCGGGCCTTTCTTGTTGCGGTCGCGGGTCGTGCTTCAGACGAAGAACTGACCGCCATTCGCGCTGAGGGTCGAGCCGGTGATGAAGCCCGCATCGTCCGCGGCCAGGAACACCACGGCGCGCGCGATCTCCTCGGGCTCGCCAAGGCGGCCGACGGGGATCTGCGGGATGATGCGCTCGTTCAGGACCTTCTCGTCGATGGCGCGCACCATCTCGGTGCCGATGTAGCCGGGGCAGATCGCGTTGACCGTGATGCCCGCCCGCGCGCCCTCCTGGGCCAGCGCCTTGGTGAAGCCCAGATCGCCCGCCTTGGCCGCGGAATAGTTCGCCTGACCAGCCTGGCCCTTCTGCCCGTTGATCGAGCTGATGGTGATGACGCGGCCGAACTTGGCGTTGCGCATGCCGTTCCAGACGCCATGGGTCATGTTGAAGACCCCGGTCAGGTTGGTGTCGATGACCTCCTTCCACTGTTGGGGCGTCATCTTGTGGAACATGGCGTCGCGGGTGATGCCGGCGTTGTTGACCAGCACGGCGATGGGGCCCAGATCGGCCTCGACCTGCCTGATGCCCTCGGCACAGGCGTCGTAATCGGCGACCGACCATTTGTAGGTCTTGATGCCCGTCTCCTCGGTGAAGGCGCGCGCGGCGTCGTCATTGCCCGCATAATTGGCTGCGACGGTATAGCCCGCCTCCTTCAGCGCCTTGGAGATGGCGGCGCCGATGCCCCGCGATCCTCCGGTAACAAGTGCGACTTTCGACATGGTCCCCCTCCTGTTCTAGGTTCTTGAAATATTGCTAATCAAAGAAATCTAGGCGCGCAAGATCGTTGCGCGCCCGGTGGTGTCAGCGCTCCAGGCACATGGCGACGCCCATGCCGCCGCCGATGCACAGCGTGGCCAGGCCCTTCTTCGCGTCACGGCGGCGCATCTCGAACAGCAGCGTGTTCAGGATGCGCGCGCCCGAGGCGCCGATCGGATGGCCGATAGCGATGGCGCCGCCGTTCACGTTCACGATGGAGGGGTCCCAGCCCATGTCCTTGTTCACCGCGCAGGCCTGGGCGGCAAAGGCCTCGTTCGCCTCGACCAGGTCCAGATCGCCCACGGACCAGCCGGCCTTCTCCAGCGCGCGGCGGCTGGCCGGGATCGGGCCGGTGCCCATGATCGCGGGGTCCAGGCCGGCGGTGGCATAGCTGGCGATCCGCGCCAGGGGCGTCAGGCCGCGGCGGGCGGCCTCGTCCTCGGACATCACCATGACCGCGGCCGCGCCGTCGTTCAGGCCCGAGGCGTTGGCCGCGGTGACGGACCCGTCCTTGGTGAAGGCGGGGCGCAGCTTCTGCATGGCCTCGATGGTCGCGCCGTGGCGGATGTATTCGTCCTTGTCGACGACCGTGTCGCCCTTGCGGGTCTTGACGGTGAAGCCCACGATCTCGTCGTCGAAGCGGCCGTCCTTCTGGGCGGCCTCGGCCTTGTGCTGCGAGGCCAGCGCGAACTCGTCCTGCTGGTCGCGGCTGATCTGCCACTGGTTGGCGACGTTCTCGGCCGTCTGGCCCATGTGATAGTTGTTGAACGCGTCCCACAGCCCGTCGCGGATCATCGTGTCGATGAACTGCATGTCGCCCATCTTCTGGCCCGCGCGCAGATAGGCGGCATGCGCGGACAGCGACATGCTCTCCTGCCCGCCGGCCAGCACCACGCGGGCATCGCCCAGGATCACCTGTTGCGCGGCCAGCGCCACGGCGCGCAGGCCCGAACCGCAGACCTGGTTGATGCCCCAGGCCGAGGATTCGCGCGGCAGGCCCGCCTTGATATGCGCCTGGCGGGCGGGATTCTGTCCCTGGGCGGCGGTCAGGACCTGGCCCAGGATCGTCTCGTCGACCTCGGCCGCGTCGATGCCCGCGCGGAGGACGACCTCGGCCAGCACGGCCGCGCCCAGATCGTGCGCGGGCACGTTGGCGAATGCGCCCAGGAAACTTCCGACCGGGGTGCGTGCGGCGGATACGATAACGGCTTTGGTCACGTGAGGACTCCTTCCCAGCTGTGCCGGACAAGCCGGCCTGCGGTCAGGATGCCGTTTGGCGACGCAACGTCAAGCCGAAGGCTGCGCCGCGCCGCGCCCGCCGCTCAGCGCGTGGCCAGCGACGGCGGCTTCTTCCAGGGCGGGGCGATGGTGGGCGCGCCGAAATAGTAGCCCTGCAGGCAGTCGATGCCGATATCGATCAGGAAGGCCGCCTCCTCGGCGGTCTCGACCGATTCCGCGACGGTGAACATGTCGAAATGATGCGCGATGGATTGCAGCGCGCGGGTCAGCACCTGATTGTCGGGCTTGGCTGCGATCTCGCGGATGAACTGGCCGTCGATCTTGATCATGTCGAAGCAGAAGTCCCGTAGATAGCGGAACGAGGTGTAGCCCGCGCCGAAATCGTCCAGGGCCAGGCTGATGCCGTATCCCTGCACCTCGGCCATGAAGGTCTGCACCTCCTCGGGCATGCCCATGGCGCTGCTCTCGGTGATCTCCAGGATCAGCCGTTCCCCCAGGGTCGGCTGGTCCGCGATCCCGCGGCGCAGCGTGCCGATCCAGTCGGGATAGAGGATCGAGCGCGCGGACATGTTGATCGACAGGCGCAGGCCCGGATCCTCTGCCAGGGTCTGCAGGCCCAGGGATAGCGACAGGCAGTCGATCTTGCGGCCAAGCTCGGTCGTCTCGGCCTGGGGCATGAAATCGCGCAGCGGCACCAGGCGGCCGCTGTCGTCGATGATGCGGATCAGCCCTTCGTAGAAGGCGGGCGTCTTCGTCCGCTGCGCCTGCACGATGGGCTGGAAGGCCAGCACGCCGCTGCCCTTCTCGACCGCGGCCGCGACGGCGGCGAGGGTGATGCGATCCTGATGCCGGATCGCGTCTTCCAGGGGCGAGCTGTTGTCCATGGTTCTGTCGCTCACGGGGTGGCCTCATACGACTCGGGGTCTGCTTGCAGTCTGCCCATATTGGCTTAACCTGCGGTGAATCGTGACCGCTAATTCAACTTTGGGTTAACAGATGCTGAACCGATGCGCGTGGTGCGGCAGCGACCCGGTCTATGTGGCCTATCACGACACAGAATGGGGCGTGCCGGAACGCGACCCCCGCGCCTTGTGGGAGAAGCTGGTCCTGGACGGGTTCCAAGCGGGCCTGTCCTGGATCACCATCCTGCGCAAGCGCGACGCCTTTCGGGCCGAGTTCGACGGCTTCGACCCCGAACGCGTGGCGGCCTGGGACGCGGCGCGCATCGACCGCGCCCTGTCCAACCCCGGCATCATCCGTCATCGCGGCAAGATCGAGGCCACCGTGCGCGGCGCCCGTGCCTTCCTGGCGGTCGAGGCGCAGGAGGGGTTCGCGCCATGGTTGTGGTCCTTCACCGGCGGCGACCCGATGCAGCCCGAGCGGCGCGATTCGCGCGACGTGCCGACCGACACGCCCGAATCGCAGGCCATGTCCAAGGCGCTGAAGGCGCGCGGTTTCGGGTTCTGCGGGCCGGTGATCACCTATGCCTTCATGCAGGCCACGGGCATGGTGAACGACCATGTCGTGACCTGCCACCGGCACGCGGCGCTCAGGGCGCCGTCAGCTGGGTGATCAGGGTCTTGGCGGCCTCCGAACCCCATTCGGCATCGCCCAGATAGCGCGCCACCTCGCGGCCCTCGCGGTCGATCAGCACCGTGACGGGCAGGCCGACCACGCCCATCTCGCGCGCGACCTGCTGGCGCGGGTCCAGCAGAACCGGCAGGTTCTCGACGCCGACCTCCTCGAAGAAGGCGTCGATGCGCTCCACCGAATTGCGGCCCGTGGCGATGGTCACAACCTCGAAGTCGTCGCCGCCCAGTTCGGCCTGCAGGCGGTCCAGGGCGGGCATCTCCTCGCGGCAGGGCGCGCACCAGGTGGCCCAGAAGTTCACCAGGACGACCTTGCCCTGCCGGTCGGCCAGCGTTTGCGCGGCCCCGTCGCGGTCGGTGAATTCGGTCCGGGCGACCGGGACGGGGCTTTCCGCCACGACCAGCTTGTCCAGCCCCCCGTCGCGCGCGGCCTGCCAGTCGGGCTCTGCCGCGAAGGCGGTGTTTGCACCGAAAACAAGGGCCGTATAAAGCAGGGCGGAACGCAGCATGTGACCTCCGAAGGAATTGCCATGACCGACCGGCCCCGGACCTCCGCCAACAGCATGTGGGGCGGGCGTTTCGCCGCCGGGCCGGACGCGATCATGGAGGCGATCAACGCCTCGATCGGGTTCGACCGGCGCCTCTATGCACAGGACATCCGGGGCAGCCGCGCCCATGCCGCCATGCTGGCGGCCACGGGCATCATCAAGGGTAGCGATGCCGAGGCCATCGGGGAAGGCCTGCTCACCGTCTTGTCAGAGATCGAGGCGGGCGACTTTCCCTTCCGGACCGACCTGGAGGACATCCACATGAACGTGGAGGCCCGCCTGAAGGAGATCATCGGCGAACCCGCGGGACGCCTGCATACGGGCCGGTCCCGGAACGACCAGGTGGCGACCGATTTCCGCCTGTGGGTGCGCGATCAGTGCGACGCGGCCATCGACGGGCTGACCGCGCTGATCCGCGCGGCCCTGGGCCAGGCCGAACGGGGCGCCGATTGGGTCATGCCAGGATTCACCCATCTGCAGACCGCGCAGCCGGTGACCTGGGGTCATCACATGATGGCCTATGTCGAGATGTTCGGGCGCGATCTGTCGCGGTTTCAGGATGCGCGTCGGCGCATGAACGAATCGCCCTTGGGCGCGGCGGCACTGGCGGGCACCGGCTATCCGATCGACCGCGACATGACCGCGGCCGCGCTGGATTTCGACCGGCCCATGGCCAACAGCCTCGATGCGGTCAGCGACCGGGACTTCGCGCTGGAATTTCTGTCGGCCAGCAGCATCTGCGCCGTCCACATGTCGCGCCTGGCCGAGGAGATGGTGATCTGGTCCTCGGCCCAGTTCCGCTTTGTGTCCATGTCGGACAAGTGGTCGACCGGGTCCTCGATCATGCCGCAGAAGCGCAACCCCGATGCGGCCGAGCTGATCCGCGCCAAGATCGGCCGCATCCTGGGCGCGACGGTCGCGCTGTTCACGGTGATGAAGGGCCTGCCGCTGGCCTATTCCAAGGACATGCAGGAGGACAAGGAACAGGTCTTTGACGCGGCCGACACGCTGATGCTGGCCCTGGCCGCGATGACCGGCATGCTGTCGGACCTAACCGCCAACCGCGACCGGCTGGAGGCCGCGGCGGGGGCCGGGTTCTCGACCGCGACGGATCTGGCCGACTGGCTGGTGCGCGAACTGGGCCTGCCGTTCCGTGACGCTCATCACGTCACCGGGTCGCTGGTGGCCATGGCCGAGCAGGGCGGCGTCGATCTGCCCGACCTGACGCTGGCGCAGATGCAATCGGTGAATGGTCAGATCACCGCCGATGTGTTCAATGTGCTGGGCGTGCACAATTCCGTCGCATCGCGGCAGAGCTATGGCGGGACCGCGCCCGCGCAGGTGCGCGCGCAGATCGCCCGCTGGAAGGAGAAACTGGCATGAGAAACATCACCATCATCGTCGTCGTGCTGGTCGTCATGGTCGCGGTGCTGGCCGGCTGCGGCGTGGACGGCGCCCCGCAGCGCCCGGTCGAGAAGCCCGTGCAGCAGCAGATGGGCGTGACCGTCAGCGGCGATGCGCGGATCGGTGTGTCGGCCAATCTCTGAATGGACCACTTCCTGTACAAGAACGGCGAACTCCACGCCGAGGACGTGCCCCTGTCCTGCATCGCAAGCCAGGTCGGCACGCCGGTCTATGTCTATTCGGCGGCCACGCTGACGCGTCATTTCGGCCTGTTCCGGCAGGCGCTGGACTGGACCGACCACCTGGTCTGCTTTGCGGTCAAGTCGAACAGCAACCTGGCCGTGCTGAAGCTGATGGGCGATCTGGGCGCGGGCATGGACGTGGTCTCGGGCGGCGAATACGCGCGCGCCAAGGCCGCCGGCGTGCCGGGCGAGCGGATCGTCTTTTCGGGCGTGGGCAAGACCATCCCCGAGATGCGCATGGCGATCGAGGGCGGCATCCGCCAGTTCAACATCGAGAGCGAGCCCGAGATGCGCGCCCTGTCGGCGCTCTGCGTCAGCATGGGCGCCACGGTGCCGGTCGCGATCCGCGTGAACCCCGACGTGGACGCCAAGACGCATGAGAAGATCGCCACCGGCAAGTCCGAGAACAAGTTCGGCATCCCGATCAGCCGCGCGATGGAGGTCTATGCCGAGGCCGCGTCCCTGCCGGGGCTGCGCGTGGTGGGCGTGGACGTCCATATCGGCAGTCAGCTGACCGATCTGGCGCCCTTCCGCGACGCCTATCGCAAGGTGGCTGAGCTGACCCGCGCGCTGCGCGCCGAAGGCCACGACATCACGCGGCTGGACCTGGGCGGCGGCCTGGGCATCCCCTATCGCCGCGACAACAGCGCACCGCCCTTGCCCATCGAATACGGGCAGGTGATCCGCGACACCGTGGGCGATCTGGGCTGCGAGATCGAGATCGAGCCGGGCCGCAACATCGTGGGCAATGCGGGCGTCCTGCTGAGCCGCGTGATCTATGTCAAGAACGGCGAGGATCGCGACTTCCTGATCGTGGACGCGGCGATGAACGACCTGCTGCGCCCGGCCATGTACGGTGCGCATCACGACATCGTCCCGCTGAACGAGCCGGGCGTCGGCGCGCCGGTCCGGCCCTACGACGTGGTGGGACCGGTCTGCGAATCGGGCGACACGTTCCAGAAGGGTGCTGATCTGCCCGAGATGGCGGCAGGGGGGCTGGTCGCGTTCCGGTCGGCCGGGGCCTATGGCGCGGTGATGGCGTCGGAATACAATTCCCGTCCCCTGGTGCCCGAGGTCCTGGTGCAGGGCGATCACTTCGCCGTCATCCGGGCACGCCCGACGTTTGAGGAAATGCTGGCGCGGGATAGCATCCCCGCATGGCTTTGATCCGGCGCCACCGCAACAATGACAGGCCGGGGGCCGACCGCCCCCGCCATGCGCCGCGTTCCGGCACCGCCCCCGAACCCCTTGCCATGCCGGACGGCCGCATCGGCCGCGCCCTGCGGCTGACGCGGGCGGGCATGGCCTGGGAACGGGCCGCGCGATCGTTCTGGCTGCTGGCGACACTTCTGTTCTTCGGGCTGGCGGCGCTGGCCCTGGGCGCGGTGGCGGCGATGCCTGACCCGGTGCTGCCATGGGTCGGCGGGGCCTGGTTGGCCGCGGTGGTCGTGGCGGCGGGCTGGGGCGGCTGGCGCTTCCGGCGCGTGCCCTTGGCCGAGGCGGTGGAGCGGCTGGACCGGACCCTGCCCGGACGCCCGCTGAGCGCCCTGGGCGACCGGGCCGCGATCGGCGGAGAGGGCGCGCTGTGGCGCGCGCATCAGGCGCAGATGCGGCAGGCGGCCGAGGCGGCGCGCCCGGTGCCCCCCGATGCGGACCTGGCGCGGCGCGACCCCTTCGCGCTGCGGCTGGCCGGGCTGGTCGCGCTGGTCATGGCGGTGATCTTCGGCGGCGCGGGGCAGATGGGGCAGGGAATCGCCGCCATCGCGGCCACCGTGACCCCGCCCGCCACCGGTCCCGCCCTGCCGCAGGGCCCCGTCTGGGAGGGCTGGGCCGAGCCCCCCGCCTACACGCGCCGCCCCACCGTTTATCTGAACGCCCTGGCCGAGGGTCAGGGCCTGGACCTGCCCAAGGGCAGCCAGATCGCCTTCCGTTTCTATGCCGAGGGCGTCGTGCCGGATCAGGACATCGGCCCGCAGATCGGCGACGACCCGGCGGCGCCGGTCTTTCGCGCCGAACGGTCGGGCAGCATCAGCATCGGCAACCGCCGCTTTGCGGTGACCGTGCAGCCAGACGCGCCGCCGGTCATCCGCGCCGGGGCCGCGCCCACGCGCCGCGCCGACGGGCGGATGATCCAGGAGTTCCAGGCCGGGGACGATCACGGCGTCGTCTCGGGCCAGGCGGTGATCGCGCTGGACCTGGCGGCGGTGGACCGCCGCTTCGGTCTGCTGGTCGATCCCGAGCCGCGCGACCCGGTGGCGCTGGACCTGGCCCTGCCGCGCGGCGACCGCCGCGAGATCGCGGGCCAGCTGGCCGAGGACCTGTCCCGCCACCCCTGGGCGAACCTGCCGGTGACCGTCACCCTGCGCGCCGTGGACGGGATCGAGCAGGTCGGCCGGTCAGAGCCTGCATCCCTGCCCCTGCCGGGGCGGCGCTTCTTCGATCCGCTGGCGGCGACGCTGATCGAGCTGCGGCGCGATCTGCTGTGGTCGCGCGAGAATGCGCGGCGCAGCGCCGAGATCATCCGGGCGGTGACCTGGCAGCCGGAGGGCTTTGTCGAGGACGACCTGTACACGGAACTGCGCAGCGCGGTGGGTCTCTTGGAGGGCGGCGCGCTGGCCCCGGCCGATCGCGACCGGCTGGCTGAGGCCCTCTGGGAGGCGGCGGTGCTTCTGGAGGATGGCGGCCTGTCGGACGCGCTGGAGCGGATGCGCGCCGCGCAGGAGCGCATGTCCGAGGCGATCCGCAACGGCGCCAGCCCCGACGAGGTCCAGCGCCTGATGGACGAGCTGCGCGAGGCGACCGATGCCTATACGCAGATGCTGGCCGAGCAGGCCGAGTCTCAGGACCGCACCGACAGCCCGGATCGCGGCGAGGATCAGCGCCAGACCATCACCGGCGACCAGATCCAGGAGATGATGGACGAGATCCAGCGCCTGATGAACGAGGGCCGCATGGCCGAGGCCGAGGCGCTGCTGGAGCAGTTCAACCGCATGATGGAGAACCTTCAGGTTCAGCAGGGCGAGGGGCAGGGACAGGGCGAGGGCGGTCCGGGCAGCCAACCGATGAACCGCCTGGCCGACACGCTGCGCCAGCAGCAGGAGCTGTCGGACGAGGCCTTCCGCGACATGCAGCGCCAACCGGGCCAGGGTCAGCCGGGCCAGGGCCAGGGCGGGGCCGAGGGCCAGGATGGGCAGAGCCTGGCGGACCGTCAGCGCGCCCTGCGCGAGGAGCTGGAGCAGCAGCGGGGGCTGATGCCGGGGCAGGGCTCGCCCGAGGGAGATGCGGCGCGACGCCAGCTGGATCAGGCCGGCCGCGCGATGGAGGAGGCCGAGCGCGCGCTGCGCGACGGCGACATGGCGGGCGCGATGGAGCGTCAGGCCGACGCGATCCAGTCCATGCGCGAAGGGATGCGCGCTTTGGGCGACATGCTGGCCCAGCAGGGGCAGGAGGGCCAGGAAGGCCAGCAGGGCGGCGACGGAGAGCAGCCCGGCCAGCAGCCGGGCCAGTCGGCCCAGGGCGCCCCCGGCCAACCCTATCAGGGCCAGCCCCGGCTGGACCCCCTGGGCCGCGAGAGCCAGGGCGGCGGCAATGTCATCACCAACGGCGATCCGTTGTCCGAGGGCGCAGACCCGGCCCGGCGCGCCCGCGACCTGCTGGACGAGATCCGCCGCCGCAGCAGCGAGCAGGGCCGCCCCGAGGATGAGCGGGATTATCTGGGCCGATTGCTGGACCGGTTCTAGGCGGCACCGATGCGCTCTGCGAGCCACAGCCGCAGCGCGTCCAGATCGGCCCGCCATTCGCCCAGAAGGTCGGCCAGCGGCCCGCCCTGCGACTGGACCAGCGGCGCGGCCAGATAGACGGCCAGCACCGCACCCGCCACGCCCAGCCCCAGAAGGAACCCGAGCCGCCCCCGCCGGGACGCCCGCACCGCCGGGGCCGGGGGCGCGGGCTGGGCGGGTTCCGGGGCGACGGGCGTAGGGTCCTGCCGACGCGTCGGTGCCGCGGCAGGCGGTGGGGTTTCGGACCGGGCGGCCTGCGCGGGCGGCGCGTCGGAGACGTTGCGGGCGTGGCGGATGACGGTCGGGGCGGCGGGGCGAGGTTCCGGCTCGGCCTCGCGGGTGAGGGTGGTGGCGGGCCAGTCGATCTCGGTCCCGTCGGGCCGGGTCTCGGGGGGGCGGACGACGGCCTGCTGCTCGGCCGCGCGCAGGCGGCGCTCATGCTCGACCTCGTCGCGCAGGATGTCCAGCACGTCTGCGGGCAGACGCCGGGCCGCGGGAGGCAGCGGACGGGGGGCGTCCTCGCCCGTGCCGCCCGCATCGCTGCGGGCGAAACCGCCCAGATCCAGCCGGCCTTCCGGCGCGGCCGGTCGGGCCTGCCAGACATGGCCGCAGTCGCTGCACTCGACCTCGCGGCCAGTGGGGGGGATGGCGCCGGGCGGCAGGGCGTATTCCGCGCCGCATCCGGGACAGATCAACTTGAATTCAGCCATGCCACCCTCGTATTCATCTGTCGGCTGTTCTATCAAGCGCAGGTCCGGCTTCCAAGTCGCGCCGGGCGCGCAGGGTCCGCACCAGACGGGCCGCAGGGAAATGAGGTGGCGCTTGATCGAGATGCGGGATGCGGGTTTCGGCTATCACGGCCAGGACCAGCTGCTGTCGGGCATGACGCTGACGCTGCAGCAGGGGATGTTCCATTTCCTCACCGGCCCGTCCGGCTCGGGCAAGACGACGCTGCTGCGGCTGTGCTTTGCCGACCTGCTGCCGAATGCGGGGCAGATGACCGCCTTCGGCCAGGACATGCGCGCGCTGGACCGCGACGGCATCGCCGACCTGCGCCGCCGGGTGGGCGTCGTCCATCAGGACCCGCAGTTCCTGGACCACCTGCCCCTGGCCGAGAACATCGCCCTGCCGCTGACCGTGGCCGGCGAGGAGGTCGACATGGACGCGCTGCGCGACCTGCTGGGCTGGGTCCAGCTGTCGCAGCACGCCCGCGCCCTGCCGCCCTCGCTGTCGGGCGGAGAGCGTCAGCGCGCCGCCCTGGCCCGCGCGGTGATCCTGTCGCCCGATCTGGTGCTGGCGGACGAGCCGACGGGCAACCTGGACTGGGACATGTCCATGCGGCTGATGCAGCTGCTGATCGAATTGAACAAGTCGGGCAAGACCGTGCTGGTGGCGACCCATGACCTGAACCTGATCCGCGCGACCAAGGCGCAGGTGACGGCGCGCGTGCTGCGCATCACCGGCGGGCAGCTGCATCTGGCGGGGGCCGATCTGTGAAAGGCCGATCTTTGAAAGGGCGGGGCATGAACATCGGATCGCTGTGGCAGGGGCTGGTGGGCGACCGGGACGGGCCCGGCGACCGGATCGTGCCGCCGACCGGCATCACGGCGCAGCTGACGCTGTTCTCGGCCGGGGCGATGGCGTTCCTGGCGGTCTTCGCGCTGGCGCTGGCGCTGGCGACGGGGCGGCTGGCCGACCGCTGGTCGGCCGAGCTCGCGGGCAGCGTCACCATCCGCGTCAGCGCCCCGGCCGCCGATCAGGAGGCCCGCATCCAGCAGACGCTGAGCATCCTGCAGGCGACGCCCGCGACCGGCACGCCGCGCCTGCTGCCGCAGGAGGAGCTGGCGCAGCTGCTGGAGCCGTGGTTCGGCCCCGACATGCCGGTCGACGCGCTGCCGGTGCCCGCGCTGATCGACCTGCCGGTCGACGGCGATTTCGACGCCGATGGGCTGCGCCTCAGGCTGGAGGCCGAGGTGCCCGACGCGGTGCTGGACGACCATACCGAATGGCGCCGGCCGCTGGTCTCGGCCGCCGAACGGCTGCGCCTGCTGGGCGTGGTGTCGCTCCTGCTGATCGGGGCCGCGTCGGCGGCCATGATCACGCTGGCGGCCAAGGCCGCGCTGGCCGCCAACGGTCAGGTGATCCGCGTGCTGCGGCTGATCGGGGCGCGCGACCTGACCATCGCCACCGCCTTCGTGCGCCGTTTCACCCGCCGCGCGGCGATCGGATCGGCGGCGGGCACGCTGGCCGGGATGGCCTGCGTCGCCATGCTGCCGCAGACCAATGCCGCCGGCGGCTTCCTGACCGGGCTGGGCTTTCAGGGCTGGGGCTGGCTGCTGCCGCTGACCATCCCCGTCGTCGCGTCGGTTGTGGGCTTCGTGGCCACCCGCTGGGCCGCGCTGAAGATGCTGGAGGCCGTGCGATGACCGATCCGCGTCCGGGCGCGCTGACGCCGTGGCAGTATGTGCAGAACGTCCTGTTCTATCTGAACGTCGCGGTCGGCACGCTGGTGATCGGCCTGCTGGGCCTGCCCGCGCTGCGCCACGGGCGGGCCGGGGCGAACCGGGTCGCCACGCGCTGGATCGCCTACATGATCTGGGCCGCGCGCGTGCATCTGCGGCTGACCTGCGAGATCCGCGGCACGCCGCCGACCCACGACTGCATCGTCGCGGCCAAGCATCAGTCCTTCTGGGACATCATGGTCATCGCCCATGCCGTCCCCCGCCGCGCCTTCATCATGAAGCGCGAGGTGATGCGCGTGCCCGTCATGGGCTGGTATGCCTGGAAGACCGGCTGCATCCCCATCGACCGGTCGCGCGGGCGCGACGCCATGGCCGCGATCAGCAGCACCATCAACCAGCGCCTGTCGGGCGAGGGGCTGGGCCAGCTGATCATCTATCCCGAGGGCACGCGCACCCTGCCGGGCCAGCGCAGGTCCTACAAGCAGGGCGTGGCCACGATCCGCGCCGCGACCGGGCTGCCGGTGGTGCCGGTCGCGGTTAATACCGGCATGTTCTGGCCGCGCAGCGGGTGGGGCATCCGCCCCGGCCGCGCCGTGGTCGAGTTCCTGCCCGCCATGGGTCCCTCGGTCCCGCAGGAGGGGTTCCTGCCCCGGCTGGAGGCCGAGATCGAGACCGCCTCGGACCGGCTGATGGCCGAGGCCGGACTGGCCCTGCCGGCTCCGGGCGACGCCGATGACGCCGCCCGGAACCGCTCTCACCTCAGCTCGTAGTAACGCGGCACATGCGGCCCCGGCGGGGGCAGGCCGATGTCGCGCCGCAGATGGGCGGACATGAGATACGGGTCGGGCGGCCTGGGCCGCCTGCGTCTGGGCAGCAGGCTGGCGCGGATCGCGGCCCAGAGGACCGCCGTCGCGCCGTGACGGGCGATCAGGCGGTGCATGGCGGGACGCAGGCGGGCGCTGTGCGGGTGAAGATCGGCGATCATTCTTGGTCTCCATGGTCGTGACCGGACAGGGCGATGCCTGCGCGGTCGGTCTGGTTCAGGGATGAAGGGACGCCATGCGGACGGGGCCGCGGAACGCGGCGCCGGTCAGGTCATGATGTCGGCGGGGTCTGCCCTGAGGCGGTCAGGCGGCCTGTCGCAGCGACGGGCGGCGGACCGAACCGAAGCGGTTCAGGGTTGGGGCGTTTGCAAATGATGTCATCAGCCCCTCCTTTCGCGCATGGGTTGCGGGCAGGAGTGCAGGCTGGCCCAGCCTTGCATGTCGCGCAAGATGGCAAAACGCGAAAGCCGTCCCAAATCGGGACGGCTGTTGCAGGTCGGACACAGGGGCCTGTGCCTCAGGCCGCCAGTCCCTTGGAGCCCATTGCCAGGAACTTGGCGCGGCGGTCCTGGATCAGCTGGGCCGGCTTCATCTCCGACAGGTCGGCCAGGATGGCGGTGATCTCGCCGCCCACGGCGGCGATGGCCTCATCGGGCGCGCGCTGCGCCCCGCCCAGGGGTTCGGCGATGATGCGGTCGATCACGGCCAGCTTCTTCAGGTCCTGCGCGGTCAGGCGCAGCGCCTCGGCCGCGTCGCGCATCTTCTCGGCGTCCTTCCACAGGATCGACGCGCAGCCTTCCGGAGAGATCACCGAATAGATCGAATGCTCCAGCATGGCGATGCGGTTCGCGGTGGCGAAGGCCACGGCCCCGCCCGATCCGCCCTCGCCGATGATGACGCTGACCAGCGGCACGCCGATCTCCAGGCATTTCATGGTGCAGCGGGCGATGGCCTCACTTTGCCCACGCTCCTCGGCGCCCTTGCCGGGATAGGCGCCGGGCGTGTCCACCAGCGTGATGACCGGCAGGCCGAAGCGGTGCGCCATGTCCATCAGGCGGATCGCCTTGCGGTACCCTTCGGGGCGGGCCATGCCGAAATTGTGGTGGATGCGCGACTTGGTGTCGTTGCCCTTCTCATGGCCGATCACCACGCAGGGCGCGTCTTTGAAGCGCGCAAGGCCCCCCATCACCGCATGGTCGTCGCCGAAGGCGCGGTCGCCCGCCAGCGGCGTGTATTCCGTGAACAGCGCCTTGATGTAGTCGCTGCAATGCGGGCGGTCGGGATGGCGGGCCACCTGGGTCTTCCGCCACGGGTCCAGCGTCTTGTAGAGATCGCGCAGCAGGTCTGCGGACTTGCGGTCCAGCGCCGCGGCCTCCTTCTCGACATCGAGGGTGCCGTCGCCCTTGCGGGCCATGGCGCGAAGTTCCTCGGCCTTGCCCTCGATGTCGGCGAGCGGTTTTTCGAAATCCAGATAGACCATGCGGCATGCCTTTGGGGTTCGGGTTTGGCGCTATATAGGTCGGGCCGCCCCGGGTTGCAACGCGGGCGGCCGGCTCACTGCAGGTCGGCGAAGGCCGCGCGCAGGCGGTCGGCCGCCTCGATCACCCGCGCCCGCGGCGTGGCGATGTTGAAGCGCATGAACCCCGCGCCGCCCCGCCCGAAGGTCGCGCCGTGATTGGCGGCGATGCGGGCGTCGTCCTGGATGCGGCGGGTGATCTCGGCCTCGGTCATGCCGGTGCCGCGGAAATCGACCCAGGACAGGTAGGTCGCCTGCAGGGGCATGGAGCGCAGCCCCGGAATGGCGTTCACCGCCTCGTCGAAGATGCGGCGGTTGCCGTCCAGATACGCGACCAGCGCGTCGACCCAGGCCGCGCCTTCGGGCGAATAGGCGGCGGCGACCATGTCCTGGCCCAGCATCGCGGGCGACACCCCGGCCGCGGCCAGCGCGCCCTGGAACCGTGCGCGCAGGTCGGGGTCGGGGATGATCGCGTTGCCGATATGGGCGCCCGCGATGTTGAAGGTCTTGGTCGCGGCCGTCAGCGTCACCAGCCGCGGCAGGATGTCGGGCGCCGCGGTCGCGATCATCCGGTGGCGCGGGCTGCCCGGCAGGACCAGATCGGCATGGATGTCGTCCGAGATCAGGATCAGGTCGTGGCGGTCGCAGAAATCGGCGACCTCGCGCAGCTCCTGTTCGGACCAGACGCGGCCGCCGGGATTGTGCGGCGAACACAGGATCAGCAGGCGCTCGCGCCCGGTCAGCATCCCCTCCCATGCGTCCCAGTCCATCGCGTATTGGCCGTCCCGTTCGGCCAAGGGCAGTTCGACCAGGTCGCGCCCGCCGGCGCGGATCACCCGGCCGAAGGCGTGATAGACCGGCGCCATCACCACCACCCCGTCGCCGGGCTGCGTGTAGGCCTGCAGCGCCATCGCGACCGCATTGACCAGTCCCGCGCAGGTCAGCACCCATTCGGGCCGGATCGGCCAGCCGTGGCGGTGCTCCATCCACCAGCCGATCGCGGCCAGATAGGGCGCGTTCGCGCCGGGATAGCCATAGACCCCATGCGCGGCGGCGCGGTCCACCACGGCCTGCACGCAGGCAGGGGGCGCGAAATCCATGTCGGCCACCCACATGGCCAGCCCGTCATCGGGGGCCACGCCATAGGCCGCCTGCATGTCGTCCCATTTGCTGCAATGCGTGCCGCGCCGGTCGATGATGCGGTCGAAGTCGGGATGGGTCATGGCGGCCTCCTGCGGGTGCGACATGCCCTGCATAGCGGGGTTGTTGCTTATGGTGAAGGCTTGCCCTAAATCCGGGACATGAGCCTGAGACCCATCCTGATCCATCCCGACCCGCGCCTGAAGAAGGTGGCCCAGCCCGTCGCCCGCATCACGCCCGAGATCGAGACCCTGGCCGCCGACATGCTGGCCACGATGTATGACGCGCCCGGCATCGGCCTGGCCGCGCCGCAGATCGGCGTGGGCCTGCGCGTCTTCGTCATGGACGCCACCCGCGACCCCGAGGCCGAACGCGCGCCCCTGGTCCTGGTGAACCCCGAGGTGGTCTGGGAATCCGAGGCGCTGAACACCTATGAGGAAGGCTGCCTGTCGATCCCCGAGCAGTATGGCGAGGTCACCCGCCCGGCGGAGATCCGCATGCGCTGGCTGGGGCTGGACGGCGCCACCCATGAACGCGAGTTCGACGCGCTCTGGGCGACCTGCGCGCAGCACGAGCTGGACCATCTGGACGGGGTTCTGTTCATCGACCACCTCTCGGCCATCCGCCGCCAGATGATCACGCGCAAGATGGTCAAGTTGAAACGGGACATGGCCCGTGCCTGAGCGCGCGGGTGCCGGCGGTTGGACGCGTCCCGAACTGACGGGCGATCTGGCCGGCGGCACCGCGCGCGCGATCCTGACATGGCCCGACCCGCGCCTGCGGGTGCGCTGCGAACCGGCGGGGTTCCTGAACGGCCGGGCGCTGCACGCGCTGGCGGCCGACATGCTGGCGACGATGTACCAGGCGGGCGGGCGCGGTCTGGCCGCGCCGCAGATCGGGGTCGCGCGGCGCATCTTCGTGATGGATGCGGGCTGGAAGGACGGCGCGCCCGAGCCGCTGGTCCTCTGCGACCCCGAGATCCTGGTGCGCTCCCCCGAGACCGCTACCGCGGAGGAGCAGTGCCTGTCGATCCCCGGCCGCCCGGTCGCGGTCACGCGGGCCCTGCGCATCGGCATCGGCTGGTACGGTCTGGACGGGCGCTATCATCTGCGCGACATGGAGGGCGTGGCCGCGCGCATCGCGCAGCACGAGGCCGACCATCTGGACGGCATGCTGATCGTGAAGGACTGACATGCCCACCCGACCCTTCCTGCCCTATGCCGACCCGCGCCTGCACCGCCCCGCAGCCCCGGTCGAGGCCGTGACCGACGCCGTCCGCATGATCTGGGACGACATGATCGACACGATGGAGGCCATGCCGGGCGTCGGCCTGGCCGCGCCCCAGATCGGCATCATGATGGCGCTGGCGGTGGTGGACGCCTCGACCGCGCGCGGCCAGGCGGTGCGCATGGCCAACCCCCAGGTCCTGCACGCGAGCGGCCAGATGCGCGTCCATGAGGAAGCCAGCCCCAACCTGCCCGGCGTCTCGGCCCCCGTCACGCGGCCCCGCGCGGTGACGGTGCGCTTCCTGAACGACCAGGGCGCGATCGAGGAGCGCGACTTCGTGGGCCTCTGGGCCACCAGCGTGCAGCACCAGATCGACCATTTGGCGGGGCGCGTCTATGTCGACCACCTGACGCCGCTGCGCCGCAAGATGCTGGTCGCCCGTTCGGCCAAGCTGGCGCGCCGCTGAGGCCCGGCCTGCGCGCGGATGCCGCAGGCGTGAAAAAAGATCGTCCGCGATGGAATGAATGTCACCCGGCGCCGTTATGACGGCGACCGGCCGCAGGGGTGGGCGGTCCGCGACGGGGGGCGGGGCGTCCCTCCGATCCGCGCCCGGACACGCCCGATCAAGGGAATCCTTCCATGGCACGACTGTTTGGCAATGACGACGACAACCGCCTGACCGGCACCGGTGTGGCCGACCTGATCTATGGCCGGTCCGGGGACGACCGCCTGTACGGGCTGGGCGGCAACGACACGATCGACGGTGGCGAGGGCAATGACAGCATCTGGGCCGGAGAGGGCGCCAACCGCGTCTTCGGCGGCGAGGGCAACGACCGCATCTGGGCGGGCGCGGGCAGCGACGTGATCCTGGCCGGCGAGGGCAACGACACGGTCTCGGCCGGGGCGGGCAACAACCGCGTGACGGGCGGCGAGGGCGACGACGTCATCACCTCCGGCGGCGGCCGCGACACGATCAGCGGCGATGACGGCAACGACCGCATCGCCTCGGGCGGGGGCAACGACATCCTGGCGGGCGGCGAGGGCGACGACGTGATGGCCGCCGCCGCAGGGGCCGACCGCCTGACCGGCGGCGAGGGCAACGACGTGCTGGACGGCGGCCTGGGCAACGACACCATGACCGGCGGCGAGGGCGCGGACCGCTTCGTCTTTGCCAAGGGTCTGGACCGCATTACCGATTTCGAGAACGGCGACGACCGGATCGACCTGCGCGGCGTCGCGGGGCTGGACAGCTTTGCCGAGCTGCGCGGCGCGGCCAGCCAGAACGGCGCCGACGTGATGCTGACCTTCGGCGCCGACCGTCTGGTGATCGAGGACTTCCGCCTGAACCAGATGGACGGCGACGACTTCCTGTGGTGACGGCCCGCCCGGCGGTCAGGTCTGGGGCAGGTCGTGGCGGACCCGTTCCCAGGCCTGCGTCAGGTGGCGCCCCAGGATGGCCGACAGCCCGTCGGCGTCGCGCGCCTCCAGGGCCGCGATGATGGCTTCGTGTTCGGCCACGGCATGGGCCCACCGCTCGGGTCCCTCGTGGCCGATGAAGCGGATGCGCTTCAGGCGCGTCTGCAGGCGGGAATGGACCTCGGACAGGGCGCCGTTGTCGGCCAGGGCCACGATGGCGCTGTGGATGGCCTGGTTCAGCTTGTAATAGGCCAGCCGGTCGCGGCGCTGATAGCAGTCCAGCATCCGGTCATGCAGCGCCCGCACCTGCGCGATCCCGGCGTCGCTGGCCTGGGCGCAGGCGATCATGCCGGCCTGCTGCTCCAGCATGCGGATGACCTCCAGCATGTCGCGCACCTCGCGGGCGCCGAACTGCTTGACCACCGCGCCGCGCGCCGGGACCAGCTCGACCAGCCCCTCGGAGGCCAGGTACTTGATCGCCTCGCGCAGCGGCGTGCGGGACACGCCCAACTGCTGGCCGATCTGGCCCTCGTTCAGGCGGGTGCCGGGCGGCAGGGCGCCCTCGATGATCATGTCGCGCAGCCGGGTCAGGATCGCGTCCAGCAGGGGCTGGCGCTCGATCCGGGCATCGGTGTCGGGCAGGTCGGTCATGGCGATCTCCTTGAGGATCATCGCTAGACGGGGGCAGGGCGCAAGTCAATGCTGCCTTCTGTGTGCTGTATACAGAATTATTGATACGCCATTAGGCCCGTGCTACGACCGGATCAGGGATGATTCGGAAGGGGAGGGCCGATGACCAATTCACCGCCATGGACGGCCGCGACCTGGCCCATCGCCTGCGCGATGATCCCGTTCGGCACCGTCGCGCAGGACGATCCCGCCGCTTGGGCGCGCGATCTGGCGCAGGTGGCCGGCGCGGGCTTCGACGCGGTCGATCCGACCGACAGCTGGCTGCGCGTGGCCGACCTGCCGCCCGCGGCCTTGGCCGAGTTCTCCGCGATCTGCCGCGATCTGGGGCTGGCGGTGCCGGCCATCTCGACCTCGCGGCGCAGCGTCATCGACCCGGTGCACGGCGCGGCGCATCTGGACTATGGCCTCCGGGTCATCGACTGCGCGGCGCGGATGGGGGTCGGCCATGTCAGCTTCGGTCTGTTCGGCCCGCTGACCGAGGCGCAGCGCGCCGCGCTGTGGTTCTGGACCGCGCCCGGCGTCACCAACCCCGCCGACCCCGAGATCCGCGACCTGGCCCTGTCCCGCATCCGCGCACTGGGCCGCCATGCGCAGGATCTGGGCATCCAGGTCGCGCTGGAGATGTACGAGGACACCTATCTGGGCAGCGCCGCCGATGCGGTCGCCTTCCTGAACGATGTCGACTGCCCCGCCGTGCGGCTGAACGTGGACATCGGCAACCTGATCCGCCTGCACCGCCCCGTCCGCCCCTGGGCGGAGATGATCCGCCTCTGCGCGCCGCATGCGGGCTACTGGCACGTCAAGAACTATGTCCGGATGGAGGACCCGTCCGGCGTCACCATGACCCATCCCGCGCCGCTGCTGGGCGGGACGATCGACTGGCGCGCGGCGGTCAACACCGCGCTGTCCCACGGCTTCGCCAGCCCGTTCCTGGTGGAGCATTACGGCGGCGACGGACTGGGCGTCTGCGCCATGAACCGCGACTATCTGCGCGCGATCCTGGCGCAGAGCCCAGTCCTGAACCCCCGCACCCAACCGACCGACCGGAGGATTTCCGCATGACCAAGGTCCTGGACCGCCCCGAGGATTTCGCCCGCACCGCGCTGGCCGGGTTCTGTGCCGCCCATGCCGACCGGGTCGTCCCGCTGCCCCATGGCGCGCTGCGCGCGCAGGCCGGTGCCGTGGGCAAGGTGGCGCTGGTCGTGGGCGGCGGGTCCGGGCACTATCCGGCCTTCCTGGGCTATGTCGGCGCGGGGCTGGCCGATGCGGCGGTGGCGGGCGACGTCTTCGCCTCGCCCTCGACCAGCGCGGTGGCCGGGGTGGCGCGGGCCGCCGATCAGGGCGGCGGGGTGATCCTGGGCTTTGGCAACTATGCGGGCGACGTGCTGAACTTCGGCGCCGCGGCCGAGCGTCTGCGCGCCGAGGGGATCGACGCGCGCATCCTGGCCGTCACCGACGACGTGGCCAGCGCGCCCCAGGGCGACGCGGCCCGGCGGCGCGGCGTGGCGGGCGACCTCTTGGTCTTCAAGATTGCGGGCGCCGCGGCCGAGGCCGGGATGGACCTGGACGCGGTCATGGCGCTGGCCGAACGGGCGAACCGCCGCGCGGTGTCCTTCGGGCTGGCCTTTGACGGCTGCACCCTGCCGGGGCAGGACGCGCCGCTGTTCACCGTGCCCGAGGGTCAGGTGGCCCTGGGCCTGGGCATCCACGGAGAGCCGGGCATCCGCAGCGAGGCCCTGGCGCCTGCCGCCGATCTGGCGCGGATGCTTCTCGAGCCGCTGCTGGCCGAGCGTCCCGAGGGTCATGACGGCCGCGTGGCCGTGGTTCTGAACGGGCTGGGCCGCACGAAGTACGAGGAGCTGTTCGTCCTCTGGCACCATCTCTCGGGCCTGATGCAGGATGCGGGGCTGACGCCGGTCGGGCCGGAGGTGGGCGAATTCGTCACCAGCCTGGACATGGCGGGCTGTTCGCTGTCGATCCTGTGGCTGGACGACCAGCTGGCCCCGCTGTGGAGCGCGCCCGCCGATGCGCCCGCCTTCCGCCGCGGCCAGATCGCCGCGACCGGTCCGCGCCGCGAGGCCCGCGCCGCCCGCGCCGAGGCCGCGATCGCGCAGGGCGCGCCCGAAAGCCGCGCGCAGGCGGGCTGCGTCGCGGGCCTGATCGCCCGCATCGCCGCCGCCATGGCCGAGGCCGAGGCCGAGCTGGGCCGCATCGACGCGGTGGCGGGCGACGGCGATCACGGGCAGGGCATGGCGCGCGGATCGGCCGCCGCCGCCCGCGCCGCCGAGGCCGCCGCCGCCGCGGGCGCGGGGGCCGGCACGGTGCTGGCGCGGGCCGGCGATGCTTGGGCCGATCGGGCGGGTGGCACCTCGGGCGCGATCTGGGGCGTGCTGCTGCGGGGCTGGGGTCAGACCCTGGGCGACGCGGCGGCTGTCGATGCGCAGGCCGCGGCGCGGGGGGCCGAGGCGGCGCTGGACGCGGTGACGCGCTTGGGCGGCGCGCGGCCCGGTGACAAGACGCTGGTCGATGCGCTGGTCCCCTTCGTGCAGGCGCTGGCGGCCGAGGTCGCCTCCGGCGCGCGGCTGGACCGGGCCTGGGCGCATGCCGCGGCCGAGGCCGAGCGCGCGGCGCAGGGCACCGCGTCGCTGGTGCCGAGGCTGGGCCGCGCCCGGCCCCTGGCCGAGCGCAGCATGGGCCATCCCGATGCCGGGGCCATATCGCTGGCGATCTGCGCGCGGGTGGCGGGCGAGGCCATGTCCCCGACCTTTCAAGACCAATTTCAGATGGAGAATCGCTGATGCGTATCGCTTTGGCCCTGGGGGATGCCGGGGGCGTCGGCCCCGAACTGGCCGCCAAGCTGCTGGCCCATGAGGAGATCCGGGCGCTGGACGTCACCGTGGTGGGCGACGCGCGCGTCCTGGCCATGGGCGCGGCCCATGCCGGGGTCACGCTGGACCTGCCGGTGATCCGCCCCGACCAGGTCGGCGCCGGGATGCCGGCGGGGCATGTGCTGGTCGATCTGGCGAACTGCCCGGTCGAGGGGCGGCCCCTGGGCCGGTCGGGCGACGATGCGGGCGCGGCCTGCCTGCAGAACTTTGCCGCGGTGCTGCACCTGGCCCATGCGGGTCTGGCGGATGCGGCGATGTTCACGCCCTTCAACAAGCATTCGATGCGCCTGGCGCGCCCCAGCTATGTCGACGAGATCGGCTTCATCGACGCGGCCATCGGCGCCGCGCGCAGCGGACGCGAGTTCAACGTGCTAGAGGAGGTCTGGAACGCCCGTGTCACCAGCCACATCCCGCTGCGGGCCGTGGCCGACGCGCTGAGCACCGACCGCATCCTGTCCAGCCTGCGCCTGACGGCCGAGGTGATGGCGGGCGCGGGCAAGCCCGGTGCGCGGATCGGCGTCGCGGCGCTGAACCCCCATGCGGGCGATGGCGGCAATTTCGGCCATGAGGACGACGAGATTCTGGCCCCCGCCGTCGCCGCCGCCCGCGCCGAGGGGATCGACGCGACCGGCCCGATCCCGTCGGACACCGTCTTCGTGCGCGCGGTGCGGGGCGAGTTCGACGCGGTGCTGACCATGTATCACGACCAGGGCCAGATCGCGATGAAGCTGATGGGCTTCGACCGCGGCGTGACGCTGATCGCGGGATACGGCTTTCCCATCGTGACGCCCGCCCATGGCACCGCCTTCGACATCGCGGGGCAGGGCCGCGCCGATCTGGGCGCCACGCTGATGGCCGCGCGCCTCGGGCGCGACCTGGCGGCGCTGAACCCCGACCGCGCGCCGCGCCCGCTGCCCGCCGATTGGGCACGCGGAGAGGTCGCCGAGACCCTTCTGGTCGCCGAATAGGCGGCCGGGCTTCACCCCCGGTCCGCCGGGAACCATCGTCAAACGGGAGGAGAACCGAAATGTCCATCAAGACCGTCCTGATCGCCGGCACCGCCATGCTGGCCGCCGCCATGCCCGCCCTGGCCGAATGGGCGCCGACGCGCCCGGTCGAATTCGTCGTGGCCTCGGGCGCGGGTGGCGGCACGGACAACTTTGCCCGCACCATCCAGGCCGCGCTGAGCCGCAACGACCTGGTCGACCGCAACATGATCGTTCTGAACAAGGGCGGCGGTTCGGGGGCCGAGGCGTTCCTCTATGCCAAGCAGAACGCGGGCGACCCGCACAAGCTGATCTTCGGCACCAACAACGTCTATCTGCTGCCGCATGTGGCGCAGCTGGCCTATACGCCCGCCGACATGCAGCCCGTCGCGGCGCTGGCGCTGGACGAGTTCCTGATCTGGGTCAAGGCCGATGCGCCCTGGCAGACCGCGATGGAACTGGTCGAGGCCGCCAAGGCCGAGCCGGGAACCATCGTCTTCGGCGGCAGCCAGTCCAAGGACACCGACGAGACGCTGGTCGCGCTGATCGAGCAGACCACCGGCGCCGACTTCAAGTACGTCCCCTTCAACGGCGGCGGCGAGGCCTCGGTCCAGCTGGCGGGCGGGCATGTGGCGGCCAACGTGAACAACCCCAACGAGAAAATCGGCCAGTGGCAGGCCGGGGCGATCCGTCCGCTCTGCGTTTTCTCGCCCGCGCGGATGGCCGAATCCGAGCCGGTCAGCGGCGACATGGGCTGGCACGACATCCCGACCTGCGCCGAGCAGGGCTTGGCGATCGAGCGCTATCAGATGCCGCGCACGGTCTGGCTGCCGGCGGGCACCGATCCCGAGGTCGTGGCCTATTACCAGGACGTGCTGACCCGCGTGGCCGAGACCCCGGAATGGCAGGACTATCTCGCCAAGACCTCGCAGACCGCAGCGGTGCTGACCGGAGAGGAGCTGACCAGCTTCATCGCCGAGAACGAGGCCGCGACCGTGTCGGTCTTCGAGGCCGAGGGCTGGGTCCAGGCCGCGGCGCAGTAAGCGCGGCGGGGGCGGCCCGCGCCGCCCCCGATCCGACAGGCGACATCAACGGGGGGAATGGGAGATGATTGTCAAACGATACCAGGCCGAGATCGGAACGGCCCTAGTCACCGGCGCCTTGGGGGTCGCGGCCATCGTCGGCGCCGTGCAGCTGGGCCATGGCTGGACCGATCACGGCCCCGAGGCGGGCTATTTCCCGTTCTGGGTCTCGGTGGTGCTGATCGGCGCCAGCCTGTGGAACCTGGGCCGCGCGGTGATCGCGGCGCGGGCCGAGCGCGCGCCCGATCCGCTGGACGATCCGCAGGACCCGTTCCTGCCGCGCGACCACTTGCGCCGCATCGCGGTCTTTCTGGGCGCGATGGCGGCCTTCGTCGTGGGCATGCTGCTGCTGGGCTTCTACGTCGCGACGGTGCTCTATGTCGCGTGGAACGCGTGGAAGCAGGGCGGCTTCCGGCTGGCCTTCGGGCTGGCGGTGGGGGCGGGTTTCGCGCTGTCGCTCTATCTCATCTTCGAGGTGATCTTCCAGATTCCGCTGCTGAAGGGGCCGATCGAGCCGCTTCTGGGCATCTACTGAGGGGGCGGGGACCATGGGCAATTTCGATCTGCTGCTGCACGGCTTCTCCGTCGCCGTCACGCCGATGCACCTGATGCTGATGGTGGCGGGCGTGCTGATGGGTCTGGTCGTGGGCGTTCTGCCGGGACTGGGCGCGCCGAACGGGGTGTCGCTGCTGATCCCGCTGACCTTCGCGCTGGACCCCACCTCGGCCATCATCCTGCTGTCATCGATGTACTGGGGCGCGCTGTTCGGGGGATCGACGACCTCGATCCTGTTCAACATCCCCGGAGAGCCCTCATCGGTCGCCACGACCTTCGACGGCTATCCGATGGCGCGCAACGGACAGTCGACCCGCGCGCTGACGCTGGCCTTCGTGTCCTCGGGCGTGGGCGCCATGATGGGCATCCTGGTCATCACGCTGCTGGCCGGATGGGCGTCGCAATTCGCGCTGAAGTTCGGGGCACCCGAATACTTCGCGGTCTATTTCCTGGCCTTCGCCGCCTTCATCGGCATGGGCAGCGCCGCGCCGGGCAAGACGCTGGTCTCGCTGACGGCGGGTCTGGTGCTGGCCTCGGTCGGCACGGACAGCGTGACCGGGACGGTGCGGCTGACCTACGGCTTCTCCGACCTGCTGGGCGGGGTCAGCTTCCTCGTGGTGGTGATCGGCCTCTTCGGCATCGGGGAACTGCTCTCGACCGTGCAGGAGGGGCTGCGCTTCCGCGGGGTCTCCTCCAGGATCGACCTGCGCGACGTGCTGCGCACCATCGCCGAACTGCCCCGCTACTGGGCGACCACGCTCCGCTCGGGGCTGATCGGCATCTGGATGGGCATCACGCCGGGCGGCCCGACCGCGGCCAGCTTCATGTCCTATGGCGTCGCCCGCCAGGCCTCGCGCAAGGGCGCGGCCTTCGGCACCGGCCGCCCCGAGGGCATCGTCGCCCCCGAGACCGCCGACCACAGCGCCGGCACCTGCGCGATGCTGCCCATGCTGGCCCTCGGCGTGCCCTCATCGGCCACCGCGGCGGTGATGATGGGCGGGCTGATGATCTGGGGCCTGACGCCGGGGCCGATGCTGTTCGCGACCCAGCCCGACTTCGTCTGGGGCCTGATCGCCAGCATGTACGTCTCGAACCTGCTGGGCGTGATCCTGGTGCTGGCCACCGTGCCGATGTTCGCGGCGCTGCTGCGCATCCCCTTCACCATCATCGGGCCGATGATCGTGGCGATCTGCTTCGTCGGCGCCTACACGGTCGGCAGCGCGACCTTCGACCTGTGGCTGGTGCTGGTCTTCGGCATGGTGGGCTTCATGTTCACCAAGCTGGACTATCCGCTGGCGCCGATGATCCTGGCGATGGTGCTGGGCCACAAGGCCGAGAACGCCTTCCATCAGTCGATGGTCCTGTCGGACGGATCGTTGGGGATCTTCTTCGCCAATCCGCTGGTCACCGGGATCATGCTGGTCGCGCTGGCCCTGCTGATCCTGCCCAAGACGCTCGGCCTTGTCCTGGGGATGCGGCGCAACCGCAAGGTGGCGGCATGAACCTGATCGGGCATTTCGCCGGGCGCGAGGGGCGCGCCGTCCAGACCGCCATCATCGGCACGGGCGGCTTCGGGCGCAGCTATCTGGCGCAGGTGCGCCGGGTCGGCGGGCTGGCCTGCCGGGTGGCGGTGGACCGCGATGCCGCGACGGCTGCGGCGGCGCTGGCCTCGGTCGGGGTGGACCCGGCGCGGATCGCGCCCTGCGCTGATGCGGCGGCCGCGCGGGCGGCCTGGGATGCGGGTCACTGGATCGCCGCGGGCGATCTGGCCGTGGTGGCGGAGCTGCCGCTGGACGTGGTGCTGGAGGCCACCGGCGACCCCGAGGCCGGCGCCCGCCACGCGCGCATCGCCATCGACTCAGGCCATCACGTCGTGATGGTCACGAAGGAGACCGACAGCGTCGTGGGCCCCATCCTGTCACGCCTGGCGCGCGAGCGGGGCGTGGTGGTGACGCCGGTGGACGGCGATCAGCCCAGCCTGCTGATCGGGCTGGCCAGCTGGGCGCAGGTGCTGGGCCTGCGGATCATCGCGGCGGGCAAGTCCAGCGAATACGACTTCGTCTTCGATCCCGCCACGGGGCAGGTGGTCAGCAATGGCCGGGCGGTCGCCGCGCCGGACCTGGCGCAGTGGCTGGACCCGGCGGGCCGTCCCTGGGCCGAGGTGGCGGCGGGTCGGGCGCAGGCGCTTGACGCGCTGCCGCAGCGCGCCGTGCCGGATCTGTGCGAGATGACGCTGGTCGCCAATGCCCTGGGGCTGGTGCCCGACCGTGCCGACCTGCACTGTCCCGTCGCCCGCATCCCCGAGGTCGCGGACCTGATGACCGACCACGGCGGGCTTCTGTCGGGGCAGGGGCGGCTGGACGTGTTCCACTGCCTGCGCCTGGCCGGAGAGGTCAGCTTCGCGGGCGGGGTCTTCGTCACCGTCGCCTGCGACGATGCGGAAACCTGGGACATGCTGCGCGACAAGGGTCATGTGGTCTCCCGCGACGGGCGCACGGCGATGATCGGCCTGCCGCGCCACCTGCTGGGCCTCGAGGCCGCGACGACGGTGTTCGAGGCGGCGCTGCACGGCGTCTCCTCGGGCGCGCGCGCGCCGCGTCCGGTCGTGGACCTGACCGCCTTCGCCGATGCCGACCTGCCCGCCGGCACCGTCCTGCGGGCCGAGGGGCATCACCACAGCATCGCGCATGTCTCGGGCCGCATGACGCCCGCACGGGCGGTCGCGGAGGATGCGCCGGTGCCCTATTACCTGGCCGCCGGGCGGGTGCTCTGCCGCGACGTGGCGGCGGGGCGACCGATCCTCTGTGCCGACGTGGCGCTGGACGAAGGCTCGGCGCTCCTGCGCCTGCGCCGGATGCAGGACGCCGTCACCGATTGGGGCGCGGGCAGCGGGGCTTGAAGCCCGCCCGCCGCGCGGGCATTGAGGGCAGGCACCAACCGGAGGCCTGCCCGATGCGCGTGATCTTCATGGGAACGCCCGACTTCTCGGTCCCCGCCCTGCGGGCCATCGCCGCGCGCCATGAGGTCGTGGCGGTCTATTCCCAACCGCCCCGCGCCGGCGGACGCGGGCAGAAGCCGCGCCCCTCTCCGGTGGCGCTGGCGGCGCAGGAGCTTGGCATCCCGGTCCGCACCCCCGCCCGCCTGCGCGACCCGCAGGACCAGGCCGACTTTGCGGCGCTGAACGCGGATGTGGCGGTGGTCGTGGCCTATGGCCTGATCCTGCCGCAGCCGGTTCTGGACGCGCCGGGCCTCGGCTGCCTGAATATCCACGCCTCGATCCTGCCGCGCTGGCGCGGGGCGGCGCCCATCCACCGCGCGATCCTGGCGGGCGATGCGGAAACCGGCGTCGCGATCATGCAGATGGAGGCGGGGCTGGATACCGGCCCGGTGCTGGCCCTGACGCGCACGCCCATCGCCGCGGATGACACCACCGCCAGCCTGCACGACCGCCTGTCGGCGATGGGGGCGGACCTGATCTGCGACGTACTGGACCGCCTGCCGCTGCCCGCCGTGCCGCAGCCAGAGGAGGGCGTGACCTATGCCGCCAAGATCGACAAGGCAGAAGCGCGTATCGACTGGACCCTGCCAGCCGATCAGGTGGACCGCCAGATCCGCGGTCTGTCCCCGTTCCCGGGGGCGTGGTGCATGATTGGCGACGAACGCGTGAAGCTCCTGGCCAGCAGTGTGGCCGAAGGTCAGGCGGCACCGGGAACGGTCCTGCCGGACTTCACCATCGCCTGCGGCAGCGGCGCGGTGCGCATCACGCTGGCGCAACGCGCGGGCAAGCGGCCGATGACCCCGGACGAGATGCTGCGCGGCTGGTCGCTGCCCTCGCGGTTGGGCTAGGGGCGCGTCAGCGCCCCGTCGCGGGACGCAATCCGCACCCCGGCCGGCGGTCAGATCGCCCCGTGGCAGTGCTTGAACTTCCGGCCCGAACCGCAGGGGCACAGGTCGTTGCGCGCCGGGTTGCCCCAAGTCGCGGGGTCGGCCTCGTCAAAGCCGGGACGCGGTGCCGCGGGGGCCTCCTCCACGGCAGGCTGCGCCGCGTCGGCAGCCTCCATCTCGGCGCGGGCCTGCTGCTGCTGACGGGCGATCTGGGCGGTCATCTCGTCGCGCTCGGCCTGGGTCAGCGGGCGGATCTGCGCCAGCCGCTGCGTCACGTCAAAGCGCAGGCCGTCCAGCAGCGTCTCGAACAGCTGGAACCCCTCGGTCTTGTACTCCGCCAGCGGATCGCGCTGCGCATAGCCGCGAAAGCCCACGACCGATCGCAGATGGTCCAGCGTCAGCAGGTGCTCGCGCCACTTCTGGTCGATCTGCTGCAGCAGGACCTGCTTCTCGATCTGGACCATGGTCTCGGGACCAAAGGCGGTAGCCTTGTCGGCCATGTAGGCATCGCTGGCCTCGGTGATCCGCTCGCGCATCACGTCATGGTCCACGCCGTCCTCGGCCGCCCAGTCCGCCACCGGCAGGTTCAGGTTCAGACGCTCGCGGATCGCGGTCTTCAGCCCCTCGACATCCCACTGCTCGGCATAGCTGCGCGGCGGCAGATAGCTGTCGATCAGGTCGTCGATGACCTGGTGGCGCATGTCGGCGGTGATCTCTCCGACCTCGTCGCTGTCCATGATCTCGCGGCGCTGGCCGAAGATCGCCTTGCGCTGGTCGTTCATCACGTCGTCGAACTTCAGCAATTGCTTGCGCGTGTCGAAGTTGCGCCCCTCGACCTTGGCCTGGGCGCGCTCCAGCGACTTGTTCACCCAAGGGTGTACGATCGCCTCGCCTTCCTTCATGCCCAGGGTGGACAGCACCTTGTCCAGACGCTCGGACCCGAAGATCCGCATCAGGTCGTCGTCCAGAGACAGGAAGAACAGCGAGCGGCCGGGGTCGCCCTGACGGCCCGACCGGCCGCGCAGCTGGTTGTCGATGCGGCGGCTCTCGTGGCGCTCGGTGCCCAGGACGAACAGGCCGCCCGCCTCCAGGACGCGGGCCTTCTCGTCGGCATGCTCTGCCTCGATGCGGCCGCGCAGCGCGTCGGGATCGGCCTCGGGGTCGGCCTTCAGCGCCTCCATCACCTTCATCTCGACATTGCCGCCCAGCTGGATGTCGGTGCCGCGGCCGGCCATGTTGGTGGCGATGGTCACCGCGCCCAGCTTGCCGGCATCGGCGACGATTTGCGCCTCGGCCTCGTGCTGGCGGGCGTTCAGGACGTTGTGCGGCACGCCCTCGCGCTTGAGCATCTCGGACAGCATCTCGGACTTTTCGATGCTGGTGGTGCCGACCAGGGTGGGCTGGCCCTTGGCATGGGCCTCCTTGATGGCCTCGACCACGGCCGCGTATTTCTCGGCGGCGGTGCGATAGACGCGGTCATGCTCGTCGATGCGGGCGATGCCGCGGTTCGTCGGCACCTCGACCACGCCCAGCTTGTAGATCTCGGCGAATTCCTCGGCCTCGGTGGACGCGGTGCCGGTCATGCCCGACAGCTTCTCGTAGAGACGGAAGTAGTTCTGGAAGGTGACGCTGGCCAGGGTGACGTTCTCGGGCTGGATGTCCACGCCCTCCTTGGCCTCGATCGCCTGATGCAGGCCGTCCGACAGGCGGCGGCCCTTCATCATGCGGCCGGTGAACTCGTCGATCAGCATCACCTCGCCGTCGCGCACCATATAGTGCTGGTCCTTCAGGAACAGCTTGTGGGCGCGCAGGGCTTGGCTCGCGTGATGGACGATGGTGGTCGATTCCGGATCGTACAGCGTCTGATCCTCGGGCAGCACGCCATCGGCCTGCAGGCGGCGCTCCAGGAACTCGTTGCCTTCCTCGGTGAAGGTCGCGTTGCGGGCCTTCTCGTCCAGCTTGTAATGCTCGTCGGTCAAGAGCGGCACATAGGCGTTCAGCACCTTGTACAGCTCGCTGCGGTCCTGGCTGGGCCCCGAGATGATCAGCGGCGTGCGCGCCTCGTCGATCAGGATCGAATCGACCTCGTCGACGATCGCATAGTTGTGGCCGCGCTGGACCATCTCGGCCACGCTGCCCTTCATGTTGTCGCGCAGATAGTCGAAGCCCAGCTCGTTGTTGGTCGCATAGGTGACGTCGCAGGCATAGGCCTCGCGCTTCTCGCCCTCGGGCTGGAAGGGCACCACGACGCCGCAGCTCATGCCCAGGGCGGCATAGACCTTGGACATCCATTCCGCGTCGCGCTTGGCCAGATAGTCGTTCACGGTGACGACATGCACGCCCTTGCCCGACAGCGCGTTCAGATAGGCCGGGAAGGTCGCGACCAAGGTCTTGCCCTCGCCGGTCTTCATCTCGGCGATGTTGCCCTGATGCAGGAAGATCCCGCCCATCAGTTGCGTGTCGAAGGCCCTGAGGCCCAAGGCGCGGCGCGCGCCCTCGCGGCAGTTGGCGAAGGCCTCGGGAAGGATGTCGTCCAGCGCCTCGCCGCCCGCCACGCGGGTCTGGAACTCGCGGGTCTTCTCGATCAGCCCCTCGTCGGACAGCGCCCGGAACTGCTCCTCCAGGGCGTTGATGCGTGCGACCAGGGGGCGGGTCCCCTTGACCTTGCGGTCATTGGGCGTCCCAAAGACCATCTTTGCCAGATTACCGATCATGTTACCTTCGCCATCACGTTGTTGGGAAAGGCACGTTCGCTGCGGCCCACTTGCCCGCACCGGCCGCATTGCCGTATCAGGGGCCTGAACGAACGCGGCGGCGGCGCCTTCCACGGAGTTGGCTTGGATGTAGGCCCCGCCCGCCTGACTGTCAATGTTGGCCCGGCCCGGCAGCGGGCGCGCCGCCCCATGCAAAGGACCCTCCATGACCCGATCGATCCTGCTGGCCGCCGCCCTGATCGGGGCGCCGATGGCCGCCGCGCCCGCCCTTGCCCAGGACGCCGACCAGGTCGTCGCCACCGTGGACGGGCAGGAGATCACCCTAGGCCAGATGATCGTCATGAAGCAGTCGATCCAGGACCCGGCCATGGCCGAGATGCCCGACCAGGCGCTGTGGGACCTGATGCTGGACCAGCTGATCCGCCAGACCGCCGTCGCGGCCTCGGCGACCGAGGATGCCGGCGTGCGCGCCCAGCTGGAACTGCAGCGCCGCAACACGCTGGCCAGCGCCGCCGTCTCGCAGATCGCCGCGACCGACCCGACCGATGCCGAGCTGCAGGCGACCTATGACCGGCTGTTCCAGGACGCGGGCAGCGTCACCGAGTACAACGCCGCCCATATCCTGGTCGACAGCCAAGAGAAGGCCGCCGAGCTGAAGGCCGAGGTCGAGGGCGGCGCCGATTTCGGCGACGTGGCCGAGGCGAACTCGACCGGTCCCTCGGGTCCGAACCGCGGCGATCTGGGCTGGTTCGCCGCCGACCAGATGGTGCCGCCCTTCGCCGAGGCCGTGGCCGAGCTGGAGCCGGGCCAGATCAGCGACCCGGTCGAGACCGAGTTCGGCTGGCACGTCATCAAGCTGAACGAGACCCGCCTGCGCGAGGCGCCCCCGCTGGCCGAGGTCCGCGACCAGATCAGCCAGATGGTCCTGCGCGAGAAGGTCGAGGCCGAGATCGCCCGCCTGGTCGAGGAAGCCGACGTGCAGAAGACCGAAGGGCTGGACCCCGCACGGCTGAACGACGCCGCCCTGCTGGAGGCCGAGTGATGGGCAAGGCCGGGCTTCCCGTCTCGCCCCTGGCGCCCGCGCGCTTTCCCGACCTGCCCGTAATCGCGGGCGTCGATTTCGCCAGCGCCGCCGCCGGGATCAAGTATCAGGGCCGCACCGACGTCACGCTGATCCGCATCGCGCCGCGCAGCACCGTGGCCGGGGCCTTCACCCGCTCCTCGACCCGCGCGGCCTGCGTGCTGGACAACCAGGCCAAGCTGGCGCAGGGGGGCGACGCGCCCCAGGGCGCGGCGATCCTGATCAATTCCGGCAATGCCAACGCCTTCACCGGCGCGCGGGGCCAGCAGTCGGTCGATGCCGTCTGCGCCGCCGTGGCCGGCGCGCTGGACCTGCCGCAGGGGCGGGTCTTCACCTCCTCGACCGGCGTCATCGGAGAGCCGCTGCCGCATGAGCGGATCGTGGCCATCGTGGACGACCTGGCCCGCGGCCTGGACGCGGGCGGCATCGCCGACGCGGCCCGCGCGATCATGACCACCGACACCTTCCCCAAGGGCGCCTTCGCGACCCTGCCCGACGGCACCCGCATCGCGGGCATCGCCAAGGGGTCGGGGATGATCGCGCCCGACATGGCGACGATGCTGGTCTATCTGTTCACCGACGCGGCCGTCCCGGCGGGCGTGCTGCAGCAGGCCCTGTCCTCGGGGCTGGACGCGACCTTCAACGCGATCACGGTGGACAGCGACACCTCGACCTCGGACGCGCTGATCCTGGCCGCGACCGGGCAGGGCGCGGGCGCGCCGATCACGGATCTGGAGGGCGATGCGGGCCGCGCCTTCGTGACCGCGCTGCATGGCGTGATGCGCGACCTGGCCCATCAGGTCGTCCGCGACGGCGAGGGCGCGACCAAGTTCGTCGAGATCGCCGTGACCGGTGCCGCCGATGAGGTCGACGCGCATCGCGTGGCCATGGCCATCGCCAATTCGCCGCTGGTCAAGACCGCCATCGCCGGAGAGGACGCCAATTGGGGCCGCATCGTCGCGGCCGTGGGCAAGTCGGGCGCCCAGGCCGACCGCGACCGGCTGCGCATCGCCTTCGGCGACATGGTCCTGGCGCGCGACGGCTGGCGCGACCCGGATTACGACGAAGCCGCCGCCAGCGCCTACATGAAGAACCAGGAGCTGCGGATCGGCGTCGATCTGGGGCTGGGGCAGGGCGCGCGGACGGTGTGGACCTGCGATCTGACGCATGGCTACATCGACATCAACGCGGATTACCGGTCGTGAAGACGATCCTCGTCTCGGCCGTGGCGCTGATCGATCCCGACGGGCGCGTGCTTCTGGCACAGCGCCCGGAGGGCAAGTCGATGGCCGGGCTGTGGGAGTTTCCCGGCGGCAAGGTCGAACCCGGCGAGACCCCCGAGGCTGCGCTGATCCGCGAGCTTGAGGAGGAACTTGGCATCCGCACCTGGAACAGCTGCCTTGCGCCCCTGACCTTCGCCAGTCACAGCTATGACACATTCCACCTGCTGATGCCGGTCTTTGCCTGTCGGCGGTGGGAGGGAATCGTCCAGCCGCGCGAGGGGCAGGCCTTGGCCTGGGTCCGGGCGCGCGATTTGCGCGATTACCCCATGCCGGCCGCCGATATTCCGCTGATTCCGGCCCTGCAGATGTGGCTTTGATGTCGCGACGGGCGATGCGTCGTTGCAAAACTGCGCAAAAAGTTCCATGTAGATTATGTTGCGAACGATTTTTTAACCATTTCATGACTTACTTTGTATCGGGCACAGAGGAGGGCTTGACATGATTCGCACGATTTCCATCGGAAGCTACATCTCAATCCAGGGACTGTTCGAAGGCGCGACCACGGATGGCAACATCCTTGTCCGCGTGGGCAACCGCACCTTCGAGGGCAAGCCGGTCGGCCGCTGAGCGGAGAAGACGCGGCGCACATCCACGCCGCGTCGGACCGTCATGATCGTTTCGGGAAAAGGGGTGGCCTCGGGGCCACCCCTTTTTCGTATCACTCTACACCCTGCGCCCCCGGGCATGAAAAGGCCGGACGATGCGCGTGGCACCGCCCGGCCGGTCGTTCCGGTCGAGAGGGGGTCAGAGCGTGCGCTCGACCTCCTCGCGCTCGAAGATCTCGATGACGTCGCCGGGGCGAACATCGTCGTAGTTCTCGAAGGCCATGCCGCACTCTTGGCCGGACTGGACTTCCTTGACCTCGTCCTTGAAGCGCTTGAGCGTCTTCAGCGTGCCCTCGTGGATCACCACGTTGTCGCGCAGCAGGCGGACGCCGGCGGACCGGCGGGCGACGCCCTCGGTGACCAGACAGCCGGCGACCTTGCCGATCCCGGTGACCTTGAAGACCTCCTTGATCGTGGCATAGCCGATGAAGTTCTCGCGCACCTCTGCCGAGAGCAGGCCCGAGGCCGCCGCCTTGATGTCGTCCACCAGGTCGTAGATGATCGAGTAGTAGCGGATCTCGACCCCCTTCTGGTTGGCGGCATTGCGGGCCGGGGCGTTGGCGCGGACGTTGAAGCCGATGACCGGCGCGTTCGACGCCTCGGCCAGGCCGATGTCGGATTCGGTGATCGCGCCGACGCCATAGTGCAGCACGCGCACGCGGACCTCGTCGTTGCCGACCTTCTCCAGCGCCTGCACGATCGCCTCGGCCGAACCCTGCACGTCGGCCTTCACGACCACGGGCAGCTCGGCCACGTTCACGTCGGCCTTGGCCTTGGCCATCAGCTGCTCCAGCGTCGTCGCGGCACCGGCTGCGGCGCGCTTGTCCTTGGCCTGGGCGATGCGGAACTCGGCGATCTCGCGGGCCTGGGCCTCGGTCTCGACCACGTTCAGCACGTCACCGGCCTCGGGCGTGCCGTTCAGGCCCAGCACCTCGACGGGGACCGAGGGACCGGCCTCCTCGACGCGCTCGCCCTTGTCGTTGATCAGCGCACGGACCTTGCCCCACTGCTCGCCCACGACGAAGATGTCGCCGCGGCGCAGGGTGCCGTGCTGGACCAGGACGGTGGCCACGGGGCCGCGTCCGACATCCAGCTGCGCCTCGATCACGGCGCCTTGGGCGGCCCGGTTCGGGTTCGCCTTCAGCTCCAGAATCTCGGCCTGCAGGGCGATGGCCTCAAGCAGGTTGTCCAAGCCCTGGCCGGTCTTGGCCGAGACCTCGACATCCTGCACGTCGCCGGACATGGCCTCGACCACGACCTCGTGCTGCAGCAGCGAGGTGCGGACCTTGTTCACGTCGGCGGCGGGCTTGTCGATCTTGTTGATCGCCACGATCATCGGGACGTTGGCGGCCTTGGCGTGGTTGATCGCCTCGACGGTCTGCGGCATCACGGCGTCATCGGCGGCCACGACCAGCACGACGATGTCGGTGACCTGGGCGCCGCGGGCGCGCATCGAGGTGAAGGCCGCGTGCCCCGGCGTGTCCAGGAAGGACAGGACTGCGCCGCTTTCGGTCGTCACCTGATAGGCGCCGATGTGCTGGGTGATGCCCCCGGCCTCGCCCGACACCACATTGGCGTTGCGGATCGCGTCCAGAAGCGAGGTCTTGCCGTGGTCCACATGGCCCATGATCGTGATGATCGGCGGGCGCGACTGCATGTCCTCGTCGCGGTCATCGACGGAGTCGATCACCTGCTCGACGTCGCTGTCGCTGACGCGCAGGACCTTGTGGCCGAATTCCTCGATCACCAGCTCGGCGGTGTCGGCGTCGATGGGCTGGTTGGCGGTGACCATCATGCCCATCTTCATCAGCGTCTTGACCACGTCGGCGGCGCGCTCGGCCATGCGGTTGGCCAGCTCTTGGACGACGATGGTCTCGGGCAGGCGAACCTCGCGGACCTGCTTCTCGGCGCGGACCGACTGGCCCATGGCCTTCTGGCGGGTCCGCTCCTGCTTGCGCTTCATCGCGGCCATGCTGCGCTGGCGGCCGCCTTCGCCGTTCAGCGCCTGGTTCAGCGACAGCTTGCCGCCGCGGCGGTTGTCGTCGGTCTTGGCCTTGGCCGCCTTGTCGCGGTCGGGACGGTCGGCGGCGCGGTCGGGCTTGCGCGCGACCCCGGTCGACACGCCCTTGGTCTCGGCGCGCGCGGCGGCGGCCTCGATCGCGGCCTGATCGGGTGCGGCGGGCTTGGCGGCGCCGGCCGAAGGCTTCGGACGCTCCTGGCGCGGCTCGGCCTTGCGGCGGGCCTCGTCGGCGGCGTCCTGGATGGCGTTCGCCTCGGCAATCGCCTTGGCCTTCAGGGCCTCCTCGCGCTCGCGCTCCTCGCGGGCCTTGGCCTCGATCTCGGCACGGCGGCGCTCACGCTCCTCCTCGCGGGCCTTCTCCTCGGCGGCGCGGCGGGCGATGTCGTCGGCCTCGCGCGCCTTGGCGGCGGCCAGCGCCTTCAGGCGGCGCTCCATCTCGGCATCCGAGATGCCGGCCGGGCGCTTGGACGGATCGCCAGCCATGCGTGCGGTCAGCGGGTTCTTCTCTTTCTGTGCATCGGTCATCTGCGTGGCGCCCGGCTTGGGCACCACGACGCGCTTGCGTTTGGTTTCGACGACGACGCTTTTGGTGCGGCCGTGGCTGAAGCTTTGCTTGACCTGGCCTGAACGGCCAGCGCCGCCAAGACCCAGGGGGGTTTTTCCGTCTTTGTCGCTCATGTGCGTCTTCATTCCTTCCCGACAGCCGTATTGCCGTCGTCATGCCCGCGCAGACCCGTCAGTCTGCCGGCTTCCAAGATCACCTTGTCCGTCAGGCCACCCTTCGCAAGCGCGCCGTGTATGACATGATCGCGCCCAAAGGACAAACCCAATTCTGATGCGGTCAGGCAGCCGAACCAGCGTCCGCCCGTGGGCGTCCACAGCTTGCCCTTGCCGCGTTCCGAGCCGTCCGAGGCCTGCAGCAGCACCTTGGCGCGGCCCTCGGCCAGCCAGCCCTTGACCTTCTCGAAGCCGGCCACCGCGCCACCCGACTTCCGCGTCAGCGAGATCAGGTCCACCAGCCGGCGCGCCACGCCCGCCTCGACCAACGCGGCCAGATCAGGGTCGACCTGGACGGGCTGTCGGGCCGCGCGGCTGAACAGGTTGCGGGCCACCGCCTTCTGCAGCGCGGCCCGGTCGGCCGCCACCCAGATGCCGCGGCCCGGCAGCTTCTCGGCCAGGTCGGGGACGACCTGACCGTCGGGGCCGATCACGAAGCGGATCAGCCCGCGCTTTGGTTGCACCTCGCCGGTGGCGATGCACCGGCGTTCCGGGTCGTCGTCCCGGTCCTTGTCACGTCCACCGCGGCTCAAGCTGTTGTACCCATCCGGGGCGATCAGGCCCCGGCCTCCTCGTTGTCGTCCTCGTCCAGACCGTCTTCCGCATCCGCGCCGTCCAGCTCGGTCGGATCGACCCAGCCCAGCAGCACGCGCGCGGTCATGACCATGGTCTGCGCGTCCTCGAGGCTGACGCCATGCGGCTCCAGCAGGCCCTCGTCCTTGACGCGCTGTCCGTTCACGCTGGTCCAGCCACCGGCCAGTTCCCAATCCGCGCAGGTCGCGAAATCTTCCAGCGTCTTCACGCCATCCTTGGCCAGCGCCTCCACCATCTGGGGAGTGAGACCCTCGAATTCAATGAGGCTGTCCTCGGCGCCAAGCGCACGCGCGGCCTCCAGGGCCTCGCGGTTCTTGGCCTCCAGCACGTCGCGGGCGCGGGCCTGCAGCTCGGCCGCGGTGCCCTCGTCCACGCCGTCGATGCTCAGCAGCTCGTCCTGGTCGACATAGGCGACCTCCTCCAGGTTGGTGAACCCTTCGGCCACCAGCAGCTGGGCGAAGAACTCGTCCAGGTCCAGCGCCTCCATGAACAGCGCGGTGCGGGTGTTGAACTCGGCCTGACGACGCTTGGATTCCTCCTCGTCGGTCAGGATGTCGATGTCGAGGCCCGTCAGCTGGCTGGCCAGGCGCACGTTCTGGCCGCGACGGCCGATGGCCAGCGACAGCTGCTCGTCGGGGACGACGACCTCGATCTTGTTGGCCTCCTCGTCGAAGACGACCTTGCTGACCTCGGCGGGCTGCAGCGCGTTGACCAGGAAGGTGGCCTGGTCCTCGTTCCACGGGATGATGTCGATCTTCTCGCCCTGCAGCTCGCCCACGACGGCCTGGACGCGGCTGCCGCGCATGCCGACGCAGGCGCCGACCGGGTCGATGCTGCCGTCGTTGCTGATGACCGCGATCTTGGCGCGCGAACCGGGGTCGCGGGCCACGGCCTTGATCTCGATCACGCCGTCATAGATCTCGGGGACCTCCATCTTGAACAGCTCGGCCATGAACTGCGGGTCGGTGCGCGACAGGAAGATCTGGGGCCCGCGCGTCTCGCGGCGCACGTCCTTGACATAGGCGCGGATGCGGTCGTTGGGGCGATAGCTCTCGCGGCCGATCTTCTCGTTGCGGCGCAGGATGGCCTCGCCGCGGCCCACGTCCACGATGATGTTGCCGTATTCCTCGCGCTTGACGACGCCGTTGATGATGGTGCCGGCGCGGTCCTTGAACTCCTCGTACTGGCGGTCGCGCTCGGCCTCGCGGACGCGCTGCAGGATGACCTGCTTGGCCGATTGCGCGGCGATCCGGCCCAGCTCGACCGGCGGCACCTGTTCGTGGAACGTGTCGCCGACCTGCGGGCGGGCGGCAAAGTCCTCGATGCGCTGGCCGTCGCGGATCCAGGCGTTGGCCGGGTCCTTCTGGCGCTCGAAATAGGGGCGGGCCTGTTCGGCGGTGAACTCGGCCTGATAGTTCTCGACCGCGTCATCGGCGACGACGGTGCGGACGCGGGTGAAGGTGGCGTTGCCGGTCTTGCGGTCGATCCGGACCCGGATGTCCATCTCGGCGCCGTAGCGCGACTTGGCGGCGCGGGCCAGGCTGTCCTCCATCGCCTCGATGACCAACTCGGGCTCGATCATCTTCTCGCGGGCGACGGCTTCGGCCGTCTGCAGCAGTTCCAGCTGGTTGGCAGAGGTGATCGCCATCACTCACTCCTTGGGTTCGGCGCCGTCGGCGGCCGTGGTGTCGTCGGTTTCGATCGCGTCGAAGGCGGATTCGTCCAGGTTGTCGATCTCGACCCCGGCATCCTTCTTCTGGCGCAGCATCTCGCGGATCAGCTCGTCGGTCAGGACCAGCTTGGCATCGGCCAGAAGGTCGAACTCCAGGCCGATCGTGTGGGTCTGGCCCTGATCCTCGATGTTGATCAGGACCTCGGCCCCCTCGACCCCGGCCAGGGTGCCCTTGAACCGCTTGCGCCCGTCGATGGGCTGGTTCAGGTCCAGGCGCGCCTCGTAGCCCTCGAAGGTCGCGAAGTCCTTCAGCCGGGTCAGGGGGCGGTCGATGCCGGGGCTGGAGACCTCCAGGTGATAGTTGTCCTCGATCGGGTCCTCGACATCCAGCGTGGCACTGACCGCAGTCGAGATGTCGGCGCAGTCGTCCACGTTGATGCCGCCCTCGGGGCGGTCGGCCATGATCTGCAGCGTCGCGGTCTTGCCGCCCTGCAGGCGGATGCGGACCAGTTCGAAGCCCAGATCCTCGATCACCGGGGCGATGATCTCGGCCAGGCGGCGGTCGATCGCGGTCTTGGCGATCAGGTCGTTCGAGGCCGGCAGGGCGCGGTCGTGGTCCCGGTCGGCGGGCCGGTCGTCGGGCAGGTCGCTGGACATGAGATCCTCTCGGACATGAAAAAGGGGCCGTCAGCGGGCCCCATGCGGAAGTTCCGGTGGGCAGGGTTTGGACGCCTGCACCGCTGTTGAGTGGCGATATAGAGCGGGGCGGCCGCGAATGCAAGCCTTTCGCGCCGCGCCCGCCCTCAGCCCGCCCGGTTGTCGCGCCAGATCCGCCAGTTCAGCGCGGAGGCCACCCCCAGCCAGGCCAGATAGGGCAGCAGCATCAGCCCCGCCCATCCGTCCAGCGACGCGAAGGCCCAGGCCATCGCCGCCACCGTGACCAGCAGCGCGGCCATCACGACCATGGCCAGGCCCATGCGCCGCGCCCCGAAGAAGACCGGCGTCCACAGCGTGTTCAGCGCGATCTGCGCCGACCACAGCGCCAGCGCCATCCCCGCGCCGGGCAGGACCGCGACGCGCGCGGCGGCCAGCGCCGACAGCAGGTAGATCACCGTCCAGGCCACCGGAAAGGCCCAGTTCGGCGGCGTGAAGCCGGGCTTGCGCAGTCCCGCATACCAGGCGCCGGGGCGAAAGATCATGCCGGTCGCCGCCGCCGCGACGCTGGCCAGCAGGAAGATCGGGAACAGGCCCAGGGTCATCGGTCGGTCTTTCGGCTGCGGTCCTCGTCGCGGATCGAATCCATGACGGCGGCCAGTTCGGCGGTGATGCGCGGTTCCGACAGGGCATGCCCCGAGGCCGGGACCAGCCGCAGATCGGCCTTCTCCCAGCCCTGCGCCAGCCGCCAGGCGCTGTCGGGCGGGCAGACCATGTCATAGCGGCCCTGCACGATGATCGCGGGCAGATGCTCGATCCGCGCGCGTTCGCGCAGCAGCTGACCCTCCTCGAGGAAGCAGCCGTGGCGGAAATAGTGATTCTCAAGCCGGGCGAAGGCGCGGGCGTAATCGGCCGGGGCGTGCCCGCCGGGGCCAGACTGCAGCCCGGCCAGCGCGTTCTCCCACATCAGCCAGGGCTGCGCATAGCGGGTCTGGCGGTCGATGTCGGCATCGAACAGCCGCGCGTGATAGGCGGCGATCATGTCGTGGCGTTCGGATGGCGGGATCGGCTCCTGAAAGCGCGCCCAGAGGTCGGGGAAGAACCGCGCCGCGCCGCCGCCGTAGAACCAGTCCAGCTCCTCGCGCATGCCCAGGAAGACCCCGCGCAGGACCAGCCCGGTGACATGGTCGGGATGCGCCTCGGCATAGGCCAAAGCCAGCGTCGCGCCCCAGCTGCCCCCGAACAGCAGCCAGCGGTCGATGCCCAGATGCGCGCGGATCAGGGCGATGTCGGCGATCAGGTCGGCGGTGGTGTTCGCCTCGACCGAGGCGGTCGGGCGCGAGCGTCCGCAGCCGCGCTGGTCGAACAGCACGATGCGGTAATGGTCGGGATCGAAGAAGCGCCGCATGTAGGGGCTGCACCCGCCGCCGGGGCCGCCATGCAGCACCAGGACCGGGCGGCCCTGCGGGTTGCCGCATTCCTCGACATAGAGGACATGGCCCGCGCCGACCTCCAGCATGTGGCGCGCATGGGGTTCGACCGCCGGGTGCAGGCGGCCATGTGACGCGGAGATTTGTCCTGCCAATCGGTCCATCCTGTCACTATAAGCACAGACGACGCCGCCCGCCAGAAGGACCGCCCCCATGATCACCCCCAGCAGCATCGACCAGGCCGAGATCGCCAAGTTCGAGGCGATGGCCGCCGAATGGTGGGACCCGAACGGCAAGTTCCGGCCCCTGCACCGGATGAACCCGCTGCGGCTGGACTACATCGCCGACCAGATCGCGGCCGAGTTCGGGCGCGACCGGCGGTCGCTGCGCCCCTTCGCGGGGCTGGAGGTGCTGGACATCGGCTGCGGCGGCGGGCTGGCCAGCGAGCCGATGGCGCGTCTTGGCGCGACTGTCACCGGGGCGGACGCGACCGAGGTCAACATCGCCGTGGCCCGCGCCCATGCCGCGCAGCAGGGGCTGGAGATCGACTATCGCGCGACCACGGCCGAGGCGCTGCTGGCCACCGATGCGCGCTTCGACGTGGTTCTGGCACTGGAGATCGTGGAGCATGTGGCCGACCCAGCCTCCTTCGTGGCGACCTGCCGCGAGCTGCTGAAGCCGGGAGGCCTGCTGATCCTGACCACGCTGAACCGCACGGGGCGCAGCTTCGCCGCCGCCATCGTCGGCGCGGAATGGGTGCTGCGCTGGCTGCCGCGCGGCACGCATGACTGGCGCCGCTTCATCACCCCGGAGGAGCTGGCCGCCCACGCCCGCGCCGCCGGGCTGACCGAGGCCGACCGCCGCGGCATGGTCTTCAACCCGCTGACCGGCGGCTGGTCGCTGTCGGATCGCGACCTGGCCGTGAACTATGCGATGGTGACGCGGCGGGCGTGACGCTCAGCTGCGCGGCGGATCGACCTCGAGGCGGCGGCGCAGCTCACGCAGGACGGGCAGGGCGCCGCGCACGCGTTTGTCCCCGATGTCGCGCACGACGCCCGCGATCAGCGGCATGAAGGCCGCGATGGCCTGATCGCGCGCCGCGCGCCCGGCGGTGCTGATCGACACGAACTTGCGCCGCGCATCGTCCCAATCGGGGCGGATATGGACATGGCCCGCCCATTCCAGCCGCGCCAGCGTGTTCGTCATCGCCCCCCGCGTGACGTGGAAGGCCGCGGCCAGCTGGGCGGGGGTGCGTTCCTCGTTCACATGGGCCAAGAGGTTCAGGACCGAGAAATGCGAGATCTGCATGCCGCGCGGCAGCGCGCGTCCGATCAGGTTGCGCGACAGCTGTTCGGCGATCAGCACCTCGGCGAACAGGCTTGCGGCCAGCCGGTCCGTCGACCGGGGGTCGGGGGCGGTCTTGTCAGGGTCGGTCGCGGGTCGTGTCATGGCCTTCCGGGGCCGCGAAGGGCCGGTCATGGGTGAGCGAGGGGATGCGGGACCGTGCCTCATCCACCGCCGAAAGGTCAAGGGAAGCAATGCTGAGACCCGGCGTCACGCCGCCATCGGCCAGCACCCGCCCCCAGGGGTCCACCACCAGCGACCGGCCGTAACTGACCCGCGGCGGCCGGTCGGGGGCGTGGGGTGCGGGATGGGTCCCGCATTGCGCGGGCGCCAGGACAAAGCAGCCGGTCTCGATCGCGCGGGCGCGCAGCAGCACCTCCCAATGGGCGGCGCCGGTCACCGGATGGAAGGCCGACGGCACCGTCAGCACCCGCGCCCCCGCCTGCGCCAGCGCCCGGTAGAGCTGCGGAAAGCGCAGGTCATAGCAGACCGTCATCCCGACCGGCACCCCGTCCACCTGCGCCAGCACCGTCCGGTCGCCGGGGCGATAGGCGGCGCTTTCGCGGAAGGACTGGCCACCGCCCAGATCGACGTCGAACATGTGCAGCTTGTCATAGCGCGCGGCGATGCCGCCGTCGGGCGCGATCAGCAGGCTGCGATTGGCAAAGCGGCCGTCGGCATCCTCCGTGGCCAGGGCCAGCGACCCCGCCAGGACCCAGATGCCCAGGGCCCGCGCCTCGGCCCGCAGCGCGGCCAGGGTGCTGTCCTGATCCTCGGGCCGCAGGATCAGGGCCTGCCGCGCGCGGTCGGGCGACAGCAGGTTCGTGGCCTCGGGCGTCAGCACCCACCGCGCGCCCTGGGCGGCGGCCTGCCGGATCAGGTCCAGCGTCCGGCCCAGATGGGCCGCCGGATCGTCGCCGACCGTCAGCTGCACCAGCCCGACGGTCAGCGTGGCCGTCATGCCGCGCCCTTCAGCAGCGGGTCCAGCTTGCCCGCACGCTCCAGCGCGTAGAGGTCGTCGCAGCCGCCGACATGGGTGCTGCCCACGAAGATCTGCGGCACGGTGCGCTTGCCGTTCGCGCGGCGGGTCATCGCGTCGCGCAGCGACGGCTCGGCGCCCACGTCGATATCCTTGTAGGCGACGCCCTTGCTGTCCAGGAGCTGCTTGGCGCGGATGCAGAAGGGGCAGGTGCGGGTGGTGTAGATCTCGATGCTCATGATCGTCCTTTCAGGTCGTCCGGCCCCTATCTAGTCATCCTTGACCGCGCGTGCCAGAACCGCGACCGAGACCGGCCCCGACCCCGCCGCCAGAAGCGCCAGCGCCGCCGCGTGGATCGTCGCCCCCGAGGCCATCACGTCATCGACCAGCAGGACCGGCCGCCCCGCCACCGCCGCCACATGGCGCGGATGCACGGCCAGCGCGTCCTGCTGATTGGCGTAGCGCTCGGCCATGCCGCGATGCTCCTGCATGGGCGTGTGGCGGCGGCGGAGCAGCAGGTCGGCGCGATGCTCCAGCCCCAGCCCGCGCGCCATGCGGCCCGAGATCTGCGCCGACTGGTTGTACTTGCGCCGCGCCAGCCGCCGCAAATGCAGCGGGATCGGCGCCACGATCATGCCGGGCACGACCAGCGGCCGCGCCGCCTGCGCCAGCCAGTCGGCCATCGGCGGCGCCAGGTCCAGCCGGTCGCCATGCTTCAGCGCCAGGATCAGCCGCCGCGCGGTGCCGGCATAGACCATCGCCGCCCGCCCCCGCGACCACGGCCGCACCGCCGCCAGGCAGTCGTCGCAGACCAGCACCTGCGCCGCGCCAGTGCCGTCATCGGGCAGCGGCGCCCCGCAGCAGTCGCAGCAGGCGCCTTCGATGAACGCGGCCTCGGGCCAGCAGTCGGCGCAGAGATGCACCGCCCCCGCGCCGCCATCCGCGACCCCCGCCCCGCAGGACAGGCATTGGGGCGGATAGAACAGCCGCAGCGCGGCTTTCATCGCCCCCGAAAGCATCCTATGTTCCCCGATCATGACCGATCCCGCATCCCCCCGTCCGGCCCTGACGGACCGCACCGCCCTGATCCGCCAGCGCGACCGCGCCCGGCGCGCGGGCCTGGCCGACCTGTTCCACCAGATCGCCGCCGACGAGATCCAGGATAGGCTGGCCGAGGTTAACAGAACCTTTACGGACCCGGCCGTCGTCACCGGTTTTCCTGATCTCTGGGGGCCGCGGTTTCCGGGCGCGCGGGTGGTGGCGGACGAGCCGGTGCTGGACCTCGCGCCGGGCGCGCATGATCTGGTGATCCATGCGCTGTCGCTGCACTGGGCGGACGATCCGGTGGGGCAGCTGGTCCAGTCGGCCCGCGCGCTGCGCCCCGACGGGCTGTTCATCGGCGTGATGTTCGGCGGCCAGACCCTGGCCGAACCGCGCGCCGCCTTGGCCCGCGCCGAGGCCCAGATCACCGGCGGCCTGTCGCCGCGCATCCTGCCCATGGCCGAGATCCGCGATCTGGGCGGGCTTCTGTCGCGCGCGGGGCTGGCCCTGCCGGTCGCGGACCTGCTGCCGCAGCGGGCCAGCTATCGCGACCTGATCCATCTGGGCCGCGACCTGCGCGCGATGGGCGAGGGCAATGCCCTGGCCGCCCGGCTGCGCCATCCGACCCGCCGCGCCGTCCTGGCGCGCGCCGCGGCGATCCTGGCCCAGGACAGCCCCGACCGCGACGATCCGTCCCGTGTCGCCGTCAGCTTCGATCTGGTTTTTCTGACGGGCTGGGCGCCGTCCGACAGCCAGCCCCGCCCGCTGCGCCCCGGATCGGCCCAGAAGTCGCTGGCCGATGCCCTGGCCGAACTCAGCAAAGACACCCCGAGGAAGCAGACCCCATGAGACCCACCCACGCCCCCGCCGACCACCCCGCGGTCAAGCCGGCCAAGACCGGCATCCTGATCGCGAATCTGGGCACGCCGGACGGCTATGACTACTGGTCCATGCGGCGCTATCTGAACGAGTTCCTGTCGGACCGCCGGGTCATCGACATCAACCGCCTGATCTGGCAGCCGCTGCTGCAGGGGGTGATCCTGACCAAGCGGCCCTTCACCTCGGGCGCGAACTACAAGTCGATCTGGAATCACGAGGCGAATGAGAGCCCGCTGATGACCATCACCAAGTCGCAGACCCGCGCGCTGGCCGAACTGGCCCATGCCGAATGGGGCGATCAGGTGATGGTCGACTTCTGCATGCGCTACGGCAATCCCTCGACGCAGGACGTGCTGGAGCGGATGGTGCAGGCGGGCTGCCGGCGCATCGTGTTCCTGCCGCTCTATCCGCAATATGCGGGGCCGACCTCGGCCACGGCCAACGACCAGCTGTTCCGGGCGCTGATGAAGCAGACCTGGCAGCCCTCGGTGCGGACCGTGGACCCCTATGTGAACCGCCCCGACTACATCAAGGCGCTGGCCGACAGCGTGCGCCGGGCGCTGGACGGCAAGGTGCCGGGCAAGCTGGTCGCCAGCTATCACGGCATGCCGAAGCGCTATCTGATGCAGGGCGACCCCTATCACTGCCAGTGCCAGAAGACCTCGCGGCTGCTGCGCGAGGAGCTGGGCTGGCCCGAGGGGATCATCGACACGACCTTCCAGTCGGTCTTCGGCCGCGAGGAATGGCTGCGCCCCTACACGGTCGAGCATGTGGCCGAGCTGGCGCGTCAGGGCCATACCGACATCGCGGTGATCTCTCCGGCCTTCTCCTCGGACTGCATCGAGACGCTGGAGGAGATCAACGGAGAGATCCGCGAGGCCTTCGAGGAGGCCGGCGGCCATCACTTCCAGTACATCCCCTGCCTGAACGACGATCCCGCCCATATCCGCGTCATGCTGGAGATCGTGCGCGACAACATCCAGGGCTGGGTCGAACCCCGCGCCTGACGCCCGCCGCATCAAGGCAAAGGGCCTCGCCGGGGGCCCTTTGCCCGTGCCGAGTCAGAGGACCAGCACCTGCGTGCCGACCTTGGTCAGGCTGAAGAGTTCGGCGATGTGCTCATTGTAAAGCCCGATGCAGCCGTTCGACGACCGGCGCCCGATCTTGCGCGTGTCATGCGTGCCGTGGATGCGATAGTACTGCCAGGTCAGCCACAGCGCATGCGTGCCCATCGGGTTGTCGGGGCCGGCGGGCATGAAGTCGGGCCAGTCGGGGTTGCGCTGCTTCATCTCGGGGGTCGGGGTCCAGGTGGGACCCTCGACCTTCTTGATGATCTCGGTCCGGCCGGTGCGCGTCAGCTCCGAGCTGACCGGGATCGAGCTGGGATAGACGCGATAGGTGTTGCCGTCCTCGGACCAGAAATGCACGGCGCGCGAGGTCAGGTCGCACAGCACCGCGCCATTGGTCAGGTTCTGGAAATGCGGCCGCCAGTCCTGACCGCGGAAGCTGGAGATGTTGTGCTGCGGTCCGGTATTGGCGGGTGCCGGAGCGGCGGGAACGGGCATTCCGGTCGCCGGGTCGTATTGCTGGCCCAGGGCGGGCAGGGCGATCGCCGCCGCCCCGAGGGCTGCGGCCGACCCCAGAAAGGCGCGGCGGTTGACGAAAGGCGAAGGGCTCATCGGCTCGGGTCCTCGGGCTGCGATCCCCGCTTCTGTCGGGCGGGGTGATGTCGGGGGCCGCCTGTCGCGGCGTGGGGAAAATATAGCGCCGCGACCGCCTGCCGGCAATTCGTTCGCCCGTCGCAGGGCGGCCCCGCAGGGCGGCTGCGGCGATCACGCCAAGTTGCGTTTGATCCCGTGCGGGTCATTCGATAGGACTGGACCATCTGCGCCAGGGAGCGACCGGAAGATGAAGAAAATCAACGCATTTGCGATTCTGGCGATGGTGGTCCTGGGGGCCTGCGGGCCGCGCAACCTGGCCCCCGCAGGCATGGCGCCGCCCATGGATCCGACGCTGGCGGTGGCACCGCCGGTCGATGACAGCGCGGCGATTGCCGGGCGCGTGTTGCAGCAGATCAACACCCTGCGCGGAAACATCGGGGCCGCGGCCCTGACGCCCAGCCCGCAGCTGGAGGCGGCGGCGCTGGCCCATTCGCGCGACATGTCGGCGCAGAATCGGGCGTGGCACTGGGGGTCAGACGGCTCCTCGCCGCTGGATCGGGCGCGGCGGCAGGGCTATGCCGGGACCATTGTCGGCGAGAACATCTCCGAGTCCTACGAGACCGAGATCCAGACCCTGTCCGCCTGGATGTCGACCCGCGACACGCGCGACGTCATCATGGACCCGACCGCGACGCAGCTTGGCTTTGCCTGGTTCAAGGAGCCGTCGGGCAAGGTCTGGTGGACGCTGCTGACCGGACGCTGAGCCCGGAACGAAAAAGGCCCCGTCCGAAGGGCGGGGCCGGGCGTGCAGTCAGCGATGCCGGATCAGGGATAGATCACCACCGGCGCGCCAGGCTGCAGCATCGCATAGATCTCCTCGATCTCCTCGTCGGTGACGGCGATGCAGCCCGCGGTCCAGTCGCGCTGCTGGGGAAAGAGGTTATTGCCCTGCGGTCCGCGGCCGTGGATGAAGATGTCCCCGCCCGGGTCCATGCCGTACGACTCGGCGAATGCGCGGTCGCGTTCGTTGGGATAGCTGATGCCCACCGACAGATGATAGGCGCTGCGCGGGTTGAAGCGATCGATGTGATAGACCCCCTCCGGCGTCTTGCCGTCGCCCGAGAACTGCTTGTGCCCGATCGGCTGGTTGCCCAGGCTGATGTCATAGGATCGGATGACCGTCGATCCGCTGAACAGATGCATCCGGCGCTGACCCTTGTTGATCTGGACCTGGGTGATCGGGGGGCCGGAATAGCGCTGGAACTTGGTCGTCTGCTGCGGTCGTCCACAGGCAGCCAGCAAGGCCAGCATCGAAATCGAGAAGGTCCGACGGGTTGTCAAGCGCATCACTGCCTCTGAAGCATTTTTGATTTTTATGGTCCGGCAATACCACGGAATAGCCGGCGCTGCCTAGCGGAGCGTTAACGCCGCGACCATTTCGACATGCGGTGAAAAGCGGAACTGATCGACCACCCAGAGTCGCTCCAGACGATAGCCCGCATCGGCCAAAATCCGCGCATCGCGGGAAAATCCGACCGGGTCGCAGGCGACGGCCGCAACGACCGGCACGCCGGACGCGGCGATCTGCCGCATCTGGGCCTCGGCCCCCGCGCGCGGCGGGTCGATCACGATCGCGTCATGTGCACGCAATTCATCCGGCAGCAGCGGCCTGCGCGCCAGGTCGCGGACCTCGGTCGTGACCCGGTTCAGCCCCGATGCGGCGCGCCAGGCCGAATCAAGCGCCTCCAGGGGTGCGGACAGCCCCTCGACCGCGTGGATCGCGGCGCCTTCGGCCAGGGGCAGGGTGAAGGTCCCGCAGCCCGCGAACAGGTCCGCGATGCGCGCGGCCCCGCCCACCGTGGCACGGACCGCGGCCAGCAGCGCGGCCTGCCCCTCGGCGGTGGCCTGCAGGAAGGCGCCCGGCGGCGGCACGACCCGCGCCCGGCCCATGGGCAGCACGGGCGGGCGGCGGGTGATCGCCTGCCCGTCCCAGTCCAGCCGCGCCAGATCGCCCTCGTCCGCCAAGGCGGCCAAGGCCCGGAACAGGTCCGGCTCCATCGGCTTGCCGCCGCGGACCGCGACATCCAGCCCCGCGGGCCCGTCGATCACCGTCAGCGACAGCTCGGCCGCGCGCGAAGCGCCCGCCACCACGATCCGCCGCAGCGGCGGCAGCGCCGCCACGATCCGCGGGCGCAGCACATGGCATTCGGCCAGATCGACGATGACGTCCGACGCGCGGGCGTGAAAGCCCAGCAGTGCGCCCTTCTTGGTGCGCCGGCCCGACAGGACCGCCCGCCTGCGGCTGTTCGGCGGCGAGACATGGACCTGCGGTTCGGGCGCGTCGACGCCCTGCGCGGCCAGCGCGGTCCGCACCACCTGCACCTTCCAGGCGGTGGTGAAGGCGTCGGTCGCATGCATCAGCGAACAGCCGCCGCAGGCGCGGTAATGGCCGCAGATCGGCCGGACCCGGTCCGGCGAGGGCGTCAGGATGCGCGGCGCGGCGATGCGGCCGTCCTGGGCCTCGCCCTCGATCACCTCGCCGGGCAGGGTCAGGGGGGCCAGCGCGCGCCCGTCCTCCGACAGGGCGACGCCGTCGCCCCTGCGGCCAAGCCGCTCGATCGTCCATTGCGTCACTGGGCCGCCTCCTCGGTTCCCAGGAAGCCGCCCGACTGGCGGTTCCAGTAGCGGGCATAGCGGCCGCCGCGCGCCAGCAGTTCGTCATGCCCGCCCTGTTCGACGATGCGCCCGTCCTCGAAGACCAGGATGCGGTCCAGCTCGGCGATGGTGGACAGGCGGTGCGCGATGGCCAGCACGGTCTTGCCGCGCATGGCCCGCGACAACGCCTCCTGCACCTGGGCCTCGACCTCGCTGTCCAGCGCGCTGGTCGCCTCGTCCAGGACCAGGATCGGCGCATCCTTGAGGAAGGCGCGGGCCAGGGCGATCCGCTGGCGCTGGCCGCCCGACAGCTTGACGCCCCGCTCGCCCAGATGCGCGTCGTATCCGGTGCGGCCCGCGAAATCCTCCAGCCCCAGGATGAACTCACGCGCCTCCGCCGCCTTCGCGGCCGCCACGACATCATCCTGTGTCGCGTCCGGGCGGCCATACAGGATGTTGTCGCGGGCCGAGCGGTTGAACATCGCCGTCTCCTGCGTGACCATGGCGATCTGGCGGCGCAGGCTCTCCTGCGTGCCGTCGCGCAGATCGTGGCCGTCGATGCGGATCACGCCGCGCTCCACGTCGTAAAGGCGCAGGAGCAGCGCCACCAGCGTGGACTTGCCCGCGCCCGAGGCGCCGACGATGCCGATCTTCTCTCCCGGCGCGATGGACAGAGTCAGGCCGCGGATGCCGCCCTCGTCGCGGCCATAGGCGAAATCGACGTCCTCGAAATCGATCCTGCCGGCGACGCAGTCCAGCGTCACGGCGCCCGGCGCATCGGTCAGGGCATGGGGGGGCGACAGGGTCCTCATGCCGTCCTCGACCTCGCCGATGCTGCCCCACATGCCCATCAGCGCCATGCTGACCCAGCCCGTCATCTGCGACAGCGGCATGGCGATGGCGCCCGAGGCCGCGACATCGCCCACCGTGGCCGCGCCGTCGCGCCAGAGCAGGTTCGCCCCGCCCACCAGGATCACCGGAAGGATGCCCGCGACGATCATCAGCGACAGGCGGAACCAGGTCGAGACCACCCCGAAATCCAGCGCCCGTTCGCGGAACCCCGCCATCGCACCCAGGGCGGCCTGATCCTCATGCTCGGCATGGGCGAAGAGCTTGACCGTCTTGATGTTGGTGATCGTGTCGACGACCTGCCCGGTGACATTGGCGCGGGCCGAGGCGCGTGCGCCCGACTTGGCCCGGATGCGCGGCAGGAAGAAGCGGATCAGCGCGAAATAGGCCGCCAGCCAGACCAGCAGCGCCACCGCCCCCCAGCCATCCACCGCCAGCAGGAAGGCCGCCGATCCGATGACCGAGGCCAGCGCGAAGGCCACCACGTTCACCATCTCCGATGCGACGTCGGTGACGGCGCGCGCGGTCTGCATCTGCTTCTGCGCCAGCCGCCCGGCAAAGTCGTTGTCGAAGAAGGTGACCGCATGGCCCATGGTCCAGCGGTGCAGGCGCGACAGCACCAGGGGCAGGATGTTCGGCCCGATGATGACGTTCGAACTGGCCGTGGAGAGGTCGTAGATCGCCGGCCGGATCACCAGGAAGAACCCGGCAAACAGCGCCACCAGCCCGCCGTTCTGCGCCCAGAACGTGCCGGCCTGGCCGGTCGCCACCGCATCGACCACCATGCCCAGGAGCAGCGCCGAGACCACGTCCGCCACTCCGCCCAGGGCGGAGGCCACCGCGGCGAAGCCCAGGCCCGGCCAGGCCCCCGACAGGCACCAGCGGAAGAACGCCATCAGTGTGCGCGGCGGCGCGCCCTCGGCCGGGCGGAAGGCATCGACCATGCGGCCGAACAGGGTGTGGAGCGTCATGCGTCGTCCTTCCCGGCCAGATGGGCCGCGTCGATAAGGGCGGGCGGGGGCAGGGTGAAGCCGGATGCGATCCACGCCTCCTCGGCCGCCTTCAGGCCGCGCCCCAGTGCCGCGCCCTGCAGCGGCGCCAGATCGGCCGCCGACACCGGCAGGGGCGCGTCGGTGGCGCGGGCGATCCGGTCCTGCCAGTCGGGGGGCAGGGGCTGGCCGTCCGCGGCCATCAGCGCCGCATGATCCGTCGCGGCCCCGGCCCCCAGGTGCCAGGCCGCGCGGTCCAGCGACCAGCCGCGCGCGCGGTGCAGCTGCGCCAGCGCCCGCGCCTCGCCGCGCGACAGGCGCAGGTCGGGATCGGCGGGCCCAAGCGCCGCCAGCCGCCGCAGCCAGCCTCCCGGCGCGGGTTCGCGCTCCAGCAGCGCCTGAAGCCGCAGCGGATCGGCGCCGGGCAGCAGCCGCTCCAGCACGCCGGTCCGCGCCATCAGCGCCATCGCCGGGCCGGGGTCGGGGGCGTCCAGCAGCTTCCTCATCTCGGCGCCGATGCGTTCGCGGGCGATGCGCGCCAGCCCGTCGCGGTGGCGCGCGCAGGCGGCGACGGCCTCCGGGTCGGCCTCACGACCATGGCGGGCGAGGAAGCGGAAGAAGCGCAGGATGCGCAGGTAATCCTCGGTGATGCGCGCGTCCGGGTCGCCCACGAAGCGCAGGCGGCGGGCCGCCAGGTCGGGCAGGCCGCCCACGGGGTCGATCACCCCCCCGTCGCGCCCGGCGTAAAGCGCGTTGATCGTGAAGTCGCGCCGCGCCGCGTCCTGGGCCAGATCGGTGGTGAAGGCCACGGTGGCATGGCGCCCGTCGGTCTCCACATCCCGCCGGAACGTGGTCACCTCGAAGCCCGTCCCGTCGGCCACCACGGTGACGGTGCCGTGGTCGATCCCCGTGGGCACCGCGCGCAGCCCGGCCGCCTCGGCCAGCGCCGTGACCCGGTCGGGGGTGGCATCCGTGGCGATGTCGATATCGTCGACCGGCTGTCCCAGCAGAGCGTTGCGCACCGCGCCGCCGACCAGGAAGGCGCGGTCGCCCTCAGCCTCCAGCGCGTCCAGAACCCGGATCAGCGCCGGATCGGACAGGATATGGCCGGGCAGCCGCGTCACAGCCGCTGCGCCAGCCCCAGCAGGATGCGCGCCGTCGCCCCCCACAGGTAATAGGGTCCGAAGGGCGCCGCGTGATAGCTGCGCCAGCCGCCGCGCCAGCGCCGCCGCTCGATCCGGTAGCGGGTGGGGTCGGCGACATGGGCGAAGGGCAGGGTGAAGACCTCGTCGACCTCCCCGGCCTCGGCGACCGGGTCGAAGGCGCCGTCGATGACGGCCAGAACCGGGGTCACCGAAAAGCCGGTGACGGTGCGGTGCGGCGGCAGGCTGCCCAGGACGCGCAGGCCGTCGGCGCGCAGGCCGATCTCCTCATGCGCCTCGCGCAGCGCGGTGGCGGTGGCGTCGGCATCGCCGGGATCGACCTTGCCGCCGGGCAGGGCGATCTGGCCCGGATGATGGCGCAGCCCCGAGGCGCGCTTGGTCAGGACCAGCCGTCCGTCATCGGCGTGGAACGCCGCCAGCACCCCGGCCGGACGCAGGGGCGTGCCGGACGGGGTGGCCTCGGGGTTCAGGTCGTAATCCGAACTGGGCTCTGCCGCACGCGTCAGGGCCGCGTGCAGGCGCGCCTCGGACCAAGCCGTCACTCGGCCGCCTTGTCGCTGGCCGACCCGCCTTCGGGCAGCGGGTTGCCCTCGGCATCGACGGTCGCCTCGAAGCCCAGGCTGGCCGGGTCGAACTCGTAATGCGCGCCGCAGAACTGGCAGTCGGCCGTCACGATCCCCTGGGGCGTGGTCATGTGGGCGATGTCCTTGGCCGAATAGATCGACAGCGTGCCGCGCACCCGGTCCGCGCTGCACGAACAGCCGAACTCGACCTTGTGGGCGTCGAAGACGCGGGGCGTCTCCTCATGGAACAGGCGCAGCAGCAGGTCCGTCGGCCCGACGGAAGGGCCGATCAGCTCCAGCGTCTCGACCGTGTCCAGCAGGATGTTGGCGCGGTTCCAGTCCTCGGATTCGCTGCCCTGCAGGATGTCGGCGGCCTCGATCAGCCCGCCCTCGCCGCTGCCGCCCTCGGTCGGCTGCGCCGGGTTGCCGGGCAGGGTCTGCAGCATCATGCCGCCCGCCCGCCACTGGGCGGCCTGGCCCGACAGGCGCGACTGGCCGGAGGCCAGCTGGAACCGCGTCGGCAGCTGTTCGGACTGCGCGAAATAGGTCTGCGCGCAGGCCGACAGCGACCCGCCGGCCAAGGGCGTGATGCCCTGATAGGGGGTGCTGCCCGGCCCTTGGTCGATCAGCACGGCGAAATAGCCCTCGCCGATCTGCTCGAAGGGCGGGCGTGCGTCCAGGCGCTCGGCATCGAAGCTGGCCCAGGCCCGGATGCGGGCGGGCTTGCCCTCGCCTTCGGGCGCGTAATAGTCGGCCGCCAGCGTGCGGATCGCGCCGGTGCCGCGCACCTGCAGGCTCAGCTTCCAGCGCAGCTTGACGGTCGGGCCGATCAGCGCGGTCAGTAGCGCGATCTCGGCCACCATCGCGCTGACGGCGGGCGGATAGTCGTGGCGCGACAGGATGTGGTCCAGAACCCCGTCCAGCCGCACGACGCGGCCGCGGATGGAACTGCGGTCCAGCTGAAAGGGCAGGACGGTGTCATCCCAGGCTATCTGGTTGATCTTGCTCATCTGTGATCCTTGAAGTGGCGATGGCTGCGACGGATGCGCGCCGGGTTGCGCCCAATATAAGGCATTTCCCGCCGATCCCAAGGGGGGCCGCCGCGACGCTTTCCGACCGCGCCGCCCTGCGCTATGACCGCATGACCCATCCGCCGAGAGGACCGATGACCCCGCGTTTCGGAGAACCGCCCCATCCCGCGCGCCCCTATCGCCGCCGTCCGGGGGCCTATGCGATCCTGTGGCGCGACGGGCGGCTGCTGCTGACCCATCAGCAGGCGCCGGTGCCCGAGTTCCAGCTGCCGGGCGGGGGCATCGACCCCGGAGAGCATCCCCTGGCCGCGCTGCATCGCGAGGTCGCGGAGGAGACCGGCTGGACCATCGGCGACGCGCGCTTCCTGTGGGCCTATCGGCGGTTCTGCTTCATGCCCGATTACGACATGCATGCCGAGAAGCGCTGCCAGATCTGGGTGGCGCGCCCGATCCTGCGCCTCTCCGACCCGACCGAGCCGGGGCACGGCGCCTATTGGATGACCCCGGCCGAGGCGATGGCGCATCTGGTCGATCCCGGATCGCGGGCCGCCCTGACGCGCTGGATGCGCCTCGGCGGCGCTAGCGGTCGTCGTCCAGGCGGATGACCTGCCCGGTGCCCCGATATTCGACCAGCACGGCCGACATGTCGTCCTGACGCTCTCCGCGGCAGTATTCCGACACGGACCAGGCCATCGATTCCAGGAAGGAGTGGCCGGTCAGGAAGGCGTTGGTGCGCATCACCGCCTCCAGCCCGTCATTGCCCAGCTGCCGGCCGTTGGGGGTGGTGGCCTCGGTGATGCCGTCGGAGGCGATCAGCAGCCGGTCGCCGGGCGCGAGGGTCACGTCGATCTCGTCAAAGATCGGCCGCTCGAAGACGCCGATGGGCATGCCGCCCTGGCCCAGATGGGTCACGGTCCCGTCGGCGCGCTGCAGCGCCGGGTGGGGATGGCCCGCCTGCACCATCCGCACATGGCCCGTCGCATGGTTCAGCTCGGCATAGATCATCGTGAAATAGGTGTCGGTGTTCATCTCCTCCAGCATCATCGTGTTGAAGAAGCAGGCCAGCGCGGCGGGACCGGCATCCTCGGGGCCCAGGGCGCCGCGCAGGGCGATGTTCTGGTCCGAGGAGCCGGACAGATGCACCGACAGCTGCGCGGTCAGCAGCGCGGCCGTCACCCCGTGGCCCGACACATCCAGCGCATAGAGGCCCACCCGGTCCTCTCCGACCGGGAAGAAGCCCACCAGATCGCCGCCGATATGGCCCGCGGGACGCAGCAGCAGGCTGATCTCCAGGCCGCCGAACCGGCCGGACCGGGCGCGGACCAGGCCCTGCTGCAGCTTGCGTGCCTCGCGCAGGTCGCGTTCCATCGCGGCCTGCGTCTCCGACAGCTGGGCCAGAGCCTGGCGCAGCTGGGTGTTGCTGGCGCGCAGCTCCTCCTCGATGCGCAGGATGCGCTCGCCCGCGGCCATGCGCGCCAGCAGCTCCTGCGGGGCGACGGGCTTGGTCAGGAAGTCGTCCGCGCCCGCCTCGATCCCCTCGGTGATGGTGCGCGCATCCGCCCCCGAGGTCAGCAGCACCACATAGCCGTAGTTCGAGCGCGGCAGCCGCCGGAACGCGGCGCAGAACTCGGGGCCGGTCATGTCGGGCATGCTCCAGTCCGCCAGCACCAGGTCCGGCGGGCGGCTCTCGCACAGCTGCAGCGCCTGTCGGGCGCCCTCGGCCTCGATCACCTCATAGCCGCCCCGGCGCAGCATCCGCGCCACGACCCGCCGCTGCGCCGCGCTGGCATCGACCAGCAGGATCAGCCGGCCCGGTCTGGGCGGGGCCTGGTCGATCGGCAGGGGGGGGCGATTCGCGGCTGTCATGCCATCTTGCATACGCTGCAGCCGTAAACGTCGGGTAAACCGGACCGTTAACGTGGTGGCAAGGCGGATGGGCTAGACCGGGACCGTACAGGCGATTCGATGAGGGATGCGATGATCGACTGGTCGAGGGTGATCGCGCTGCGCGACCGGGCGGGTGGGCAGACCGCCGCGCCGATGATCGGCATGATCCTGACCGAGATCGAGGCGCATCTGTCCGCCCTGCCCGAGGACGGCCCGACCCTGACGCAGGATCTGCCCCTGCTGGGGACGCTGGCCGTGCAGATCGGGTTTCGGGACTTTGCCGCCCGCTGCGACCGAGCCGTCCAGCAGCTGGCGCAGGGAGAGCGGTCGGCCCTGTCCATCGCGACCCTGCGGGCCAGCTTCGGTCACAGCAAGCAGATGCTGCTGCGCGACCTGCCGCATGTCATCGACGGCCCTCCGCCCGAGCCGGGCCTGCCGCCCGGGCCGGACGACGCGGCCGGGGACCGCGCGCGGGCGTCGTGATCAGACCAGCAGCTCGGCCAGGATGCCGTCGTTGGTGATGTCGCGATAGGCGAAGCCCGACCGGTCCAGCCGGCCCATCAGCGCGGTCAGGTTGGCCGGGTCGCTGGTCTCGATCCCGATCAGCACCGAACCGAAGTTGCGGGCCGATTTCTTCAGGTACTCGAACCGGGCGATGTCGTCCTGAGGACCCAGAAGCTCAAGGAAATCGCGCAGCGCGCCGGGGCGCTGCGGCATGCGCAGCACGAAATACTTCTTCAGCCCGGCAAAGCGCTGCGCCCGCTCTTTGACCTCGGGCAGGCGCTCGAAGTCGAAATTGCCGCCCGAACAGACCGCGACCACGGTCTTGCCCGTCAGGTCGCCCAGATCGCCCAGCACGTCCAAGGCCAGCGCGCCCGCAGGCTCCAGCACCACGCCCTCGGTGTTCAGCATCTCCAGCATGGTGCGGCAGATGCGGTCCTCGGGGGCCAGATGCACGTCATGCTCGCTGAACCGCGCCAGCGCCTCGAAGGGCAGGGCGCCGATGCGCGCGACCGCCGCACCGTCGACGAAGCTGTCCACAGCGGGCAGCGCGACGGGCGCGCCTGCGCGCAGCGCCGCCTGCAGGCTGGCCCCGCCAAGCGGTTCGGCAAAGGCGAAGCGGGTGTCGGGCGCCTCGGTGGTCAGATATTTCGTGACCCCCGCCGACAGGCCGCCCCCGCCCACCGGCAGCACCACCAGATCGGGCGCGCGGCCCAGCTGGGCGAGCATCTCGAGGCCCACGGTCGCCTGGCCCTCGATGATGTCGGGCGCGTCGAAGGGCGACAGGAACTGCGCGCCCTGCTCGGCGCAGAAGGCCTGGGCCGCGGCCAGGGTCTGGTCGAAATAGTCGCCGGTCAGCACGATCTCGACCGCGTCGCCGCCGAAGATCTGGGTCTTGTCGATCTTCTGCTTGGGCGTGGTGACCGGCATGAAGATCGTGCCGCGCGCGCCGAAATGGCGGCAGGCATAGGCCACGCCCTGGGCATGGTTGCCGGCGCTGGCGCAGACGAAATGGCCGCCGCCGCCGGGCCGGGCCAGCTTGCGCATGGCGTTGAAGGCGCCGCGCAGCTTGTAGCTGCGCACGGGCGTCAGATCCTCGCGCTTGAGCCAGATCTCGGCGCCGTGTTTCGCCGAGAGATGGTCGTTGCGTTGCAGGGGCGTGGGCTCGAACAGGTCGCGAAGCGCGGCCTCGGCCAGACGGACGGCGGCGACAAAGTTTTCCATGCCCCGCCCATGCCGCGAAACGGGCCTGTTGGCAAGGGTCAGCGCAGCGCGCGCCCCTCGACGAAGTGACCCCAGAGCGTGGTGATGATCGACAGCGACAGCAGGGCACTGAACCATGTGACCAGAAGCGCCGCGACGATTCCCGCGGCCCCCGGCAGGCCCGCGACCAGGTTCAGCACCAGTCCCAGCACCTGGGTGAGCAGCGACAGCACCGCCAGCGTTCCAAAGGCATCGGCCGTCGCCCGCCAACCGGTCGTCAACGGTCGCGCAGCCCCGGTGGCCGCACCGGCCAAGCCGGTTCCCAGGCGCAGGCCCAGAACGGCCAGGGCAAAACCGATCAGCAGATTGATGACCAGCATGGCCCCGAGGTTCCCATCCAAGGCGATGATGAGCGCCGAGCTGAGCAGCACGACCGGGATGCCCACCAGAAGCATGATCAGGAAGATCCGGATGGAGGCCCCGACGTAACGCAGCTCCGGCCTTCCTATCGGGCGCAAAACGCGGGGACGCTCGTTCAGGAGGACGAACCGATGCCAGGGTGCGGCCAGGGTGACGAAGGCCAGCGCGAAGATCGCGACGATCGCGAGCATCACCGCCGCGACGGCGATCCCGGGCGGATTGCCGCCCATGAAGGCCTGGCGCGCGGCCAGCCCGATGCCGATGCCGAGGGCGGCCAGCAGCAGCGGCATGACCGACAGCGTCAGCGCCGCGCCCAGGTGCCGGTCAGCTGCAGGATCGCATGGCGGAGCAGTCGCAAGGCCAGCATCAAATCACCCGTCTGAAATCCCGGCCCATGCTAATCGCCCCCGAACCCTTGTGACAACGCGCAAATCGCCGTATTCCCGCTGAAACTTCGACGAAGGGTTAACCGCATGTCCGACGCGCCGAAAAAAGTCGTCCTCGCCTATTCGGGGGGGCTTGATACCTCGATCATCCTGAAATGGCTGCAGACCGAGTATGGCTGCGAGGTGGTGACCTTCACCGCCGATCTGGGCCAGGGCGAGGAGCTGGAACCCGCGCGCCAGAAGGCCGAGATGCTGGGCATCGCGCCCGAGAACATCCACATCGTCGACGTGCGCGAGGAATTCGTGCGCGATTTCGTCTTCCCGATGTTCCGGGCCAATGCGCTCTATGAGGGGCTGTATCTGCTGGGCACGTCGATCGCGCGGCCGCTGATCTCTCAGCATCTGGTGCGGATCGCGCAGGAATCGGGCGCGGATGCGGTTGCGCATGGCGCGACCGGCAAGGGCAACGACCAGGTCCGGTTCGAGCTCAGCGCCTATGCGCTGGACCCGTCGATCAAGGTGATCGCGCCCTGGCGGGAATGGGACCTGACCAGCCGCACCAAGCTGATCGAGTTCGCCGAGAAGAACCAGATCCCCATCGCCAAGGACAAGCGCGGCGAGGCGCCCTTCAGCGTCGACGCGAACCTGCTGCACACCTCGAGCGAGGGCAAGGCGCTGGAGAACCCCGCCGAGGCCGCGCCCGACTATGTCTATCAGCGCACCGTGAACCCCGAGGACGCGCCCGATCAGCCGGAATTCATCGAGGTGACCTTCGAGAAGGGCGACGCGGTGGCGATCAACGGCGAGGCCATGTCGCCCGCCACGATCCTGACCAAGCTGAACGAGCTGGGCGGCCGTCACGGCATCGGCCGTCTGGATTTCGTCGAGAACCGCTTCGTCGGCATGAAGTCGCGCGGCATCTACGAGACGCCGGGCGGCACGGTCCTGCTGGAAGCCCATCGCGGGATCGAGCAGATCACGCTCGACAGCGGCGCGGGCCACCTGAAGGATTCGATCATGCCGCGCTATGCGGAGCTGATCTATAACGGCTTCTGGTTCTCCCCCGAGCGCGAGATGCTGCAGGCCCTGATCGACAAATCGCAGGAGCATGTGACCGGCACGGTGCGGCTGAAGCTCTACAAGGGGCTGGCGACCTGCGTGGGCCGCTGGTCGGATCACTCGCTGTACAGTGAGGCGCATGTGACCTTCGAGGACGATGCCGGCGCCTATGACCAGAAGGACGCGGCGGGCTTCATCCGCCTGAACGCGCTGCGCCTGAAGCTGATCGCGAACCGCAACGCCCGCGTGGCGAAATGACCGCCGGGGCCGCCCGCATCGCCATCGTGACCGTCAGCGACCGCGCGTCGCGGGGCGAGTACGAGGACAAGGGCGGCCCCGGTGCCGAGGCCTGGCTGCGGGGTGTCGTGACCTCGCCCATGACCATCGACCGCCACATCATCCCCGACGGCCGCGACAGCGTGGCCGCCACGCTGCGCGACCTGGCCGACGGGGGCGCGGACCTGATCCTGGTCACCGGCGGCACCGGCCCCGCGCCGCGCGACCTGACGCCCGAGGCCGTGGCCGACGTGATGGACAAGGAACTGCCCGGCTTCGGAGAGGAGATGCGCCGCGCCTCGCTCCGCGAGGTGCCGACCGCCATCCTGTCGCGCCAGACCGCCGCCATCCGCGGCAAGACGTTGATCATCACCATCCCAGGCAAGCCCGCGGCCATCGCGACCTGCCTGGACGCGGTCTTCGCCGCCGTGCCCTACTGCCTGGACCTGATCGGCGCGGCGCGGATCGAGACCGATCCCGCCCGCATTGCGGCCTTCCGGCCCAATCTGCCCACCGAAGTGTAAAACAGGGCGCTGAAACTTGCAAAAAGCAAGTTTGTCTATGATGTCGATGATAGGCTGATCATTTGCTCCCCCGAAGAGCTCGCGCCGATACAGCCACGATCATTGGGAATACCGGGGAATGTCGAACAGCGGCGACAATCGTTGTCTGGTCCCAGGATGGAGGCATTGGCAGATTTTGTGGAGGCACTGCGACGCGAGGGTCGTGGTCACGTTCCGGACTTTGATCCGTTGGACGGAGCCAATGAAGCTGAAATCCTGTTCCTGCTCGAAAAGCCCGGCCCGATGACGGATTCAAGTCAAGGCGGGTCCGGTTTCATCTCGCGCGACAATGACGATCCTACTGCCGAAGCAATTTTTACAATCATGCGCGATGCGGGAATTCCGCGCGAACGCACCCTGTTGTGGAACCTTGTTCCTTGGTGGAACGGGACAACGAAACTGACCGTCGCCGAAAAAAGACGCGGGATTGCAGCGGCTGTCAGATCTTCTGACGTTGCTCCCTCGCTTGAAAGCGGTCGTTGCTGTCGGTAAGACAGCCGTGGCTGCGCGCTCCATCGTCGAAGAGGCGAATATGAGATTCTACACCTCTGCGCATCCCTCACCCAAAGTCCGGGCGACGAAGCCTCAGCTGTGGGATGCCATCCCAGGCACTTGGGCTGAGGCTTATGCCCTGTTGAATTGACATCCAACGGATTCGCTTCAGAGGTCTAACCCCCGAAAAGCCGCAACGCCAAGGGCGCGATGACCGCCGTCAGCACGGCGTTCAGCCCCATCCCGATGCCCGAGAACGCACCCGCCGTCGCGTTCACCTGAAACGCCCGCGCCGTGCCGATCCCATGCGCCGCGACCCCCACCGCAAAGCCCCGCGCCCGCCAGTCGCGGATCTTCAGCGCGTTCAGCAGGGGCGTCACCACGATCGCCCCGAAGATCCCCGTCAGCAGGACCAGCGCGGCGGTCAGGGTGGGCTGGCCGCCCAGCTGCTCGGCGATGCCGATGGCCACCGGCGCGGTCGTCGATTTCGGCGCGAGTGAGGCCAGCACCGACCCCTCGATCCCGAAGCTCCGCGCGATCACGAGGGCAGAGACGACCGCCACCCCCGATCCGGCCAGCAGCCCCGCCAGCATCGGCCAGGCCGCGCGCCGCACGCGGGGCAGGTTGTCGTACAGCGGCAGGGCCAGCGCCACGGTGGCCGGGCCCAGCATGAAATGGACGAATTGCGCGCCCGCGAAATAGGTCGCGTAATCGGTGCCGGTCAGCCCCAGCAACGCCGCCAGCAGGATCACCGCGATCAGCACCGGGTTGGCCCAGCTGGCCCGCCCCAGGGCCCGCGAAAGCGCGTCCCCGGCCAGATAGGCCATCAGCGTCGCGGTCAGCCACAGAAGCGGCCCCTGCGCCAGATAGGACCAGATCAGCGCCGGATCACTCACGCCCCTGATCCTTCAGCGCGCCCCGCTCCTCCGACCCGGTCAGGCGGGCCACGGCGGTGAAGGCCAGCGCCCCCGCCGCGATGGCCAGCAGCGTGGAGCCCATCAGCGCCACGGCCAGACCCAGGCCCTGATCGCGCAGCAGGTCCCAATGCGCGACGATGCCCACGCCCGCAGGCACGAAGAACAGCGACAGATGCGCCAGAAGCCCGGTCGCCGCCGGGCGGATCGCCTCGGCCAGGGCCGGGCGGATCATGCAGGCCAGAACCAGCGCGACCAGCCCCGTGACCGGGCCGGGCAAGGGCAGCGCCAGCGCGCGGGAGGCGACCTCTCCGCCCAGCTGGAAGGCCAGGATGATGGCAAGCATGCGGATCATGGCCCGCAGCCTAGCGCGGCCCCGACGCCCGCGCCAGAGCCGTGCATCTTGTGGGCCGGTGCCTCGGCAGGGGCGACATCTGGGGCGGTCGGTTGACTTGGGGGGCCGCTGCGGGGACAATTGTCGCCTGACCCGAATCTGACGGACGCGACCCTTGCGCTTTGACCGCCTGCGACTGAACGGCTTCAAGAGCTTCGTGGACCCGACCGATCTGGTCATCCGCGAGGGGCTGACGGGCGTGGTCGGTCCGAACGGCTGCGGCAAGTCCAACCTGCTGGAGGCCCTGCGCTGGGTCATGGGCGAGAACCGTCCCACCGCCATGCGCGGCGACGGGATGGAGGACGTGATCTTTGCCGGCACCGCGCGGCGCAGCGCCCGCGCCCATGCCGAGGTCTCGCTGAGCGTCGACAACCGCGACCGCCGTGCGCCCGCGGGCTTTAACGACGACGATCAGTTCGACATCACCCGCCGCATCACCCGCGACGCGGGCAGCGCCTACAAGATCGCCGGCAAGGATGTGCGGGCGCGCGACGTGCAGATGCTGTTCGCGGATGCCTCGACCGGGGCGCACAGCCCGGCGCTGGTGCGTCAGGGCCAGATCAGCGAGCTGATCAACGCCAAGCCCCGCAACCGCCGCCGCATCCTCGAGGAGGCGGCCGGGATCTCGGGGCTTTACGCGCGCCGCCACGAGGCGGAGCTGAAGCTGAACGGCGCCGAGGCGAACCTGACGCGGGTGGACGACACGCTGGACCAGCTGTCCGCCCAGGCCGCGACCCTGGCCCGGCAGGCGCGCGCGGCGGCGAAGTACCGCGAGATCGGCGCGGCGCTGCGCCTAACCGAGGGGTTGCTGCTGTACCGCCGCTGGTCGGATGCCGAGGCCGCGCGCCTGGCCGCGGCGCAGGCCCTGGCCGAGGCGGTGCGGGCCGCCGCTCAGGCCGGTGCCGCCGCCGAGGCCGCGTCCCTGCGGCGGACCGAGACCGAGGCCGCCCTGCCGCCGCTGCGCGAGGAGGAGCAGATCGCCGCCGCCCTGGTCCAGCGGCTGGCCGTGGAGAGCGAGGCCTTGGCCGAGGCCGGGCGTCGCGCGACCCAGGCCATCACCGCGCTGTCGGGGCGGCTGGCGCAGCTGGACCGCGACATCGAGCGCGAGCAGGCGCTGAACCGCGATGCCGAGGAGGTCGTGCGCCGCCTGACCTGGGAGGCCGAGCAGCTGCGCGCGGGCGGCGAGGGGCATGACGCGCGGGTCGAGATGGCCACCGCCCAGGCCGAGGCCGCCGCCGAGACGCTGCACGAGGTCGAGGCCCGGCTGGCCGAGCTGACCGACGAATCCGCCCGCCTGGCCGCCCGCCATCAATCGGCCGAGCGTCTGGCCCATGACCTGCGCGCCATGTTCGACCGCGCCGACCGGGCCGCCGCCGAGGCCGCCGAGGCGCTGGCCGCCGCCGATGCCGCCGGAGAGGCCGCGGCCGCCGCGCTGGACCGGGCGGATGCCGCGCAGGATCAGGCCCGCGACCGCACCGAGGCCGCCGAGGATGCGCTGGCCGAGGCCGAGGCCGCGCGCGCCGCGCTGGAAACCCGCGAGGCCGCCGCCCGCCAGGCCCGCGCCGCCGCCGAGGGCGAGGCCGCGGCCCTGGCCGCCGAACGCACCGCCCTGCAGCGGCTGGTCGATCGCGGGCGCTCCGGGGGCGCCACGCTGCTGGATCAGGTGGCCGTCGCGCGGGGGCACGAGGCCGCGTTCGGGGCGGCCTTGGGCGACGATCTCCGCGCGGGCGTGGGCGGCGACGGGTCGGGGTGGCGCGACCTGCCGGGCTGGGACGATCCGCAGCCTCTGCCCGACGGCGCCGTGCCGCTGGCCCCGCATGTGCGCGGCCCGGACCTGCTGGCGCGGCGGCTGTCGCAGACGGGGCTGGTGCTGGATGCGGGGCAGGGGGCCGCGCTGCAGTCGATGCTGTCGGCGGGGCAGCGGCTGGTGACGCCGGAGGGCGACCTGTTCCGGTGGGACGGCTTGCGCGTGATGGCGGGGCAGGCGCTGTCCTCGGCCGCGCTGCATCTGCAGAAGGTCAATGAGCTGGCCCATGTGTCCGAGCAGGCCGAACGCGCGGAGGCCCGCGCCGAGGAGGCCCGCGAGACCCATGAGGCGGCCCGCGCCGATCTGGCCCAGGCCGCCGAGGTCGAGAAGTCGGCCCGCGACGCGCGCCGCGAGGCAGAGCGCCTGCTGTCGGAGGCCGCGCGCGCCGCGACGCGGGCGGAATCCGATCTGGCCATGGCCTCCAGCCGCGCCGACGGGGCGCGGGCGGAGCTGGCGCGCCACTGCGCCGATGCCGCCGACGCCCAGAGCCGCCTCACCGAGGCAGAGGCGCAACTGGCCGCGCTGCCCGACCGCGCGGACGCCGCGGCAACCGTGGAGCATGCCCGAACCGGCGTCGAGGGCGCGCGCATCGCCACGATGACCCGCCGCGCCGCGCTGGACGAATTGCGCCGCGAGGGGCAGGCCCGCACCAAGCGCCTGCAGGAGATCGCCAAGGAGGAATCGGGCTGGCAGCTGCGGTTGGAGCAGGCTGGCACGCGCGCGGCCGAACTGTCCGCGCGGCGCGAGGCCACCGCCGACGAGCTGGCCGAGGCGCAGGACCAGCCCGCCATCCTGGCCGAGCAGGAGGAGGCGCTGGTCGCGCGCGGGGTGCAGCTGGAGACGCGGCTGACGGCGGCCCGTGCCGCGCTGACCTCCGCCGAGGAGGCCGCCCGCGCCGCCGCCCTGGCCGAGCGCGAGACCGAGCGGCAGGCAGGCGAGGCCCGCGAGGCCCGCGCCGCGCGCGAGGCCCGCCAGGAGGCCGCCCGCGAGGCCGAGGCCCTGGCCCGCGCCCGCATCCGTGAGGAGACCGAGCAGAGCCCCGACCAGCTGCGCGCCGCCCTGGGCGAGATCGACCTGACCGCGCCCGTCGACCGGCTGGAGCAGGAGATCGCCCGCCTGCGCGGCGCGCGCGAGGCCCTGGGCGCGGTCAACCTGCGCGCCGACGAGGACAAGCGGACGCTGGAGGCCGAGCGCGACGGGCTAGCCGCCGAGAAGACCGACCTGGAGGAGGCGATCCGCAAGCTGCGCGCCGGCATCGGCAGCCTGAACCGCGAGGGGCGCGAGCGCCTGCTGGCGGCCTTCGAGACGGTGAACGCCAATTTCGCGACCCTGTTCACGACGCTGTTCGGCGGCGGCGAGGCGCGCCTGGTGATGGTCGAATCGGACGACCCGCTGGAGGCGGGCCTGGAGATCATGTGCCAGCCGCCGGGCAAGCGCCTGTCGACGCTGAGCCTGTTGTCGGGCGGCGAGCAGACGCTGACCGCGATGGCGCTGATCTTTGCGGTGTTTCTGGCCAATCCCGCGCCGATCTGCGTGCTGGATGAGGTCGACGCGCCGCTGGACGATGCCAATGTCAGCCGCTTCTGCGACCTCTTGGACGAGATGACCCGCCGGACCGAGACGCGCTTCCTGATCATCACCCACCATGCGGTGACCATGGCGCGGATGGACCGGCTGTTCGGCGTCACCATGGTCGAGCAGGGCGTCAGCCAGCTGGTCAGCGTGGACCTGCAGCGCGCCGAGGCTCTGGTCGCCTGACGCGACCCGCGCTAGGGTCCGGGCCGCAACCCAAGCGAGGACCCCATGAGCATCGAGCAGACCCTGGCCGACAAGGGCATCACCCTTCCCGCAGCGCCCATGCCGGCGGCTAATTACGTCCCCTTCGTGCAGACCGGCAACCTGGTCTTCATCTCGGGCCAGATCAGCGCGGACGAGAACGGCCTGATCACCGGCAAGCTGGGCGACACGACCGGCCTGGAGGAGGGTGTCGCCGCCGCACGCCGCTGCGGGCTGGCGCTGATTGCGCAGCTGAAATCCGCCATCGGCGATCTGGACCGCGTGACGCGGGTGGTCAAGCTGACCGGCTTCGTGAACTCCACCCCCGATTTCACCGATCAGCCCAAGGTCATCAACGGCTGCTCCGACCTGATGGTCGAGGTCTTCGGCGAGGCCGGGCGCCATTCCCGCGCTGCGGTGTCCGCGCCCTCGCTGCCCTTCGGCGTCGCGGTCGAGATCGAAGCCGTGTTCGAGGTCCGCTGATGCTGGACGACCGCTTCCTGACGGTGCCCATCACCCATCGCGGCCTGCATGGCGCAGGGGTCCCCGAGAACAGCCTGGCCGCCGCCCGCGCCGCGATCGAGGCGGGCTACGGCATCGAATGCGACATCCAGCCGGGGCCGGACGGGGTGCCGCTGGTCTTTCACGACTATCGGCTGAAGCGGCTGACCGGGGCCGAGGGCGTGATCGGCGCGACCGATGCGCAGACGCTGGCCGGCCTTCGCCTGATGGGCACGGATGAGCCGGTCCCGACCCTGGCGCAGTTCCTGGAGCTGATCGCGGGCCGCGTGCCGCTGCTGATCGAGATCAAGGACCAGGACGGCGCCTGCGGCTCCGATGTCGGCACGCTGCCCGCCCGCGTGGCCGAGGCGCTGTCGGGCTATGACGGGCCGGTGGCGGTCATGTCCTTCAACCCGCACATGATCGCGGCCTTCCGCGCCGCGGCGCCGGATGTGCCGGTGGGCCTGACCACCTGCGACTTTCCGCTAGCCGACTGGCCGCAGGTGCCGCCCGCCCGGCGCGACGAACTGGCCCAGATCCGCGACTTCGACGCGGTGGGGGCCTGCTTCATTTCGCATGACAAGGGCGATCTGGACAATCCGCGCGTCGATGCGCTGCGCGCGCAGGGCGTTCCGGTGCTGACCTGGACCATCCGCAGCGCCGCCGAGGAGGAGGCCGCCCGCCGCGTCGCCACGAACATCACCTTCGAAGGCTATCGCGCGGCCCTCTGATCCGCCAGGCCCTTCTTCTTCACTCAAATATCCAAATCCGCCGATGCCGCCCCGTGCGACATCGGCGGGGACTGACAATGCCCGCGGCCATGCCTATCTTGCCGGGCATGACCGACATCATGACCCTGACCACCCACCCTTCGATCGCCGCCATCGACCCGACGGTCTGGGACGGTCTGGGCGACGGCAACCCGTTCACCACGCACCGCTTCCTCTTCGCGCTGGAGCAGTCGCGATCCGTGGGCACCGGCACCGGCTGGCAGCCGCTGCACCTGACGCTGGAGCGCGACGGGCAGACCGTCGCGGCGGCGCCGCTTTACGCCAAGTCGCACAGCCAGGGCGAATACATCTTCGATCATGCCTGGGCGCAGGCCTATGCGCGGGCGGGCGGGCGCTATTACCCCAAGCTGCAATGCGCGGTGCCCTTCACCCCCGCCACCGGCGCGCGCCTGCTGGCGCGCGACGACGAGGCCCGCGCGGGCCTTCTGGCGGGGCTGATGCAGGTGGCCGGGCGGCTGGACATGTCGGGGGCGCATGTCACCTTCTGCACCGGACACGAGGCCGATCTGGGCGAGGCGGCGGCGTTCCTGCCGCGCGTGACGCAGCAGTACCACTGGCTGAACCGCGGCTATGACAGCTATGAGGATTTCCTGGGTGCGCTGTCCTCGCGCAAGCGCAAGGACCTGCGGAAGGAACGCGCCCGGGCGCAGGCCTTTGGCGGCACGATCCGGCAGCTGACCGGCGACGACCTGAAGCCGCATCACTGGGACGCGTTCTGGGAGTTCTATCAGGACACCGGCGCCCGCAAATGGGGGCAGCCCTATCTGACGCGGGCCTTCTTCGACCGCATCCAGGATACCATGCGCGACGACATCCTGCTGGTTCTGGCAGAGGTTGACGGCCGGCCCATCGCGGGGGCGCTGAACTTCCTCGGGCCGGACGCGATCTATGGCCGCTACTGGGGCTGCGTCGCCGAGCACGCCTTCCTGCATTTCGAGCTGTGCTATCACCAGGCCATCGATCATGCGATCGCGCAGGGGCTGGCGCGGGTCGAGGCGGGGGCGCAGGGCGATCACAAGCTGGCCCGCGGATACGAGCCGGTGCCGATCCATTCGCTGCACTGGGTGCGCGATCCGGGCTTTCTGCGCGCGCTGGAGACCTACCTGGATCAGGAGCGCGACGCGATGGGGGCCGAGATCGAGGCGCTGGCCGATTTCACCCCGTTCCGGAAGGGCGACCCGTCGCCGTGAGCGCGCCATTGCGTCCCGCGAAGGGCCGGGGGGCCAGCCCCCCGGACCCCCCGGTGTCGCGCGGGCCGTCCGGCGTCAGACCTTTTCCAGCAGCGCCTCTCCGGCGCTGACCGAACAGGTGCCGCGGCTGTCCTCGACGTCGATCGTCGCGACCACCCCGTCCTCGACCAGCGCGGCAAAGCGCTTGCAGCGCCCGAAGAAGCCGACCGGGGGTGCGGTGAAGTCGAGGCCCAGGGCCTTGGTCACGCTGCCGTCGGCATCGGCCAGGACCTCGATGCCGGCCTCGGTCGCGCCGGTCTGCTCGGCCCAGGCCTTGGCCACGAAGGGATCGTTCACGGTGATGCAGACGATGCGCGACACGCCCTTGGCGCGGAAGGCGTCGGCATTGCGCACGAAGCTGGGCATATGCGCATTCGTGCAGGTGCCGGTGAAGGCGCCGGGCAGGCCGAACAGCGCGACCTTGCCCTGCATCAGGCCGGCGGTGTCGACGGCCTCGGGGCCGGCCTCGCCCACGCGCAGCAATTGGCCCTGAGGCAGCTTGTCTCCGGCGGTGATGGTCATGGAACGCTCCTGAATTGCAACGGATTCGCGGCGACTATAGGGTGCGCCGGACGGACAGGCCAGCAGGGGACGCGGGATGCGCATCGTGATCGTGGGAGGGGGGCAGGCGGCGGCCTCGATGGCCGCGCGGCTGCGCGCCAAGGGGCATGAGGGCGCGCTGACCGTGATCGGCGACGAACCGGCAGCCCCCTATCAGCGCCCGCCTTTGTCCAAGGCCTATCTGCTGGGCCAGATGGGGCTGGACCGCCTGACGCTGCGCGCGCCCGAATGGTGGCGCGACCAGGGGATCGCGCTGCACCTGTCGGAGACCGCCCTGTCGATCGACGCGGATGCCCGCGTGCTGCACACCGACCGGGGCGCGCATCCCTATGACGCGCTGGCGCTGACCACGGGGGCCGCGCCGCGCCGCCTGCCCGCCGCGATGGGCGGCGACCTGCCCGGAACGCATGTGGTGCGCGGCCTGGCCGACGTCGACGCGCTGGTGCCCGAGCTGCGCGAGGGGCGGCGGCTGGTGGTGATCGGCGGCGGCTATATCGGGCTGGAGGCCGCGGCGGTCGCGCGCAGGCTGGGGCTGGAGGTCACGCTGATCGAGGCGGCGCCGCGCATCCTGGGCCGCGTGGCGGCGGCCGAGACCGCCGACCTGGTGCGCGACCTGCACCGCGCGCATGGCGTCGCCATCCTGGAGGGCACGGCGATCAGCCGCATCACCGGCACGGCGCGCGCCGACGGAGTGGCGCTGACCGACGGGCGCCACATCCCGGCGGATGTGGTGGTCATGGGCATCGGCGTGCTGCCGCGGACCGACCTCGCGCAGACCGCGGGTCTGGTCCTGGACGACGGCATCGCCACCGACGGCCACGGACGGACCTCGGACCCGGCGATCTGGGCCGCGGGCGACTGCGCCAGCACGCCCTGGCAGGGCGGCAGGTTGCGGCTGGAAAGCGTAGGCGGCGCGATCGACATGGCCGAATGCGTGGCCGACAACATGCTGGGCGCCGGTCGCGACTATGCGCCCCGGCCGTGGTTCTGGTCGGATCAGTTCGACGCGAAACTCCAGATCGCGGGCCTGAATGCGGGTCACGACCAGGTCGTCACGCGGGCGGGTCAGGGCGATCACGCGGCCTCGGTCTGGTACTTCCGTGCGGGGAGGCTGATCGCGGTCGACGCGCTGAACGACGCGCGCGCCTACATGGTCGGCAAGCGGCTGATCGACGCGGGGCAGAGCTGCGATCCGCAGGCGGTCGTCGCGGCCCCGGACCTGCGGGCGCTTCTGGCATGACCCGGCCCGGGCACGCGGGCGGCCCAGGGGGGTGCGGGGGGCAGGATGCCCCCCGCGGCCACCGCGGGACGCAATCATGAGGATCGTCGGCGGCACGCTGCGCGGCCTGAAGCTGGCCGAACTGGGCGCGGGCGATCCCGCGGCCCAGTTGCGCCCCACCACCGACCGGGTGCGCGAGGCGATCTTCAACCTGCTGGTCAACGGACGTCAGGGCAATCCGCTGGCCGGCGCGCGGGTGCTGGACCTGTTCGCAGGCACCGGCGCCTTGGGCCTCGAGGCGCTGTCGCGCGGCGCGGCGGAGGCGGTGCTGGTCGATGACGGGGCCAAGGCGCTGGACCTGATCCGCCGCAACATCGACAGGACCCGCACGAGCGACCGCGTCTCGGTGCTGCGCCGCGACGCGACGCGCCTGCCGCCGCCGGAGGGCGCGCCCTTTCAGGTGGTCTTCCTCGATCCGCCCTATGGTCGCGGCCTCGGCGAAAGGGCCATGGCGGCGGCGCTGGCGGGCGGCTGGCTGGCGCCCGGTGCGACCGTCATGTGGGAGGAGAGCCAGCCGCCCGCGCTGCCCCCCGCCCTGACGCTGCTGGACCGGCGCCGCTACGGCGACACCGTGGTCACGCTGGCGCGGCTGGAGGCCTGATCTCCGCTCAGGCCGACCGGGCGATGCTGGCCGCCGCGGCCTCCAGCGCGCCGCGGCCATGCGGGATGTCCAGCGCGGTCAGGCCCGCCTCGATGGCGCCAAGCGTGCCCAGCAGGACGCCCGCATTGCAATGGCCCATATGCGCGATGCGCAGCGCCCCCGTCGGATCGGGCGCACCCAGACCCACCCCGAGCGTCACGCCGCATTCGCGCACCGTCCAGGCCCGCAGCGCATCCGCGCCGGGCAGGGTGACCGCGGTGACCGCGGGCGCGCGCGCCGCGGCCTCGGCCACCGACAGCCGGACCGCGCCCGCCGTGCCCCAGGCATCGACGGCGGCCCAGGTCGCCTGCGCCAGACGGGCGTGACGGTGCCAGACGGCCTCCAGCCCCTCCTCGTCCAGGATCATCGTCAGCGCCTCGGCCAGGGCATAGATCTGCTGGACCGGCGGCGTGCCGCCCCACCAGCGCCACAGCGCGTCCGACTGCGCCCGCAGATGCCAGTCCCACCACGGCGATGTCAGCGCCGTCCGCCCCCGCGCCGCCGCCTTGTCCGAGAACCAGACGAAGACCGTGCCGGGCAGCGTTATCAGCCCCTTCTGGCTGGCCGCGATCAGCACGTCGACGCCCCATTCGTCCATCTTCATCGGCGCGCAGCCCAAGGACGCGATGGCATCCACCACCAAGAGCGCCGGGTGATCGCCCATCGCCGCGCGCAGCGCCGGGATGTCGGCCAGCGTGGCCGTGGCGGTGTCCGTCTGGCAGACCATCACCGCACGGATGCGGCCTTCGGGGTCGCGGGCCAGCCGTTCGGCCAGCCGCGCCGGGTCCGGGGCGGCGGCGCCGAAATCCAGCCGTTCGACCGTGACGCCCAGACCCTCGGTCATCTCGGCCCAGGACCGGCCGAAATGGCCATGCGTCAGCACCAGCGCCAGATCGCCGGGTGCGAACATGTTGGCGCTGGCGGCCTCCCACCCGGCATGGCCGTTGCCGATATAGGGCGCCAGATGCGCCCGCGTGCCGGCCAGCCGCTTCAGCTGGTCCATGACCTGCAGGTTCAGCTGCGCCAGCTCGTCGGCATAGATGTCCGGAGAGGCGCGATGCGCCGCCGCCAGGACGCGGGCGGGCACCGGGGAGGGGCCGGGAATGGCGATCAGGTCGGGGCCGGGGGCAGGGGGCATCGCGGGGCTTTCCTTCACAACGTGCAAGATCGGTAGGGCCACGGCGCCGCCGCGTCAACGGGGCTTGGCCCGGGGGTCGCAGGGGCTTCGCCTTGTGGGGACCCGGCGGGCTGGGGTATGGCTGTGCCAACCCCATCGGGGGCCGGACCCGTCCGGTCCCGCCGCAGAAAGGCCAGAGAACAGCCGTGGACCCCCGACAGGACAGCCCCTCCCGCCTGATTGCCGCCACCTCCGCCCGCGGCCCCGCCGCCGCGCCGGCGCCCCAGGGCGACCGGGTGCCGGGCCTGCTGCGCCGCCTGTGGGACGACTATCTGCGCCCGCACCGGATGCGCATGGGGCTGGCCTTCCTGCTGATGACCGTCGAGGGCTCCACGCTGGCGCTGATCAGCTGGATGCTGAAGCCACTGTTCGACCTGGTGTTCATCGGCAAGCAGCCGGGGGCGATCTGGTGGGTGGGGGCCGCGATCTTCGGCATCTTCCTGCTGCGCGCGGTGACGCTGGTCACCAGCCGGGCCCTGCTGACGACGATCTCGCTGTCAGTCTCGACCGCGATGCAGACGCAGCTTCTGGCGCATATCCTGACGCTGGACAGCCGCTTCTTCCGCGACAACGCCCCCGGCGCGATGATTGAGCGCATCCAGGGCGACACCATCGCGGTCCAGGGGGTCTGGGCCACGCTGATCACGGGGGCCACGCGCGACGCGATCAGCCTGGCGATGCTGTTCGGGGTGGCGCTGACCATCGACCCGGTCTGGACCCTGGGCGCGCTGGTGGGCGCGCCGATCCTGATCATGCCCGCCGCGATCGTGCAGAAATACATCCGCCGCAAGGTGCGCCAGAACCGCGCCAATGCCAGCTTGCGCGCCACCCGACTGGACGAGGTGCTGCACGGCATCGCCTCGATCCGCCTGAACCGGGCCGAGGCCGACCAGACCGCGCGCTTTGCCCGCATCGTCGGCAACATCCGCAAGGCCGAGACCAAGGTCGCCGCCACCTCCAGCGTCATCCCGGCGCTGACCGACGTCGTCACCGGCATCGGCTTCATCGCGGTGCTGGCCCTGGGCGGCAACGAGGTCATGGAGGGCGAACGCAGCGTCGGCGACTTCATGGCCTTCTTCACCGCGCTGGCCCTGGCCTTCCAGCCGATGCGCCGCCTCGGCGGCATCGCCGGGGTCTGGCAGACCGCCGCCGCCAGCCTGGAGCGCATCTATCAGGTGCTGGACGCGCGCCCCTCGGTCGTGTCCGGCCCGCGCGTCACCCCGCCCGATACGACGCGCATCGCGCTGGAGGATGTCTGGCTGTCCTATGACGGGCAGGTCGTGCTGCACGGGCTGACCTTCACCGCCGAGGCCGGGCAGACCACCGCGCTGGTCGGTCCGTCGGGCGCGGGCAAGTCCACCGTCTTCAACCTGCTGACGCGCATGGTCGATCCGGACCGGGGCCAGGTCACTTTGGGCGGCGCGCCGGTCAGCGACTATGACCTCGGCGTGCTGCGCGACCAGTTCTCGACCGTGGCGCAGGAATCGGCCCTGTTCGACGAGAGCCTGCGCGACAACATCCTGATGGGCCGCCCCGACGCGTCGGAGGAGGATCTTCAGGCGGCGCTGACGGCCGCCAATGTCAGCAACTTCCTGGATGACGGCCGCACCCTGGACAGCCGCGTCGGCCCGCGCGGATCGGCCCTGTCGGGCGGCCAGCGCCAGCGCGTGGCCATCGCCCGCGCGCTTCTGCGCGACGCGCCGGTGCTGCTTCTGGACGAGGCGACCAGCGCGCTGGACACGGCCAGCGAGCGCCTGGTCCAGGATGCGCTGGACCGGCTGTCGGCGGGGCGCACCACGCTGGTCATCGCGCATCGCCTGTCCACCATCCGCAATGCCGACAAGATCGTGGTGATGGAGGCGGGCAGGGTTGTCGAGGAGGGCAGCCATGACCAGTTGATGGCCAAGGGCGGCGCCTATGCCCGCCTGGTCGCGCTGCAGTTCGGAGGGGAAGAATGAGCCGCCAGATCATCCGACTGCCCGGCGAGGACCGCATCGCGTTCCTGCAAGGTCTGGTCACCAACGACATCCGCCGCGCGCCCTGCTGGACCGCGCTGCTGACGCCGCAGGGCAAGTATCTGGCCGATTTCCTGGTCGTGCCCGAGGGCGAGGCGCTGCTGATCGACGTGGATGCGCGGCTGGCGGACGACCTGATGCGCCGCCTGTCGATGTACAGGCTGCGCAGCAAGGTCGCGCTGGAGGCGGTGGAGATGCCCGTGGCGCGCGGCACCGGCGATGCACCCGAGGGCGCGGTGGCCGACCCGCGTCACCCGGCCTTGGGCTGGCGGCATTACGGGACGGCGGGCGATGACGGCAGCGATTGGGACGCGATCCGGGTCGCCCATTGCATCCCCGAGACGCTGGTCGAGCTGATCCCGAACGAGACCTACATCCTCGAGGCCGGGTTCGAACGCCTGCACGGCGTCGATTTCCGCAAGGGCTGCTATGTGGGCCAGGAGGTCACCGCGCGGATGAAGCACAAGACCGAATTGCGCAAGGGCCTGACCACTCTGCGCATCGAGGGCGCGGCGCCCATCGGCACGCCCATCACCGCGGATGGGCGCGAGGTCGGCGCGGTCTTCACCCAGTCCGGCGGGCAGGCCATCGCCCATGTGCGCCACGACCGCGTGGCCCCCGACATGCAGGCCGGCGAGGCGCGGCTGTTCCCGCTGTGAGCGACCCCGCGCCGGGGCTGCGCAAGATCATCCATATCGACATGGATGCCTTCTTCGCCTCGGTCGAGCAGCGCGATTTCCCCGAACTGCGCGGCAAGCCGGTGGCCGTGGGCGGATCGGCCGCGCGCGGCGTCGTGGCCGCCGCCAGCTATGAGGCGCGCCGCTTCGGGGTGCGCTCGGCCATGCCGTCGGTCACGGCGGCGCGGCTGTGCCCGGACCTGATCTTCGTGCGCCACCGGTTTGATGTCTACAAGCAGGTGAGCGGGCAGATCCGCGACATCTTCCTGGACTACACGCCCCTGGTCGAGCCGCTGTCCCTGGACGAGGCCTATCTGGACGTGACCGACCACCTGCAGGGCCGCACCGCGACCAAGATCGCCGCCGAGATCCGCGCCCGCATCCGCGCGGCCACCGCCCTGACCGCCAGCGCGGGCGTCAGCTACAACAAGTTCCTGGCCAAGCTGGCATCCGACCAGAACAAGCCCGACGGGCTCTGCGTGATCACCCCCGAACAGGGGCCGGATTTCGTGCTGTCCCTGCCGGTGGGCAAATTCCACGGCGTGGGGCCCGCCACGGCGGCCAAGATGCAGGCCATGGGCATCGCCATCGGCGCGGACCTGCGCGCGCAGGACCTGGACTTCCTGCTGCGGCGGTTCGGCAAGTCGGGGCGCTATTACTGGAACATCGCGCGGGGCATCGACCACCGTCGGGTCAGCCCCGACCGCATCCGCAAGTCGGTGGGGGCCGAGAACACCTATTCCGCCGACATCATGGCGCTGGAGGCGGCGCTGGAGGCACTGGAGCCCTTGGCCGCCAAGGTCTGGGCGGCCGTCGCGCGCCACGAGCTGCGCGGTCGCACGGTGACGCTGAAGGTCAAGTTCAGCGACTTTCAGCAGATCACCCGCGCCCGCAGCCTGGGCCATGCGGTCGCGACGCAGGACGAACTGCTGGCCATCGCCCGCGATCTGGCGCGCGGCGTGTTGCCGGACCCTCGCGGCGCGCGGCTGCTGGGCGTGACCCTGTCGGGCTTCGAGACCCCCGACGATGGCCCCGCCCAGCTGTCGCTGTTCGACGACGGGCGGGGCTGAGCGCCGGTCACGGCAGGCGCGTCACGACTCCGATCTGATGGCGCGCCAGAGCCGCCACGAATTCGGCGTGGCGCGTGCGATAGGTGTCCTTCATCCGCGCCAGGCGCTCGTCGGACAGGTCCTCGGCCAGGGTGCCGGCCAGGCCCTTGCGCGCGAATTCGCCCGTGGTCATGCGCGGCACGCCGAAGAAGTCGGCCAGCTCCTCGACGCGGTTGTCATGGGCCAGCATCACCGTCGGCCGCCCGGCATGCAGCGAGGCCACGCCGCCGTGGAAACGGTCGCCCACATAGACGTCATGGGCATGGGCCGCCTGACGCCAGGCCGCCGAATCGTTGAAGTAGTAATAGCGGCGGAACGAGACCGGCAGCCCGTTCTCGGCGCTCAGCATCGCGTTCAGGGACGCGGCATCGGCCATGCAGGTGGCCTCGTTGTAGCCGAAGGGCCGGTTGGCCAGATCGCCATAGGCGAAGAACTCGTCCTGGAAGACGTAGGAGGCCGACAGACCCTTCATGGCGCGCACCAGCGCCGCGCCGCGGGCCTGGTTGTGCCCGTCGCGGGTGGTGACATAGCCCGCGGTCAGCACCTCGGCCTGCTGGCCCTTGGCGCGCAGCTCGGCCGTGTCGATCTCCAGGATCGACTGCGGATAGCAGTAGAGGCTGGGGCAGCCCAGGGCAACCGCGTTGCCGAAGCCGTTCTGGTGCAGCCAGTCGCGCGTCTCCAGGCCGCGCACGCCCATGACCAGCGCGTCGTTGTTGAACAGCGACAGCAGGTCGCGGACCGACGGGTGCAGGTCGGCCAGGGGCGCGCGGCCCTGCTTGCCCATGCCCAGGACGACGATGGGGATGCGCCCCACCAGCGGTTTCAGGGCGTTCAGCAGGCGCGTCATGTCCAGACGCGGGCGGATCATGTTGGCCAGCGACAGCACCAGAAGGTCGAAATTGTCGCCGACGAGGGTGGCGTAACGCTCTCCCAGCATCTTCTGCAGGGCGGCGATGTTGGTGTTGGCCGAACGGGCCGGGTCGCAGGCGAGGATGCGGGACGGGGCCTCGCCATGGATCAGGTTGCCGCGGTTGCCGGTCAGGTCATGGCTGGGCTTGATGCCCGCCAGCGTGTCGACGATGCCGTACTGGACCCCGCCGAGCGAGGGCAGTCGGGTCGCCGGGCGCACGAAGGTGGAGCCGGGGCCATGAAACAGTATTCTCATCGTCGCTGCCTTCCGAAAATCAAAAGGCCCGTCCGGGGGATGATCCCGGACGGGCGTCGATGTCACCGCTATCACGTCGCGGGGCGGGCTCGCAACCGGCTGGCCCGCAGCCGTGCGGGATCAGGCGCGTTCGCTGTATTCGAACATCTCGGTATTGACGATGATCGCCTCGCCCTCGCCCACGAAGGGCGGGATCATGATGCGCACGCCGTTGTCCAGGATCGCCGGCTTGTAGCTGTTGGCGGCGGTCTGGCCCTTCACGACCGGCTCGGTCTCGGCGACGGTGCAGGTGACCTTCTGCGGGATCGAGACCGACAGGGCCTCCTCGCCGTAATATTCGATGGTGGCGGTCATGCCGTCCTGCAGGAAGGGGCGGCGGTCGCCCAGCAGGTCGGCGTCTAGCTCGGTCTGCTCGAAGGTCTCGCTGTCCATGAAGACCAGCTTGCCGTCGGTTTCGTAGAGGAACTGCTGGTCCTTCTGGTCCAGGCGCACGCGCTCGACCTTGTCCTCCGAGCGGAAGCGCTCGTTCAGCTTGCGGCCGTCGCGCAGGTTCTTCAGTTCCACCTGGGCGAAGGCGCCGCCCTTGCCGGGCTTGACGTGGCTGACCTTGACGGCGGCCCACAGACCCCCGTCATGTTCCAGGATGTTGCCGGGGCGGATTTCGTTGCCGTTGATCTTGGGCATGGGATGATGACTCACGGGGGTTGCGGAAATGTCGGAGCGTCGCGGCAGGGGCCGTTGAACGATCTGTTGCGCCTCCTATATCGAGACAGGTCTGGACAGGCAACCAGATCGGTTTGGCGGCGTTGTCAAGCCGGGATGGGCGTTCACGCGGCGTCATGCGCACCGGGAGGGGACGATTTTTCCCGCGGAATGCGTGTCATGCAGTATGGACATGGCTGACATGCAGTTGAGGGGATATCGAATCGGCGTCGCGAAGGTCTAAGCCAAGCGGCACCGTCGGAGAAACGGATCGAAGAAACAGGGGAACGTCAAGTTTTCCCCGCAAGGGTTTCATTTCCCCATGAAACCCCAAGAGATGGACGACACAAGATGCGCGATTTTGTTGACGGCTCGGCCTTCAATTTCGAACAGGGCCAGCGCGCCCGCAAGCTGTTTGCGGCGGTTGTTCTGGCGGCCCTTGATGATGCCATTGCGGATGACAAGAAGTACGGCAACGGCCCCGAGCAGATCGCCCGCTGGGCCCGTTCGCGCGACGGCCGCGAGGTGCTGTCCTGCGCCGGCATCGACCCGAACGAGCGCGTGGTGAAGGGGCTGATGGAATTCGTGTCCAAGGGCGTGCGCACCTCGGTCGCGCTGTCGCGCGAGGAGAGCGAGCGCCGCATGGCCGCCGAGGCCGAGGAAGCCGAAGCCGCCTGAGGAACCCTGCCGGATTTCTGGATCGCCGGGCCGCCCGATGGGCGGCCTTCGGCATTCTCACAGTCGCGTGATGACGCGCTGCGAATAGAAGTGCCTCACATCTTCGGCATCGCACAGGTCGGTCGCGGGGGTCGTCACCGCCGCCGACGCGGCCGCGGTGCCCAGGGCCAGCGCCTCCTGCACCGGCCAGCCGCGCGCCATGGCCAGCACGAAGCCCGCGACGAAGCTGTCGCCCGCGCCCACCGCGCTGACCACCCGGACGGGGGCTGCGGCCGCGTGCCAGGCCCCGTCGGGTCCGGCCACGATCGATCCGTCCGCGCCGCGCGCCACGATCACCGACCGCGCCGCCCCGTCGCGCACCAGACCGGCCGCAAAGGCCGCGCTGTCGCTGCGCAGGGGCAGGGGGCGGCCGGCCAGGGCCTCGGCCTCCAGGCTGTCCATGCGCAGCACGTCCACCGGGATCGACGATCCGGCCAGCGCGCGCAGCGCCTCGCCCGAGGCATCGACCAGCAGGCGCGCGCGCCCGTCCTTCAGGCGCACGGTCAGCATCTGCTCGAATCCCGGCGCGATGCCGGGCGGGTTCGAGCCGGACATGACCACCCAGCCCCCGGCCAGCGCGGCCTCGGCGATGGCGGCTATGGTGCCGGGCAGCTGCGTCATGTGCCATTCCGGCCCCGGCATGACGAAGCGGTACTGCGTGCCGCTGGCGCGATCGGTGACGGCCAGGGACTGGCGCGTCTCGCCCGGCGCGGTCAGGCGCAGCAGGCTGAGGCCCGCGGCCTTCAGTAGATCGGCCAGCCGCGTGCCCGTGGCCCCGCCCAGGGCGACCATGGCCGTGGACTGGCCGCCGATGATCTTGATCGCGCGGCTGACATTGATGCCGCCGCCGCCCGGATCGGCGCGTGGCTTGTCGCAGCGCAGCTTGAGGTCGGGCACGACCGCATCGGCGGCGGTCGCCAGGTCCAGCGCCGGGTTCAGCGTGACGGTCAGGATCGGGGCCTGACCGCTCATGTCACTCCCACCATTGGTCGATGGTGGCAATGTCCTCGTCGGACCAGCCGAAGTGGTGGGCCATCTCATGCGTGACGATATGGACGACCAGATCGCCCAGGGTGACATCCCCGCGCGCGGCCCATTCGTCCAGGATCGGGCGGCGGAACAGCCAGATGATGTCCGGGCCGCCGGGCTGGTCGGCGATGGACTTCTCGGTCAGGGGTATGCCGTCATAGAGGCCGGTCAGCTCGAACGGGTCGTCGATCTGCAGCTCGTCCAGCACGTCCTCGGGGGCGAATTCGGCCACCTGCAGGGCGACTTGGGCGGCCGCCTCGCGGAACTCGGGGGGCAGGCCGGTCAGCGCGCTGCGGGCCATGGCCTCGATCCGGGCGGCGTCGGGGGCGGTCACGGCATCCCAGTCTGTCATTGCGGCGTCTCCTGCGTCCATGCCCCCGATATGGACAAAAATGCCCGGCTGTGAAAGAGCAACAGCAACAGGAGACGAGCCATGACCATCACCCGCTTCGCGCCCTCGCCCACCGGCCATATCCATGTCGGCAACCTGCGCACCGCGCTGTTCAACTATCTGATCGCCCGCAAGTCCGGCGGCACCTTCATCCTGCGCCTGGACGACACCGACCAGGAGCGCAGCAAGCAGGAATATGTCGACGGCATCCAGCGCGACCTGGACTGGCTGGGCCTGCATTGGGACCGGGTCGAGCGTCAGTCGCTGCGGCTGGACCGCTATCGCGCCGAGGCGGATGCGCTGCGCGCCTCGGGGCGCCTCTACGAGGTGTTCGAGACCCCGGTCGAGCTGGACCTGAAGCGCAAGAAGCTGCTGAACATGGGCCGCCCGCCGGTCTATGACCGCACCGGCCTGTCGCTGTCGGACGCGGACAAGGACCGCCTGCGGGCCGAGGGGCGCGAGGGATACTGGCGCTTTCTGCTGGACCAGAACCGGATCGAATGGACCGACGGCATCCTGGGCGACATCTCGATCGACGCGGCATCGGTCAGCGACCCGGTGCTGATCCGCGCGGATGGGCAGGTGCTGTACACCTTCGCCAGCAGCGTGGACGATACCGACATGGGCGTGACCCATATCGTGCGCGGCTCGGACCACGTGACCAACACCGCGACCCAGATCCAGATCATCCAGGCCATCGGCGGCATGCCCCCGGCCTTTGCGCACCATTCGCTGCTGACCGGCGCCAAGGGCGAGGAGCTGTCCAAGCGGATCGGCGCGCTGTCGCTGAAGGATCTGCGCGAGGGCGGCGTGGCGCCCGAGGCGCTGATCAGCCTGATGGCGCGGTTGGGGTCGGGGGTGCCGGTGGGGCTGGCCTCGCTGGACGAGCTGGCCGAGAGCTTCGATCTGGGGCAGTTCGGCGCCTCGCCCACCAAGTTCGATGCCGAGGACCTGTGGCCGCTGACGCGCGAGCGCAACCAGGCGCTGCCCTTCGCGGCGGTGGCCGGGCGCATCGCGGCCCTGGGCGTGCCTGACGACCAGGCCGAGCGGTTCTGGCGCGTGGCGTCCCAGAACATCACCCGGCTGGACGACCTGGCCGACTGGTGGCGCATCTTCAGCGAGGGCGCCGAGCCGCAGATCGACCCCGAAGATGCCGATTTCGTGGCCCGGGCCATGACCCTGCTGCCCGAGGGGCCGTTCACCGACGCGACCTGGGGCGAGTGGACCGCGGCCGTCAAGGAGGCGACCGGCCGCAAGGGCAAGGGCCTGTTCATGCCGCTGCGCAAGGCCGTGACCGGCCAGGCGCACGGGCCGGACATGTCGGACGTGATGCCGCTGCTGCGCGTGGTCAAGGCGCGCGCCTGATTGCGTCCCGCGACGGCGGGGGGCTGGCCGCCCCCCGCACCCCCCGCCCGCGCGACAATCGAAGGCGGTCGCATGGGGTCGGGGGCAGATGCCCGCTGCATCGCGCGGCAGGGCCTGCTAGGCTCGCGCATGCAGGCCCGGTGCGACAGGACCGCCGGGAGGGAGGATCAGCATGACCGGACACCCCATCGACATGGCCATCCACCCCGAAGTCGCGGCGTTTCTGGACGATGCGACGAACACGATCAGCTATGTCGTCCGCGACCCGGCGTCGGACGCCTGCGCGGTGGTCGATTCGGTGATGGACCTGGACTATGCGGCGGGACGCATCACCCATGAGGGCGCCGACCGCATCATCGCCCATATCCGCGCGCACGGGCTGCGCCTGGACTGGATCATCGAGACCCATGTCCATGCCGACCACCTGTCCGCCGCGCCCTATCTCCAGGACACCCTGGGCGGGCGCATCGGCATCGGCGCGCGCATCCGCGAGGTGCAGGACACCTTCGGCCGGATCTTCAACGAAGGCACCGCGTTCCAGCGCGACGGCAGCCAGTTCGACGCGCTGTTCGCGGATGGCGACGTCTATCACGTGGGGACCATGCCGGTCCTGGCGATGGCCACGCCGGGGCACACGCCCGCCTGCATGACCCATGTCATGGGCGATGCGGCCTTCGTGGGCGACACGCTGTTCATGCCGGACGGCGGCTCGGCGCGGGCCGATTTTCCGGGGGGCGATGCCGGGGTGCTCTATGACAGCATCCAGCGCGTGCTGGCCCTGCCGGACCGCATGCGGCTGTTCATGTGCCACGATTACGGCCCGAACGGCCGCGAGATCCGGTGGGAGACCACCGTCGCCGAGGAGCGGGCGCACAACATCCATGTCGGCGGCGGCCGCAGCCGCGATGACTTCATCCGCTTTCGCACTGAACGCGATGCGACGCTGCCCGTGCCGCGGCTGATCCTGCCGTCGCTTCAGGTGAACATGCGCGCCGGAGAGATGCCCGTGGACGGGGAAGGGCGCCCGATGCTCAAGGTTCCGGTGAACGGGCTGTGACCGGGCAGGGCGACCGTCGGCGATGAAGACCCTGCGCGACTATTTCCCGATCCTGGACTGGGGCCGCCGCTATGACCGGGCGGCGCTGTCGGACGATCTGCTGGCGGCGGTGATCGTGACGATCATGCTGATCCCGCAGTCGCTGGCCTATGCGCTTCTGGCGGGGCTGCCGGCGCAGGCGGGGCTCTATGCCTCCATCGTGCCGATCATGCTCTATGCGGTCTTCGGGACCAGCCGGGCGCTGGCCGTGGGGCCGGTGGCGGTGGTGTCGCTGATGACGGCCGCCGCCATCGGCACCGTCGCCGAACAGGGCAGCATGGGTTACGCGGCGGCCGCGCTGACGCTGGCCTTCCTGTCGGGGGCGATCCTGGTCCTGATGGGGCTGTTGCGCCTGGGTTTCGCGGCCAACTTCCTGTCGCATCCGGTCATCGCGGGCTTCATCACCGCATCGGGCATTCTGATCGCGACCAGCCAGGCGGGCCACATCCTGGGCGTCGGCGCCGGCGGCCATACCCTGCCCGAGATGCTGTCATCGCTGATCCGCGCCCTGCCGCAGACGAATGGGGTGACGCTGGCCATCGGGCTGAGCGCCACCGCCTTCCTGTTCTGGGTCCGGCGCGGGCTGAAGCCGCTTCTGCGGCGTGCGGGCCTGGGCGCGCGGGCCGCGGATATCGTGACCAAGGCCGGACCGGTCCTGGCGGTCGTGGCCAGCACGCTGGCGGTCTGGGGCCTGGACCTGGAAACGCAGGGCGTGCGCGTCGTGGGCGCGGTGCCGCAGGGGCTGCCGCCGCTGACCATGCCGCCGCTGAGCGCGGATCTGGTCGGGGCGCTGATCGTGCCGGCGGCCCTGATCTCGGTCATCGGCTTCGTCGAATCGGTCTCGGTCGCGCAGACCCTGGCAGCCAAGCGCCGCCAGCGCATCGACCCCGACCAGGAGCTGATCGGCCTGGGCGCGGCCAATCTGGGCGCGGCCTTCACCGGGGGGATGCCGGTCACGGGGGGCTTCGCGCGGTCGGTGGTCAATTTCGACGCGGGTGCCGCGACGGCGGCGGCGGGGGCCTTCACCTCCGTGGGGCTGGCCGTCGCGGCCGTGGCGCTGACGCCGCTGATCTTTCATCTGCCCATTGCCACCTTGGCCGCGACGATCATCGTGGCGGTGCTGTCGCTGGTCGATCTGGGCATCCTGCGCCGGGCCTGGGCCTATTCGCGCACCGATTTCCTGGCCGTGGCGGCGACGATCCTGGCCACGCTGACGATGGGGGTGGAGGCGGGCGTGTCCTCGGGCGTGGCGCTGTCCATCGCGCTGCATCTCTACAAGACCTCGCGCCCGCATGTGGCCGAGATGGGGCTGGTCCCCGGCACCCAGCATTTCCGCAACATCCTGCGCCATGACGTGCGGACCGACCCCGCCATCCTGACGCTGCGCATCGACGAGAGCCTCTATTTCGCCAATGCCCGCTTCCTGGAGGACCTGCTGGCCGAGCGCGTGACGCCCGACTGTGCGCTGCGCCACGTGGTGCTGATGTGCTCGGCCGTGAACGAGATCGACCTCAGCGCGCTGGAGAGCCTGGAGGCCATCGCCCACCGGCTGGACAGCATGGGCATCGCGCTGCACCTGTCGGAGGTCAAGGGTCCCGTCATGGACCGCCTGAAGGCCACCGACTTTCTGGCGCATCTGTCGGGGCGGGTGTTCCTGTCGCAATACGATGCCTGGGTCGCGTTGTCGGGGCCGCGCGGGGGGCAGGTCGTCGGCGTCGCGCTGCCATTCGCGCCAGATCGCCATCAGCAGCGCCATCAGCACCGGCCCGATGAACAGCCCGATGAGGCCCATCGTCTTGACGCCCCCGATCAGCCCGAAGAACGTCGTCAGGAAGGGCAGCTTGACCGGGCCGCCGACCAGCACCGGGCGGATGGTCTTGTCCACGATGAACAGCTCGACCGAGCCCCAGACGAACAGCGCCGCCCCCGCGAAGGCCGATCCGCTGAAGACCAGATAGGCCGAGATCAGCGTGAAGGACAGCGGCGCGCCGCCGGGGATCAGCGCCATGAAGCCGGTGATGACCCCGAAGACCACGGGCGAGGGCACGCCGGCCAGCCAATAGGCGATGCCCAGGATGACGCCCTCGCCGATGGCGATCAGCGTCATGCCGGTGACGGTGGCGCTGATCGTGGCGGGCACGACGCGCGACATGTGCGACCAACGCCCCGGCAGGATGCGCCCGCCGACCCGGTCCAGCTGCGCCACGATGCGTTCGCCGTCGCGATAGAAGACGAACAGCGTCACCAGCGTGAAGAGCGTGTTCAAGGCCAAGTGAAAGGCATGCGAGCCGACCGTCAGCACGCCGCGATAGACGGTGCCGATGTTCGAGCCGCTGACGGCCTGCACGATCTCTCCGATGGCGCCGGGGCGGCCGATATAGGTCAGCCACTGCCGGTCCAGCCAGTCGCCCGCGGCCGGGATCGTGGCGATCCAGGCGGGGGTGGCCGCGCCCTGCTGATTGACCTCGATCGCCCAGAGGACCCAGATGCGGATCTCGGCCGCGGCATAGCTGAGCGCCAGGGCCAGTGGCACGATCAGGATGCCCAGGATCGCCACCACCATCAGGCTGGCCGCGCCGGTGCGTCCCATCCGATAGGCCAGCCGGTCGCGGATGCCCCAGCTGGCCACCGCGATGATCGTCGCGGCCAGGACCGGGATCAGGAAGCCATGAAAGAAGTAGAGCGACGCCGCCAGGATGCCCAAAAGCAGCCAGCGTGCGGCCGAGATGTCGGCAACCAGGGGGCGCAGATGCGTCCGGGGGGCCGGTTGCGGACGGGTCATCGCGTCTCCTTCAGGGTGGTGTCGGAGGGGGTGGCGCCGTCGGGGATGCGCGCGGCCGGCACCTCGGTCGAGCCTTCGGCGCGGTCGCGGTGCAGCGCGGCGCGCCCCAGGAGCATCAGCGTGACCGGCACCGTCGCCAGCAGCGCGGCGCCCACGACGATCTCGTGCATGACGATGCGGTCCTGGGTCCAGCTGGCCAGCAGCATCGAGGCGATCACGATCCCGCCGGTGCCCCAGCTGGTCGCCAGCGTCGGCGCGTGCAGGCGGTCGTAGAAGCTGCGCAGCCGCAGGAAGCCCCAGGCCCCGATCAGCGCCAGCGTGGAGCCCAGGACCAGGAAGGCCGCGATCAGCAGCGACAGCCAGACGGGAAAGTCGGTCATTCGATCACCTCGCCACGGAACAGGAACTTGGCCAGCGCGACCGAGGCGACGAAGCCCATCATCGCGACCACCATCGCCGCCTCGAACAGGAACAGCGAGCCGAGCCGCATCCCCGTCACCAGGAACAGCAGCATCGCGACGATGTAAAGCGTGTCCAGCGCCAGGACCCGGTCCTGGGCGCGCGGGCCCTGCACGATGCGCAGCCCCGCAAGGCAGGCCGCGGCGCCCAGGGCCACCTGCGCATAGATCAGGGCGGCGTTCAGGATCATCTGGCTCATTCGAACAGCTCCTGCAGCATGGGTTCATAGACCGAGGATATGACGTGACGGTACTGCTCGGTCTCGCGCGCGTCGAAGACATGCAGCATCAGGACCCCGTCCTCGGACCGGTACTCGACCCAGGCCGTGCCGGGCGTGGCGGTCAGGATGACGGCCAGCGCGGCCAGGCCCGATTGGCTCTTCAGGGCCAGGGGGATCTCCAGGAAGGCGGCGCACCGTCCCGAGCGGCCTTCGGTCAGGATCAGCCGCGTCACTGCCGCGTTCGAGCGGATCACGTCGAGAAACACCGTCCACAGCAGCCGCGGCAGCACCCGCCAGCCGCGCAGCGGCACCGATTGCGGCTGCAGCGCGGCCATGGCGCGGCCCGCGACCACGGCGATCGTGCCGCCCAGGATCGCATGGCCGAGCGAGAACCGCGTCAGCATCATCCACATGACCCACAGGACCAGCCACAGGACGGGATGGGGAAGAAGCCGGCTCATGGCGTCACCTCGGTCGCGGCGGGCAGGGGTCTGGGGCCATAGCGCGGCGCGTCCAGCAGCCGTTCGGCCGTCCGGTCGGTATAGCGCAGCACCGCCTCGGAATGCAGGCTCAGCGCGCCCAGCATCGCGATCAGCAGGATGACCGGCGCGATCTCCAGCGCCATGACCGGGGGCGCGTCGCCCTCGGAGGCCCAGAAGGTCTGGATGCCGATCCGCGACAGCGCGATCAGCGTGGCCAGCCCCGAGGCCAGCAGCAGCCCGATGAACGACCAGGTCAGCACCGGCGACAGGCTGGCATCGGCCAGCGCGCCCTGGATCATCACCATCTTGCCCACGAAGCCCGGCAGCGGCGGCAGGCCCGCCAGCGCCAGCACGCCCAGCCCGAAGCAGCAGCCCAGCACCGCCAGGCCCGCCGGGATGACCAGGCGGTCGGGCGTCTCGTCCAGGTTGCGCACGGCGTCGGCGCCATAGATCTCGGCCGTCAGGGCCAGGATGGCGGCGCTGCCGCCGTCGTCGCGGCTGGCGGGTTCGACCAGCATGAACAGGATCGCCGTCGCCAGCGTCGAGCCCACGAGATAGTAAAGCGCCCCGGCCAGCATCCATTCATGCCCCCCGGTCACCGCAAAGCCCACCACGGCCAGCACCGTCCCCGAGGAGAGGATGATCGAATGGGCGGTGATGCGCCCCATGCCCTGGGACCCCAGCACGCCCAGGATGGCGAAGGCCGTCGTGGCCAGCCCCAGCCCGATCAGCACCGTCCCGCCGAAGCCTGCCGACGCCCCGGCCGTCGCGCCGAAGAACAGCATCGACAGGCGCAGGATGACATAGACCCCGACCTTGGTCATGATCGCGAAGATCGCGCCCACCGGCGCCGCCGCGGCCGTGTAGGCCGGCGGCAGCCAGAAGGACAGCGGCCAGCAGCCCGCCTTGATCAGGAAGGCGACCCCCAGAAGCGACAGGTTCAGATGCAGGAGCGGCCGGTCGGTCGGCGCGACATCGGCGATGATCGAGGCCAGATGCGCCATGTTCAGCGTGCCCGTCACCCCGTAGATCAGGCTGACGCCCAGCAGGAACAGCAGCGACGCCGCCAGGTTGATGGCGATGTAATGCAGCCCCGACCGCACCCGGCCGCGCCCCGACCCGTGCAGCAGCAGCCCGTAGGAGGCGGCCAGCATCACCTCGAAGAACACGAACAGGTTGAACAGGTCGCCGGTCAGGAAGGCCCCGTTCAGCCCCATCAGCAGGAACTGGAACAGCGGGAAGAAATGCTGCCCCTGCCGGTCCCACGACGCCTTGGCATAGATCAGCGAGGCCAGCGCCAGCACCGCCGTCAGCAGCAGCATCATCGCCGACAGGTGGTCGAGGACCAGCATGATGGCCATGGGCGCGGCCCAGTCCCCGAGGCGATAGACCGCCTCGGAGCCCGGCACGTCGCCCTTGGCCTGGACCAGCAGGCGCACCGCGATGCCCAGCAGCGCCAGCACCGAGGCCAGGCTGAGCCAGAAGCGCGCGACCCGCCGCCGGTCGTCCGACAGCAGCATCACCGCACCCGCGACGAAGGGAATGAGGATCGGGGCGATCAGCAGATGCTGGTTCATTGCGCGCCTCCTTCCTTGCCGTCGACATGGTCGGTTCCGGTGAAGCCGCGCGCGGCGATCATCACCACCAGGAACAGCGCCGTGGTGGCGAAGCTGATGACGATGGCCGTCAGCACCAGCGCCTGCGGCAGCGGATCGGCATAGCGCGAGGGGTCGACGAAGCCGCCCTTGGGCATGATCGCCGGCGCGCCGAGCGTCAGCCGCCCCATGGAGAAGATGAACAGGTTCACCGCATAGGACAGCAGGCACAGCCCGATGATGACCTGGAAGCTGCGCGGCCGCAGCAGCAGCCAGATGCCCGATGCCGACAGTATGCCGATGGCCAGGGACAGGATCAGCTCCATGGGCGGACCTCGCTTGCGTCGTCGTCCTCGTCATCGGCTGCGCGCATCCGCGCCGCCCGCAGGGACTGGTGCGCGATGGCGATCAGCATCAGGATGGTGGCGCCCATGACCAGGGCAAAGACGCCCAGGTCGAACAGCATCGCCGTGGCGGCCGGGACCTCTCCGACCAGGGGGATGTCCACGTATCGCGCATGCGCGGTCAGGAAGGGATAGCCGAAGATCCACGACCCCGCCCCGGTCGCCACCGCGACCAGGAGCCCGATGCCCATCCAGCGGATCGGCATGACGGTCAGCCGCGTCTCGACCCACCGCACGTTGGTGGCCAGGTATTGCAGCAGGAAGGCGATCGCCATGGTCACCCCCGCCGCGAAGCCCCCGCCCGGCAGGTCGTGCCCGCGGAAGAAGAAATAGGCCGCGATCATCACCAGCACCGGGAACATCCAGGTCATGATGACCGACGGCACCAGCAGCGTGTCGTCCAGCATCTGCCGGCTGGTGGCGGATTGCTGATCGGGCGGGTCCACGCTCTCGGGCGCGGGGCGGAAGCGGCGCAGCAGCGCAAAGACCGTCAGCGCGACGATGGCCAGGACCGCGATCTCTCCGAAGGTGTCGAAGGCGCGGAAATCGACCAGGATGACGTTCACCACGTTGGTGCCCCCGCCCTCGTAATAGGCGTTGGCCAGGAACCAGTCGCCGACATTCGGGATCAGCGGCCGCGTCATCACCGCATAGGCGGTGGCGGCGATGCCCGCGCCGCCCGCGACGGCGATCACCAGGTCCTGCATCCGGCGCCGCCGCGCGGCGGGGCGGTTGTCCGCCGCCAGGTCCGCGCGCCGCTGCGGCAGCCAGCGCAGGCCCAGAAGCAGCAGCGTCGTGGTCACCACCTCGACCAGCAGCTGCGTCACCGCGAGGTCGGGGGCCGACATCCAGGCGAAGGTCACGCAGGTTACGATGCCCGCGCCGCCCAGCATGACCAGCGCGGCGAAGCGGTGATACTTGGCCTGCCACGCGGCGCCCACCGCGCAGGCCGCGCCGATGGCCCACATCAGCGCAAAGCTGAGGTTCGGGGCGTTCGTGCGCGGGCTGTCGGCCAGCACGAAGCCGCCCCAGGAGGCCGCCGCCGCCGCGATCACCGCCGCCGCGACCAGCACGCGCATCTGCGGCTGCAGCCGTTCCGTGGCCAGCCAGCCCAGCAGCCGGCGCGGGATGACCCAGCCCAGCTTCAGCAGCAGCCGGTCATAGATGCGCTGCGCGCGCAGGTGATGCAGCAGGGCCGGGCCCTCGGGGCCGTGGGGCAGGCGCGCGGCCAGCCACAGATAGATCAATGCGCCGGTGCCGAAGGCCGCCAGCGACAGCATCAGCGCCGCGTTCACCCCGTGCCAGACCGCGATGTGGACCGGCGGCGTGTCCGTGCCCAGCACGGCATCCGCCGCCGTCTGGATCGCCGGGCCGATGGCCAGCGCGGGCAGGATGCCCACGATCAGGCACAGCACGACCAGCACGGCCACCGGGCCCCGCATCCCCGGGCCGGGTTCGGCGGGTTCGCGCGGCAGGTCCGTGGGCAGGGCCCCGAAGAACACCGACAGGATGAAGCGCATCGAATAGGCGACCGAGAAGGCGCTGGCCACCACCGCCAGATAGGGCAGGCTGTCGTCCAGCAGGCTGCCGTTGTGCCAGGCGACGGCCTCGGCCAGGAACATCTCCTTGGAGAGGAAGCCGTTCAGCAGCGGCACCCCCGCCATCGCGCCCGAGGCCACGATGGCCAGCGTCGCCGTGATGGGCATGACCCGCCAAAGCCCGCCCAGCCTGCGCATGTCGCGGGTGCCGGTCTGCTGGTCGATGATGCCCGCGGACATGAACAGCGAGGCCTTGAAGATGGCGTGGTTGCAGATGTGGAAGATCGCCGCGACGATCGCGCCCTGGCTGCCGATGCCCGCCAGCGCGGTGATCAGGCCCAGATGGCTGATGGTGGAATAGGCCAGCAGCCCCTTGAGGTCGTGGCGGAACAGCGCGATCACCGACCCGATCAGCAGCGTCGCCATGCCGGTGCCGGTCACGGCATAGAACCACGCCTCGGTCCCGCCCAGGACGGGGGTGAAGCGGACCAGCAGGAACACGCCGGCCTTGACCATGGTGGCGCTGTGCAGGAAGGCCGAGACCGGCGTGGGCGCGGCCATCGCGCCGGGCAGCCAGAAATGGAACGGGAACTGCGCCGATTTCGTGAAGGCACCGATCAGGAACAGGCCCAGGATCAGCGCGTACCACGGATGGGCGGTCACCTGCGGCCCGGCCGCCAGCACGGCGTCCAGATCGAAGCTGCCCGCGACCATGCCCAGCATGACCATGGCCAAGAGCAGGCACAGCCCGCCCGTCGCCGTCAGCAGCAGCGCGGTGCGCGCCCCGTCGCGCGCGGGCTGGCCCTGGTGCCAGAAGCCGATCAGCAGGAAGGACAGGATCGAGGTCGCCTCCCAGAAGGCGACCAGCATCAGGATGTTGCCCGACATCAGCACGCCCTGCATCGCCCCGGCGAACCCCATCAGCAGGGCGAAGAACCGCGGCAGGCCGGCCTTGCCCGCCATGTAGACCCCGGCATAGACGACGACCAGCAGGCCGATCCCCGCGACCAGCGTCGCGAACAGCCACGAGAAACCGTCCAGCCGCAGCGTCACCGACAGCCCCGCCGACGGCACCCAGTCCATGCTGGCGCGCAGCACGCCGCCGTCCCGCACGACCCCGGACAGCCCGGCCAGCACCGCCAGCGACAGGATCATCGACAGGCCGGCGGCCCAGGCCGCCAGGGTGCGGTGCACAAGGGGGATGATCGCGGCGGCTGCGAAGGGCAGCAGCGCCAGAAGGGTCAGGAGGGTCTGTGGCGTCGGAACGGCGCTGGAATCCATCGGTGTCGGGGGCTTTCGCGGGGCTTTCGGGACGGGCGGGCGGGGTCCTTCGGACGGGTGTTCGGGTTGGGACAGGCAGGCTCCGGGGCGGCTGGCCGCCCCGGACAGGATGATATCTGAGGACCTGTGACGTTCAGGCGATGATGGCCAAGACCACCGCGGCCAAAACCGTCAGGGCAAGGCCAATCCAGAAGCCGGTCCTATTATAGACGGGCGCGTCCTCGGCGCAATTGCCGCAACGTCGCTCGTTGAAGGTCAGCATGTGCCCGCAGGCCGGGCAGCCGAAGCGCCGGACGGGGTCGTTCGGGGTGTCGCTCATGGCTCAGCCGTGCAGTCCGGAGATGATCGCTCCGGCCAGCATGGCGCAGGTCAGAAGCGACATGACGGTGATTTTCACGCGTTTCGAGGTCATGGCTCGTGCTTTCTCATGGGCCCGCGCGTGGCCTGAGGCCGCTGTCGCGACGGGCGTTCCGGGAGGGGGGTGTAAGCGGGCGGCGCAGGGCGCGATGCCGCGGTCCGCGCCCCGCAAGGGGCCCGGGTCCCGCGCCGCGTCCGCGCCGCCGAGGGGCTTACAGCACGGGCGGACCCCGGACGCGCGGATGGTCCGAGCGGTCCTGTTCCGACAGGACGCGGGCCGGCGCGAAGGGCTGACGATGCGCGAGAGCCACGGGCGCGGGCAGGGCCGTCGCGTCGCGGCTCACCCCCGGCGGGGTCGCGTCGCCGCCGGGCGCGGTCGGCGCGGCGGCCGTCAGCTTGGCCACCAGGATGGCGGCCATGGCGGGGCGCGCGTCCTGCAGCTGCGCGGTGTCGAGCGGGTGGCCCGGCAGCCAGCCTCCGGCATGCGGGGCCGAGGCGAAACCCGCGACCTGCAGCAGCCCGACCGCAAGGATCGCGGCGCGCAGGAACTGCGTCAGCTGGAGAAGCGGTCTGGCCATGCGCGCATTTCTGACGGTTGGGCCGACCGAGGACAAGGGGCGATGCGGCCCGATGCGGCCCCCTGACGCTGCCGTGACCAATATTGTTGCAATCTGGTCATATTTGTGAATATTTGTGCAAACTCAAGTAAGGAGCTGCCAATGCCGATCGCGTCCGATTACCGGGTCTGTGTCGTGGGACTGGGTTCGATGGGCATGGGGGCGGCGCAGTCCTGCCTGCGTGCGGGCCTGGCGACCAGCGGGATCGACTTGGACCCCGCCCGCCGCGCGGCCTTTGCCAATGAGGGCGCCGAAGCGGTGGCCGACAGCATGGCCGGCCTGCCGGGCGATTTCGACGCGGTGATCGTGCTGGTCGTGAACGGCGCGCAGGCCCGCCAGGTCATCCTGGGTGAGGGCGGCGTGGCCGGGCGCATCCGTCCGGGCGGGGCGATCATGGTCAGCTGCACGCAATCGGCCGAGGATGCGCGCGCCCTGGGCGCCGATCTGGCGGCGCGGGGCGTGCTGATGCTGGACGCGCCGGTCTCGGGCGGGGCGGCCAAGGCCGCGCAGGGGGCGATGACGGTGATGGCCTCGGGGCCGGACGCGGCCTTCGACGCGCTGGCCCCGGTGCTGGAGGCGGTGGCCGCCAAGACCTATCGCATCGGGCCCGACATCGGGCAGGGCGCCACGGTCAAGGTCATCCACCAGCTGCTGGCGGGCGTGCATATCGCGGTGGGCGCCGAGGCGATGGCCCTGGCCGCCCGTGCGGGCATCCCGCTGGACATGATGTATGACGTGGTGACCAACGCCGCCGGCAATTCCTGGATGTTCGAGAACCGGATGAAGCATGTGGTCGATGGCGACTACACGCCCACCTCGGCCGTGGACATCTTCGTCAAGGATCTGGGGCTGGTGACGGAAACCGGGCGCGCCCTGGGCTTTCCGCTGCCCCTGGCCTCGACCGCCTTCGCGATGTTCCAGCAGGCCTCGAACATGGGCCACGGGCGCGAGGATGACAGCGCGGTGATCAAGACCTTCTCGGGCATCACCCTGCCGGAGGGCAAGGCATGAAGATCGGCGTCATCGCGGATGATTTCACCGGCGCGACCGACATCGCCGGGTTCCTGGTCGCGGGCGGGCTGACCACCACGCAGATGATCGGCGTGCCGGACGCCGATGCGCAGGTCGATGCCGATGCGGTGGTGATCTCGCTCAAAAGCCGCTCGAACCCGGCGGCGGAGGCCGTGGCCGACAGTCTGGCCGCGCTGGACTGGCTGCGCGCGCGGGGCTGTGCGCAGATATATCAGAAATACTGCTCGACCTTCGATTCGACGGCCGAGGGCAATATCGGCCCGGTGGCCGATGCGCTGATGGCGGCCTTGGGCACCGACATCACGGTGATCTGCCCGGCGCTGCCGGTGAACGGGCGGTCGGTCTATCTGGGCCATCTGTTCGTGGGCCAGGACCTCCTGCAGGATTCGGGAATGCGTGATCACCCGATCACGCCCATGCGCGACAGCAGCCTGATCCGGCTGATGGAGGGGCAGGCGCAGGGCCGCTGCGGGCTGGTCGATGCCGCGACCGTGGACCAGGGGCCGCAGGCGGTGCGCGACCGCATCGCCGCGCTGCGGGCGGACGGGGTCCGCTACGTGGTGCTGGACGCGATCAGCGACGCGCATCTGGCGACCTTGGGGCAGGCCGTGTCGGACATGGCGCTGGTCACCGGCGGGTCGGGGCTGGGCTACGGCATCGCGCGGGCGGTGTCGGGCGGGGCCGATGCCCAGGCCCAGGACGCGGGCGCGCCGCTGGCGGGGCCGGCGGTGGTGATCTCGGGGTCGTGCTCGGTGATGACCAACCGGCAGGTCGCGGCCTATCGCGCGCTGGCGCCGACGCTGGACGTGGATGTGGACCGCTGCCTGGCCGATGCCGACGCCTATGGCGCCGCGCTGGCCGAATGGGTGCTGGCGCAGCCGCAGGGACGCGCGCCGATGGTCACCGCGACCGCCGATCCGGCGCGCCTGCGCGAGATCCAAGGCACCCACGGCGCCGCCGCATCCGAGGCGGTCGAGCGCACCTTCGCCGCCGCCGCCGCGCGTCTGGCCCAAGGCGGCATCACCCGCTTCATCGTCGCGGGGGGAGAGACCTCGGGCTCGGTCACGCAGGCGCTGAAGGTCACGGGTTTCGCCATCGGGCCGCAGATCGCGCCCGGCGTGCCGTGGGTCCGCGCGCTGGACAAGCCTTTGTCGCTGGCGCTGAAATCCGGCAATTTCGGGGCCGAGACCTTCTTCACCGACGCGCAGGAGGTCCCCGCATGAGCGCCGCCGACCGCATGGTGATGCTGTGCCGCAGCCTGTTCGAGCGTGGCTATTCCGTGGGCGGCGCGGGCAATGTGTCGGTCCGCAATCCCGATGGCGGCTTCACCGTGACCCCCACGGGCAGCAGCTTGGGCCGCCTGTCGGCCGATGCGCTGTCGGTGATCGGCGCGGATGGCGAGCCGCTGCCGGGTCCGAAGCCCTCCAAGGAGTTCGCCTTTCACCGCGCGCTCTATGACGTGCGGCCGCAGGCGGGGGCGATCGTGCATCTGCATTCGACCTATCTGACGGCGCTGTCCTGCCTGGAGGGGCTGCCGCGCGACAATGCGATCCGGCCCTTGACGCCCTATTACGTCATGCGCATCGGCCACATGCCGGTCATCCCCTATTCCCGCCCCGGATCGCCGCAGATCGGGTTGGACTTGGCCGCCGCCGCGCAGGGCAGCAGCGCGCAGGCCTTCCTGCTGGCCTCCCACGGGGTCGTGGTGCTGGGCCGCGACATCGACGATGCCGTGAACAACGCCGAGGAGCTGGAGGAGACCGCCAAGCTGCAGTTCATCCTGCGCGGCGAGAAGCTGCACTACCTGACCGAGGCCGAGATCGCCCAACTGGGCGGAGGATACTGACATGACCCGCATTGCCGCGAACCTTTCGATGCTGTTCAACGACGCGCCCTTTCTGGACCGGTTCGACCGGGCGGGTGCCGCGGGTTTTGACACGGTCGAGTTCCTGTTCCCCTATGACCATCCCATCGAGGTGGTGAAGACCCGGCTGGACCGCAACGGGCTGCGCCTGTCGCTGATCAACGCGCCCGCGGGCGATTGGGCGGCGGGCGAGCGGGGCTTTGCCGCGCGTCCGGGCAAGCGCGCCGAGTTCCGCGCCAGCGTCGAGCAGGCGATCACCTATGCCACGGGCCTGGGCTGCCCGCGCATCCACGTCATGTCCGGGATCACCGCCGATGAACCCGACCGCGCCGCCTGCGAGGCGGTCTGGACCGAAAACCTGCGCGAGGCCGCCGACATGGCCGCCACCGCCGGCCTGTTCATCAGCATCGAGCCGCTGAACAGCCGCGACGTGCCGGGATACTTCATCGCCCATCAGGACCAGACGCTGGCCCTGATCGAACGCCTGGATCGCCGCAACGTGCTGCTGCAGTTCGACGTCTATCACACGCAGATCATGGACGGCGACATCATCCGCCGGATCGAGCGGTTGAAGGGCGCCTATGGCCATGTCCAGATCGCGGGCGTCCCAGACCGCCACGAACCCGACACGGGCGAGCTGAACTATGCCGAGATCTTCGCGGCCTTCGATCGCACTGGGTTCGACGGGCCGATGGGCTGCGAATACAACCCGCGCGGCCGGACCGAGGACGGTCTGGGCTGGGCCGCGCCCTATCTGCGCGCGGTGTCATGATCCCGGCCGAGCGCCAGCAGTTCATCCTGTCCTGCCTGGCCGAACGCGACATCGTCAGCATCGCCGATCTGGTGGAGCGTCTCGGCGTGTCGCACATGACCGTGCGCCGCGACATCCAGGCGCTGGAGGAGGCGGGGCGCGTCTCCTCCGTCACCGGCGGCGTGCGCCTGTCACGCCGCCTGGCGCAGGAGCTGCCGCATCTGCAGAAGGCCGCGATCAACACCGCGGCCAAGCGCGCGATGGGGCAGGCGGCGGCCGAGCTGGTCCGCGACGGCATGGTGATCTATCTGGACGCGGGCACGACGATGCTGGAGCTGGCGCGCCAGATCGCCGGGCGGCGGGGGCTGACGGTGGTCACGAACGACTTCGTCATCTGCGCCTGGCTCTCCACGCATTCCGACTGCACGCTTTATCACAGCGGCGGACTGGTCGAACGCGCGAACCAGTCCTGCGTGGGCGGTGCCGCGTCCGAGGCGCTGGCGCGGTTCAACTATGACATCGCCTTCATCTCGACCTCGTCCTGGACGGTGGCGGGGCTGAGTTCGCCCTCCGAGGCCAAGGGCCCGGTCAAGCGCGTCGCGGTCGATCGCGCGCGCCGCGCCGTGCTGGTGTCGGATTCGACGAAATACGGCGCGGTGGCGGCGATGAACATCCTGCCCGTCTCGGTCTTCGACACGGTCGTGACCGATGCGGGCATCGACGCAGGCGCGGCGGACGCGCTGCGCGAGATGGGGTTGCAGGTGATCCTGGCCCCCGACCTGAAGGGAGAGAGCCAATGACCATTATCGTGACCGGCGGCGCCGGGTTCCTGGGCGCGCGCCTGATCGCGGCCCTGCTGGAGGACGGCGCGGAGCGCATCGTGTCGCTGGACCGCGTGGCCTGCCCGGTCGACGACGCGCGGGTGGAGAGCCTGGTCGGCTCCATCGACGACGCGGATGCCGTGGCCCGCGCGCTGTCGGGCGGCGCGGACACCGTCTATCACCTGGCTGCGGTGCTTTCGGGCCAGTCCGAAGAGGACTTCGACACCGGCCTATACATCAACGTCGACGCCACCCGCCTGCTGCTGGAGGCCTGCCGCAGGCTGGACCGCGCGCCGCGCTTCGTCTTCACCAGCTCGCTGGCCGTGTTCGGCGGCGCGATGCCCGAGGTGGTGCCGCCGACCATGGCGCTGATGCCCCAGTCCTCCTATGGCTGCGGCAAGGCCATCGGCGAACTGCTGGTCAGCGAATACAGCCGCAAGGGCTTCGTCGACGGGCTGACGGTGCGCCTGCCCACGATCTGCGTGCGCCCCGGCGCGCCCAATTCCGCGGCCTCCAGCTTTGTCTCCGGCATCATCCGCGAACCGGTGGCGGGGGAGGCGTCGGAATGCCCCGTGCCGCTGGACACGCGGCTGTGGATCAGCTCTCCGGGCGTGGCGGTCGCGAACCTGGTCCGCGCGGGCCGCATCCCGGCGGCCGATCTGGGCATCAACCGCGTCATGGACCTGCCCGGCATCACCGCGACCCCGGCCGAGATGCTGGACAGCCTGGAGCGGCTGGTGGGTGCGGACGCCCGCGCCCGCGTGACCCTGACCCGCGACCAGCGCGTCATCGACATCGTCTGCAGCTGGCCCGGCGCCTTCGACGTGACGCGCGCGCGCGCCTTGGGCTTTGGCGCGGATACCGATTTCGACGCGATCCTGACGCAGTTCCTGGCGGATCGCTGAGACTTTTCAACTGGAGGCGCCCCGTGGCGGGCGCAGTGGAGGACTAACCCATGGCTGAACCCGGAATGGAGTTCCAGCTGATCGCGGGACTTGGCTTTGCCATCTTCCTGTTGATCTTCCTGGTTGTGAAGACCAAGGTCCACGCGATCATCGCGCTGGTCATTGCGGCATCCGTGTCGGGCCTGATCGGCGGCATGATGCCCGCCGACGTGATCAACTCGATCACCACCGGGTTCGGCCGCACGCTGTCCACCATCGGCCTGGTGATCGGCTTCGGCGTGATGATGGGCCGCATCCTGGAGATCTCGGGCGCGGCCGAGCAGATGGCCTATTCGCTGATCCGCTGGGTCGGGAAAAAGCGCGAGGATTGGGCGATGGTCCTGACGGGCTATATCGTGTCGATCCCGATCTTCTGCGACAGCGCCTTCGTGATCCTGTCGCCGCTGGTCAAGGCGCTGGCGCGGTCCTCGGGCAAGTCGGTGCTGACGCTTGGCATCGCGCTGGCGGGCGGGCTGATGCTGACCCACCATGCCGTGCCGCCGACCCCCGGCCCCCTGGGCGTCGCGGGCATCTTCGACATCGACCTGGGGCTGATGATCCTCTGGGGCATCGTCTTCACCATTCCCGGCATGGCGGTCATCGTCTTCTATGCCCGCGCGATGGGCCCCCGGCTGGAGCGGATGATCCAGGCCGATACCGGCGAGGACATCGCCGCCGCCTATCGCCAGTTTGAGACCGCCGCCGATGAGCGCCAGAAGGTCCTGCCCTCCCTGGGCCTGTCGGTCCTGCCGCTGCTGCTGCCCATCGTGCTGATCTTCCTGAACACCATCGCCACGACCGTGGTGCGGGCCTCGGGGAACGAGGCGCTGGAGGCGACCCTGCTGGTCCAGGCCATGGCCTTCTTCGGCAACCCGGTCATCGCCGTGGCGCTCGGCCTTCTGGTGTCGATCTACACGCTGGTGCCCGGCCGGCCGCGCGACGAGGTCCTGACCGAGATGGAGAAGGGCGTCGAAAGCGCCGGCATCATCCTGCTGGTCACCGGCGCGGGCGGGGCCTTGGGCTCGGTGCTGCGCGACAGCGGCGCGGGCGACGTGATCGGCCAGGCCGTCGCGGGCCTGGCCATCCCCGCCGTGCTGATCCCTTTTGTCATCAGCTCGCTGGTGCGCCTGATCCAAGGCTCGGGCACGGTCGCGATGATCACCGGCGCGTCGATCTCGGCGCCGATCCTGGTCGGCATGGGCGACGTGAACATGGTCTTCGCCGCCCAGGCCGCGGCGATCGGGTCGATGGTCTTCGGCTATTTCAACGACAGCTACTTCTGGGTGATCAACCGCATCCTGGGGGTCAAGCAGGCCAAGCACCAGATGCTGCTGTGGTCGGTCCCGACCACGCTGGCCTGGGCCTCGTCGCTGGTCATGCTGCTGATCTGCAACGCCCTGTTCGGCTGACCAGACGGGCGCTGCGCGACGGCGCCCGAAAAAATCTGCGCGCGGCGGGAACCGGCACCCGCCGCGCGCGTTCGGGCTCACGCGTCGGATGCTGCGCGAGACCTCTGCCGGCCGCGCGCCCGCGGAGCGACAGTCTGGAAAGGTCGGCGGAACAGAATGGATGGATCAACGGATCGGCTGGCACGCCCGGGGTGGAATTGCTGGCGGGTCGAGCAGTCCGGCCGCTTCGCCGTCATCACCGATGCCGACGACTATTTCCGCACCGTCCGTCAGGCGATGCTCCAGGCGCGCCATTCGATCCTGATGATCGGGTGGGATTTCGACGCCCGCATCCATCTGGGCGACAATTCCGACGGCGGCCCGGCGGCCCTGGGCGATTTCGTCATGTGGCTGGCGCGGCGCACGCCCACGCTACACGTGCGGTTGCTGCGATGGGATACGGGCGCGCTCAAATCGCTGTTCCGCGGATCGACCCTGCTGACGATCCTGCGCTGGAAGATGCATCCGCGTATCACGCTGCGCCTGGACGGCAAGCATCCCCTGGCCAGCAGCCACCACCAGAAGATCGTGGTCATCGACGACTGCCTGGCCTTCTGCGGCGGCATCGACATGACCGAGGGGCGGTGGGACACGCGCGAGCATGTCGACGACGACCCGCGCCGGGTCAGCGCCTCGGGCAAGCCGCTGAAGCCCTGGCACGACGCGACGACCGCCTTCGACGGACCGGCCGCGCGGGCCCTGGGCGATCTGGCGCGCGACCGGTGGCGCATCGCCTGCGGCGAGGAGCTGTCCCCGATCAGCGACAGCTCGCGCTGCTGGCCGGACGGGCTGGCGCCGACCTTCCGCGACGTGCCGCTGGCCATCGCGCGGACCCGCCCCGAGATCCCCGACGTGCATCCCGCCTTCGAGATCGAGCAGATGTATCTGGACCTGATCGCCCGCGCGCAGCGGGTGATCTATGCCGAGAGCCAGTATTTCGCCTCGCGCCGGATCGCGCAGGCCATCGCCCGCCGCCTGGTCGAGGAGGACCCGCCCGAGATCGTCATCATCAACCCGGTCGGCGCGCAGGGTTGGCTGGAACCTCTGGCGATGGACACCGCCCGCGCGCAGCTGGTCGAGGCGCTGCGGCGGCTGGATCACCGCGGTCGGCTGCGCATCTATCACCCGGTCACCGCCAAGGGGGCCGAGATCTATGTCCATGCCAAGGTGATGATCGTGGACGACCTGTATCTTCGGGTCGGATCGTCGAACTTCAACAACCGCTCGATGCGGCTGGACACGGAATGCGACGTGATGCTGGCCGCCGACCGCCCCGGCGCCGATGTCACGCGCGCGCGCATCACCGCACTGCGCGACGACATGCTGGCCGAGCATCTGGCCCTCTCCCGCGAAGCGGTGTCCGAGGCCATCGCGGCGCATGGCGGCCTGATCGCGGCCATCGAGGCGCATCGCGGTCCGCAGGGCGAGGGGCGCACGCTGATCCCCTACGAGATCCCCGAGCTGACCGATTTCCAGGCCTGGCTGGCCGACAACGAGATCCTGGACCCCGAAGGCCCCGACAAGATCTTCGAGCCCTTGGGCAAGCGCAAGGGTCTGATCCGGCACTGGCACTGGCCCCGGTTGCGCTGGCGACGCAGGCGCGCCTGAGGGCGTCACTCCGGCCCGACCGGGAACCCCTTGGCCAGCCCTGAGATGCTGATCCCGTTCAGCAGCCCCGCGTCGATGGCCTTGCGGATCGCCTGCGGCGTATCCTCGGCGCCCAGGGCAGCCCGTGCCGTCCTCAGCCGATAACGCAGCGCGGTGCGCGAGATGCCCAGGGCCTCGCAGGCCTGGTCATAGGTCATCCCGCAGGCGATGGCCTCCAGCGCGTCGATCAGGATGGGGCGCAGCGCCGTCCCCTGACCCACGATGTCATGGGCCTGGTGCAGCAGCGCGGCCATCTGTGCGATCTCGGCGTCGGTAAACTCGCGCGTGGCATGCGCCGCGCCGATGTAGGACCGCGATTCGGCCGGTCCGACCGAGATCGCCGCGCCGTAGGGCAGCCCGTGGGCTCTGGCCTGCCCCAGCACGTCCAGCGGGTCAGGCAGCAGTGCGGGCAGCTCGGACCAGCGGATCGTGCCCTCGTGCATCACGCACCAGATCATCATCGGATCGCCCACCCCCAGATTGGCGCGGGTGTAGGTCTGGATCCAGCGTGACGGATAGGTCGAGACCCGCCGGACCGGCCGCGAATAGCGGATGTGCAGCCCGATCGTGAAGCCGCGCGGCGCCAGCGTCGCCAGCGTCTCCTCGATCTGGGGCAGCGTGTTCAGGGACATGGGCAGGACATCGGGTGGCGGGGCATGGCGATGGCGGGGCTCTTCAGGGTGAACGGAGATGTTCGGACCAGATAGGGGCGGCGGGCGGGGCGGGCAAGGTGGGGGTCTCGGGAAGGCGTGGCGTGGGGGCAACATAGCCTTCTGGGGCTATACCCGTCACGGCCTGCCGGGTGTAAACGCTAACAAGCGCCTGTTGCGCGTATTTTCGGTTTGGGCGTCTTGCCCGCATTTCAGTCGATCAAGGGCGCCCTCGTGGCGCCCTTTTTTGCCGTAGCTGCCGAGATCGCGCCCCATGCGGCATGCGCGCGGGTTGCGCCCGCCGCCGCGATCGCTAGCCTGCGCGCGACATCGCAAGCAGGAGTGGTCGGATGGAACGTGTGAAACTGGGCGGCAGCGCGGTCGAGGTCAGCCGGATCTGTCTGGGCACGATGACCTTCGGCAACCAGACCGCCGAGGCCGACGCCCATGCGCAGATGGATGCCGCGGTCGAGGTCGGGATGACCTTCATGGACTGCGCCGAGATGTATCCCGTGAACCCCGTCCGCCGCGAGACGATCGGCGTGTCCGAGGAGATCCTGGGCCGCTGGCTGGCGCGGGACGGCAACCGCGACCGCGTCGAGGTCGCCACCAAGATCACCGGGCCCAGCCAGATGGTCCGCGACGGCGCGCCCTTCGACGGGGCGACGGTGCGGGCCTGCATCGACGCCTCGCTGCGCCGGCTGCAGACCGACCGGATCGACCTCTATCAGCTGCACTGGCCGGTGCGCGGCTCCTACGGGTTCCGGCAGAACTGGGGGTTCGATCCTTCGGGGCAGGACAAGGCCGCGACGCTGGCCCATATGGAGGACGTGCTGGGCGCCCTCAAGGATGCGGTCGCGGCGGGCAAGATCCGCGCGGCGGGCCTGTCCAACGAATCGGCCTGGGGGCTGACGCGGTGGTGCGACGTGGCCGACCGCATCGGCGGGCCGCGCATGGCCGCGATCCAGAACGAATATTCGCCGCTCTATCGTCTCTACGACACCGATCTGGCGGAGGCCGCGGTGAACGAGGACGTGACGCTTCTGTCCTATTCGCCGCTGGCGGCGGGGCTGCTGACCGGGAAATACGCCGACGGCGCCCTGCCCGAGGGCAGCCGCGCGGCGGTGGACAAGGCGACCGGCGGTCAGGGCAACCTGGGCGGGCGCAAGACGGGGCGCGGGGTCAAGGCGGCCGCGGCCTATGGCGCGCTGGCGCGCGAGCATGGCTGGGACGTGATCCACATGGTCATCGCCTGGCAGCTGACTCGGCCCTTCAAGGTGGTGCCGATCATCGGGGCGACCAGCCTGGAGCAGCTGCGCCACCTGATCGCCGGTCTGGGCCGCGATCTGCCCGACGAGCTGCGTCGCGGCATCGAGCGGCTGCACAAGGCCCATCCTCTGCCCTATTGATGCGCGGCATTTCGCCTCTATCTTCCTGACGACACGATGAAAGCTGGGGGTTCGGCATGGCTGGTGATCCATATGCGGCTCTGGGCGTCGCGCGCGGCGCCAGCGCGGACGAGATCAAGAAGGCCTATCGGCGCATCGCCAAGACCGATCATCCGGACCTGAACCCGGACCCGGCGGCGGCGCGCCGCTTCGCGGAGGCGTCGGCGGCCTATGACCTGCTGAAGGACTCCGAGCAGCGCCGCCGCTTCGACGCGGGCGAGATCAACGCCCAGGGGCAGGAGCAGGCGCCGCGCTGGCAGGGGCGGCCGGGCGGCCATCCCTTCGGCGAGGCGCCGGGCCATGGCGGCGACCCCGACCTGTCGGACGTCTTCGCCGACCTGTTCGGCCAGCGCGCGGGGCCGCGCGGGGGATTTGGCGGGTTCGGGGGCTTTGGCGGCTTTGGCGGCGGGCGTGCGGACATGCGCGGGCAGGACCTGCGGCTGATGCTGCAGGTTGATTTCCTGACCGCCGCGCGCGGCGGGCGCAGCCGCGTGACCCTGCCCCAGGGCGGCACGCTGGAGGTGACCATCCCCAAGGGCGTGCGCGAGGGGCAGGTGATCCGCCTGCGCGGCAAGGGCGAGCCGGGCATGGGCCGCGGCGAGCCGGGCGATGCCTATCTGGAGGTGCGGGTGGCCGAGCATCCGCAGTTCCGCCGCGAGGGCGACGACATCCACCTGGTTCTGCCGATCAGCCTGGATGAGGCGGTGCTGGGCGGCAAGGTCGCCGCGCCGACCATCGACGGGCCGGTGAACCTGACCATTCCGCGGGGCGCGACCTCGGGCCAGCGGCTGCGGCTGCGGGGGCGGGGCGTGAACGGGGGCGATCAGCATGTCGAGCTGCGCATCGCCATGCCGCCCAAGGTGGACGCGAAGCTGGCGGCCTTCTTCGAGGAGTGGCGGCGCGAGAACGCCTATGACCCGCGCCGGGGCCTGTCCGAGGCCGGCTGACGCGCGGGCAGTTCGGCCATGACGGCGGCGCGGGCCTGCGGCGACATGCGGCCCCAAGCCGCGATCTCGGCCAGGGTGCGGTGGCAGCCGAGGCAGAGGTCGCTCTCCGCGTCGATGCGGCAGAGCCTGACGCAGGGGCTTTCGATGGCGGTCACGGGCGCGGCCCCGCGGGCCGGAGCGCGGGAGAGGGGGGACGGGCCGTGCGAAGCCCGGCCCGAACGCTGCCGCTTGGCCGTAGGCCGCGCTGGCGCGCGGCGGGCGCGCCCCTAGCCATGGGCTTCGATATGGCGCAGACGGTCCAGCGCGCCCTGCAGGATGTAGCCCGCGGCGACCTGGTCGATGACCTCGGCCCGGCGCCTGCGCGAGGTGTCGCCCTCCAGCAGCGCGCGTTCGGCGGCGACCGTGGACAGGCGTTCGTCCCAATAGGCGATGGGCAGGTCGGTCAGCCGCGTCATGTTGCGGGCAAAGGCGCGCGTGGCCTGGGCGCGCGGGCCTTCGGACCCGTCCATGTTGCGCGGCAGGCCGAGGACCAGCCCGGCCAGCCCCCGTTCCGCGATCAGCGCCAGCAGCGCCTGCGCGTCCTGCGTGAACTTGGTCCGGCGGATCGTGGTCAGGGGCGAGGCCACGCCGCGCATCCCGTCGCTGACGGCCACGCCGATGGTCTTGGTCCCCAGATCCAGCCCGGCCAGCGCGCCGAAGCGGGGCAGGGCCGCGGCGAAATCGGTCATCTCCTCGTGGATCATCGCTCCAACCCCGCCTCGGTCGCGGCCCGGTCTATGGGGGCGATGGCCTCGGGGATCTGGCCGAACCGCTGCCGGGCCTCGGTCAGGATGGCGTGGGCCTGCTCGGCCTCGCCCAGCACGGCAAGGCCCGCGATCAGCCGCGCCCATTCCTCGGGCGAGCCGCCCCGTTCGGCCAGGCGGCCCTGAAGGCGGGCGACCATGTCGCGGGCCATCTGCTGCTGATCCTCGGCGGACATGGCGCCGGCGGCCGCCAAGGCCTCCGCGTCGGGGCCGGGCAGGGGCGAGGCTTCGGGGGCGGGGGGCGCGCGGTATTCGTCGTCGCCCGCCAGCCAGGCCAGCTCCTCGATCGCCTCGCGGATCGAGGGGATCCAGGGCGCGCTCTCGGGACCCTCCTCCAGCAGGCGCCGCCAGATCGGGAAGGCCAGGTCCGGGCGGCCGTTCTGGATGAACAGGACGCCGCGCAGATAGCGGGCCTGGGGCAGGGTCGCGTCGCGCGCCAGCGCGCGGTCCAGAAGCGCCTCGGCCTCGGCGGTGATGACGCCGCCCGCGGCCTCGATCATCAGCGTGGCCAGCTGCATCAGGGCGGTGGGCTGGGCCGCGTCGCCGGACAGCTCGACCAGCCGCGCCTGCGCCTCGCGGGCGGCGGGCAGGTTGCCAAGCCGCATCTCATGCGTGGCCAGCAGCGCCAGCCCCTCCGGGTCGTCGGGATTGCGCGCCACCGTGGCGCGCAGCTGCTCGATCATGGACAGGTATTCGGGATCGACGCCGGACAGGTCCGGGGCGGGACGCGCGGGGGCGCGGGCCTCGGCCTCGGCCTGGGAGGGGCGGTCGCGATAGGCCGCATCGGCGGCGGCGATGCGCGCCGACAGCGGCATGTCGGGCGCGCCGGGCACCCCCTCGCGCCAGTAGAGCGCCAGACCCCCGGCCAGCGCCGCGACCAGCACGGCCGCCGCACCCATCCCCGCGCCGCGCGATGCGGCGGGCGCGGCCTCGCGCAGGCGGCGGTCGGCGTCCAGCACCTTGCGGCCGATCTCGGCGCGCAGGCGCCCGGCCTCGTCGGGGGCGATGACGCCGCGGGCCAGGTCGCGATCGACCTCGGCCAGCTGGTCGCGATAGACGCGCAGGTCGAAGGCCGCGGCGGGCACGGCGTCGCCCCGGCCCCGGCGCAGGGGCGACAGGATGGCAAACGCGCTCAGCAGGGTCATGCCCGCGGCCAGGATCCAGAACATCGGCACCTCCATTGCCGCGTTCCTAGCGCGGATGGCCGCGAACCGGAAGGCGGCAGCATCCTGCCCACACGAATGTCGCATGTCGCATTTCGCCGCGATCTGCCGCAAGGCGCCTTGAGGCCCGGCCCGCCCCCCGCCATGGTGCACCCGACCCATCCCGAGAGGCACCATGCCCGAGAACCACCCCGCCCGCCGCTATTCCGTCTTTGCCATCGCCCGCGAGGCGCTGCGTCAGCACAAGGGCTGGACGCGGGCCTGGGCCAGCCCGGAACCGAAATCGCGCTACAAGGTGATCGTGGTCGGTGCGGGCGGGCACGGGCTGGCCACGGCCTATTACCTGGGCCGGAACTTCGGCATCACCGACGTTGCGGTGATCGAGAAGGGCTGGCTGGGCGGCGGCAACACGGGTCGCAACACGACGATCATCCGGTCCAACTATCTCCAGGACCCCTCGGCCGCGATCTACGAGAAGGCGCGCAGCCTCTATGAGACCCTGTCGCAGGACCTGAACTACAACATCATGTTCAGCCCCCGCGGCCTGATCATGCTGGCGCAGACCGAGCACGAGATCCGCGGCTACAAGCGCACCGTCTATGCCAACAACCTCCAGGGCGTTCAGACGGAATGGCTGGACCCCCAGCAGCTGAAGGCCAAGGTGCCGATCATCAATCTGGACGGGCCGCGCTATCCGGTGCTGGGCGGGCTCTATCAGGCGCGCGGCGGCACGGCGCGCCATGACGCGGTGGCCTGGGGCTATGCGCGGGCCTGTTCCGACATGGGCATGCACATCATCCAGAACTGCGAGGTCACCGGGGTCGAGACCGAGGGCGGCCAGGTCCGCGCGGTCAACACCTCCAAGGGCCGCATCGGCTGCGAGAAGCTGGCCATCGTGGTGGCGGGCCATTCCAGCCAGCTGGCCGCCATGGCGGGCTTCCGCCTGCCCATCGAGAGCGTCGCGCTCCAGGCGCTGGTCAGCGAGCCGATCAAGCCCTGCATGGATGTCGTGGTGATGGCCAACACCGTCCACGGCTACATGTCGCAATCCGACAAGGGCGAGATGGTGATCGGCGGCGGCACCGACGGGTTCAACAACTTCACGCAGCGCGGGTCGTGGCAGCATGTCGAGGAGACCGTGCGCGCCCTGATCGAGACCTTCCCGATGATCTCGCGCCTCAAGATGCTGCGGCAATGGGGCGGCATCGTGGACATGACCGGCGACCGCTCGCCGATCCTGTCGGCCACGCCGGTGGGCGGCATCTTGGTCAATTGCGGATGGGGCACCGGCGGGTTCAAGGCGATCCCCGGATCGGGCTGGGCCATGGCGGAACTGGTCGCCAAGGGCACGCCCGGACCGCTGGCCGCCGATTTCGGGCTGAACCGCTTCCGCGAGGGGCGGTTCATCGACGAATCCGTCGCCGCCGGCGTGGCGCACTGACTGGGGGCGCGGAATGTCGAGCGGGAACGGAACCTTGGGACGGTGCTGCGGATTTATCGGGCATGACAGAACTGACCGAAAGGGTTCACCATGGCTGACCGCAACAACAACGGCCTCTACTTCATCGTCGGCGGCATCGTCGTCGTCGTGGCGCTGCTGTTCTTCTTCATGTCGGGCGGCGAGACCGGCGTGGCCACGACCGATCCGGTCGCGGGCGACACCACCAATGTCACCGTCGAGACCCCCGATGCCGCGCCGGCGACTGACGCCCCTGCCGTCACCGTCGAGACCGACAGCCCGCCTGCGACTGACGCTCCGGCCGAGCCTGCCGCCCCGGCACCCGCTCCGGCGAACTGATACCGCACATTCCGCGCGCGCCCTCGGGCCGCGCGCCGCAACGGGGGTCCGGGGGCAGTCAGCCCCCGGCCTTCCTCCGACAGGATGTCGGATGACGGGCACCGCCGGCCTTGGCCGCTGCGGTGCCCTTTCGCATGTGCACCCCATCCCCCTCTCAGCCGCAACGGAGCCCTCATGCTGATCCTGACCTGCCCCTATTGCGGCGTGACGGCCGAGGAGACCGAACTGCATCCCGGCGGAGAGGCCCATCTGACCCGCGTCGGCCCCGAGGGCAGCGATGCCGATTTCGAGGCCTATCTGTTTGCCCGCAAGAACGCCAAGGGCGTGCATTTCGAACGCTGGCGCCATGCCTATGGCTGCGGCAAGTGGTTCCTGGCCGCGCGCTGCACCGCGACGCTGCAGGTTTTCGGCACCTACCGCGCGCAGACCCCGCATCCGCCCGCCGAGATCGTCGCCGCGATCCGCAAGGCCCGCCCCGACTGGACCCCCGACTGGACCACCCCCGCCGAAGGCCACGCCGAATGACCCACACGCCTCCCTTCCGCCTGCCCTCCGGCGGCCGCCGCATCGACCGGGCGCATCAGCTGTCCTTCCGCTTCGACGGCCGGCACCTGCGCGGGCTGTCCGGCGACACGCTGGCCTCGGCGCTTCTGGCCAATGGCCAGATGCTGATGGGCCGGTCCTTCAAGTATCACCGCCCGCGCGGCCCCGTGGCCTCCGGCGCGGAGGAGCCGAACGCGCTCTTGGGCCTGGGCCAGGGCGGTCGGTTCGAACCCAACCAGCGCGCCACCGTCACGCCGCTGGTGCATGGCATGGTCACGCGCAGCCAGAACTGCTGGCCCAGCCTGGATGCCGATGTGGGCGCGATCAACAACTGGCTGTCGCCGGTCTTCCCGGCGGGTTTCTACTACAAGACCTTCATCCATCCGCGCCCCTTCTGGAAGCATCTCTTCGAACCCGTCATCCGGCGCAGCGCGGGGCTGGGCCGGGCGCCGACCGATCCCGATCCGGACCGGTATGAGCAGGCCTACGGCTTTGCCGACACGGTCGTGGTGGGCGGCGGCATCGCGGGCCTGACCGCCGCGCGCGAGGCGGCTGAGGCGGGCGGCACGGTCCTGGTGCTGGAGCAGGACGGCCATTGGGGCGGGCGCACGCCGACCGATCATGAGGGCGGGCAGGCCGCCATCGACGCGCTTCTGTCCGACCTGCGGGGCCGCGACGGCGTGACCCTGCGCCGCAACACAATGGCCACCGGCCTCTATGACCACGGCTATCTGATCGCGCGGGAATCGCTGGCCGATCACGACCCGAACCAGGGCCTGCCCCGCCAGCGCCTGTGGCGCATCCGCGCGGGCCGCGTCATCACCGCGACCGGCGCGCTCGAGCGTCCGCTGTCCTTCGCCTGCAACGACGTGCCCGGCGTGATGCTGGCCAGCGCGGTGCGCGACTTCATCGCCGATTACGGCGTGGCGCCGGGCCGGCGCATCGTCGTGGTCACCAACAACGACGACGCCTATCGCACCGCGCTGACCGCCCATGCCGCGGGGCTGGAGGTGCCCGCCATCGTCGACGCGCGCCCCGAGGCCAACGGCGCGCTGCCGCAGGCCGCCCGGGCCGCGGGCATCACCGTCCTGACCGGCAGCGCCGTCGCAAAGGTCAAGGGCGGCCGCCATGTCGAGGGGGTCACGCTCTGCGACCAGCAGTCCGAGGGCCGGCCGACCCGCGCCATCGACTGCGACGTGGTCGCGATGTCGGGCGGCTGGTCGCCGGTCGTGCATCTGTGGTCCCATTGCGGCGGCAAGCTGACCTGGGACGAGGCCGCCGCCATGTTCCGCCCCGATCCCGACCGCCCGCCTCTGGGTGCGGACGGGCAGGGCAATGTCACCGTGGCCGGGGCCGCCAATGGCGATCTGGCCTGCGCGGGCGATCTGGAACGCGCCGAGGGTGCCACCATGCCCGTCTGGGTCATGCCCGCCCGCGCGCCCTACAGGCTGCGCGCCAAGATGTGGCTGGATTTCCAGAACGACGTGAAGGTCACCGATGTCGAACTGGCCGCCCGCGAGGGCTATGCCAGCGTCGAGCACACCAAACGCTACACCACGCTCGGCATGGCGACCGATCAGGGCAAGCTTTCCAACATCAACGGTCTGGCGGTCCTGTCCAGCGCGCTGAACCAGCCGATCCAGGCGACCGGCACCACGACCTTCCGGCCGCCCTACACGCCGCTGACCCTGGCCACCATCGCGGCCGAGGCCAAGGGCGACGCCTTCCAGCCGCTGCGCAAGACGCCGATCCATGCCTGGCACGAGACCCACGGCGCCAGCTGGGAGCCGGTGGGCCAATGGCGCCGCCCCTATGCCTATCCCCGCGCCGGGGAGGACCGCCATGCCGCCGTCGCCCGCGAGATCCGGGCGGTGCGGGCGGGCGTCGGCACGCTAGACGCCTCGACCCTGGGCAAGATCCTGGTCAAGGGGCCGGATGCTGGGCGCTTCCTGGACATGCTCTATACCAACATGATGTCCACGCTGCCGGTCGGGAAATGCCGCTATGGCCTGATGTGCAACGAGAACGGGTTCTTGATGGATGACGGCGTCGTGGCGCGCCTGTCCGACGACAGCTGGCTGTGCCACACCACCACCGGCGGCGCGGACCGCATCCATGGGCACATGGAGGACTGGCTGCAATGCGAATGGTGGGACTGGAAGGTCCACACCGCCAACCTGACCGAACAGTTCGCCCAGATCGCCGTGGCCGGCCCCAAGGCCCGCGCCCTGCTGGAACGCCTGCCGGGCAGCATCGCCCTGTCGGCCGAGGCGCTGCCCTTCATGCAATGGGCCGAAGGCGACATTGCGGGCATCCCGGCGCGCATCTTCCGCATCAGCTTCTCGGGCGAGCTGAGCTACGAGATCGCCGTGCCCGCCAATCGCGGGCTCGAGCTGTGGGAGCGTCTGCACGAGGCCGGGCGCGATCTGGGGCTAACCCCCTATGGCACCGAAGCCATGCATGTGATGCGGGCCGAAAAGGGCTTCATCATGATCGGGGACGAGACCGACGGCACCATCATCCCGCAGGATCTGGGGCTGGACTGGGCGATCTCCAAGAAGAAGGCCGACTATATCGGCAAGCGCGCGCATCGCCGCCTGCACATGACCGACGGCAACCGCTGGAAGTTGGTCGGGCTGGAGAGCCTGACCGGCAAGGTCCTGCCCGACGGCGCCTATGCCGTGGACGAGGGCACCAACCCCAACGGCCAGCGCCGGACGCAGGGGCGCGTGACGTCCAGCTATCACTCCCCGACCCTGGGCAGGCCCATCGCCATGGGGCTGGTGCGGCACGGCCCGGCGCGCATGGGGCAGGTGCTGGATTTCCCCATGCCCGACGGCACGGTGATGCAGGCGCGGATCGTTGATCCGGTCTTCTACGACAAGGAAGGGAGCCGCCTGAATGGCTGAGGCACTTGCAACCGTCACGCGGGTCACCGACCTGGGCATGATCGCCGTCCGCGCCGATCTGGAGGAGGCCGGCGACGCGCTGGCCGAGGCCGCGGGCCTGGCCGTCCCCGAGCGCACCGGCATCGTGACCGACGGCAGCCGCAGCCTGGCCTGGATGTCCCCGGACGAGCTGCTGCTGGTCCTGCCCGCCGCGGAGACCGCCGCCGCGCTGCGCGATCTGGAGCAGGCGTTGACCGGCACGCACGGGATGGCGGTCGACATGTCGGATGCCCGCGCGGTCTTCGACGTGACCGGGCCGGGGGCGGCCGATGTGGTGGCCAAGCTGGCCCCGGTCGATGCCGCGCGCTTTCCCGAAGGCCATCTGCGCCGCACCCGCATGGCGCAGACGGCGGCCGCGCTCTGGCGCATCGACGGGGGGTTCCGCGTCATCGGGTTCCGCTCCACCGCCGATTACCTGGGGCTGATCCTGACCAACGCGGCGCTGCCCGGCAGCCATCTGGCCCCGCGCTGACGCGGGCGCGGACCGGAACCCCGGTCCGCCCCTTGCGTTGGTCCGCGGAATGCGCGACCGTCCGCGCCGAACCGAGCAACCCTTTCGAAAGGACCGCGACATGGCCTTCACCCTTCCCGATCTTCCCTATTCCCACGACGCGCTGGAAGCCGGCGGCATGTCCCGCGAGACGCTGGAATACCACCACGACAAGCACCACAAGGCCTATGTGGACAAGCTGAACGAGCTGGTCGCCGGCACCGAATGGGAAGGCAAGTCGCTGGAGGACATCGTCACCGGCACCTATCAGAAGGGCGCCGTGGCGCAGAACGGCATCTTCAACAATGCCAGCCAGCATTGGAACCACGCCCAGTTCTGGGAGATGATGGGCCCGAACCCCGGCGCCATGCCTGCCGAACTGGAGAAGGCCATCACCGACAGCTTCGGCTCGGTCGAGGCCTTCAAGAAGAAGTTCTCCGAGGCCGGCGTCGGCCAGTTCGGCTCGGGCTGGGTCTGGCTGGTCAAGAACGCCGACGGCTCGCTGGAGGTCACCAAGACCGAGAACGGCGTGAACCCGTTGGTCACCGGCCAGACCGCGCTTCTGGGCTGCGACGTGTGGGAGCACAGCTACTACATCGACTTCCGCAACGCGCGTCCGAAGTATCTGGAGAACTTCCTGGACAAGCTGGTGAACTGGGAGAACGTCGCCTCGCGCATGTGAGGCGCCTCCCGGCACCGGAAAGGCCCGCCCCTCTGGGCGGGCCTTTTGCATGGGCCGCGCCGGCATTGGCATTTCCGCCCGTGCCGGTATAAGACCACGGAAACACAGGACGGATCGGGCGGGGCGCGCAGGCATGGCCAACCAGAACGACAGCTTCATCGACGAGGTCACGGACGAGCTGCGGCGCGACCGGCTGTATGGCGTGATGCGCCGCTATGGCTGGATCGTGGTGCTGCTGATCGTCGCGGCGGTCGGTTATACCGCGTGGCGTGAATATGCCGCGGCGCGGGACCGGGCGGCGGCGCAGGACTGGGGCGATGCGGTGCTGGCGGCCGAGGCCGAGGGCGACGCCGCGGCGATCCTGGGCGTCGATGCGCAGGGCTCGGCAGAGCGTCAGGCGCTGGCGGGGCTGCTGGCGGCGGGCACGGACGACGACCCCGCGGCCCGTGCCGAGGCCCTGCGCGAGGTCGCCCGCACCCAGCCCCAAGGCGTCCTGGGAGAGCTGGCGCAGCTGAAGCTGGTCATGCTGGAGGGCGCGCAGATGGATGCGGCCGAACGCGACGACATCCTGACGCGCCTGTCGCGCGCGGGCGCGCCCTTCGAGCTTCTGGCGCTGGAGCAGAAGGCGGTGGCGCTGATCGGGGCCGGCCGCTCCGAGGATGCGATCACCCTGATCCGCCAGATCCAGGACAAGAGCGGCCTGACCGAGGCCTTGCGTCGCCGCCTGTCCGAGATGATGATCGCCTTGGGCGAGACGCCCGAACCCACCGAATGACCGCGTCCAAACGCGGCTGACAGACTGCTTGAGGGAGTGACGGTGATGCAGCGACTGACCCTGGCGATGGCCGCCGCATTGGCGCTGGCCGGTTGCGGCGACCGCGACGTGATCCTGCCCGGAGAGCGTCTGGACCCGCTGGCCGTCACCTCGCCGGACGGCCCCGCGGTCGTCGGCGCGCCGGGCGTCAGCAGCACCGCCCTGTCGCTGGCCGCGCCCGTGGCGAATGCCGAATGGACCCATCGCGGCGGCAATGCGGCCCATGCGCCCGGCCACCTGGCCCTGGGTGCTGCGGGAACGCGCATCTGGTCGGCCGATATCGGCGCGGGCGACAGCCGCCGCTATCGCATCACCGCCGATCCGGTCGTGGGCGGCGGGCTGATCTTCACGCTGGACAGCCGCGCGGGCGTGACCGCCACCGCGCCGAACGGCGGCCGCGTCTGGTCCAGCAACGTCACCCCTCCGCGCGAGAACCCCGACAGCGCCTCGGGCGGCGGGCTGGCCTATGAGGGCGGGCGTCTCTACGTCACCACCGGCTTTGGCGAGCTGGTCGCGCTGGACGCGGCCAGCGGCGGCGTCCTGTGGCGCCAGCGCGTCGAGGCCGCGATCAGCGGCGGTCCCACCGTGCAGGATGGCGTCGTCTATGTCGCCTCGCGCAATTCGGTGGGCTATGCGGTGCGCGCCAGTGACGGGCGCGTGCTGTGGCAGACAGCCGGCACACAGTCGGGATCGGGCGTCATGGGCGTCGCGGTGCCGGCGGTGCAGGGCGACAGGGTCGTCTTCCCCTTCTCCTCGGGCGAGCTGGTCGCGGTCGATCGCGCCTCGGGCCTGACCGCCTGGACCGCGCCCATCGCGGGCACGCGGCCGGGACGCGCCATCGCGGTCATCCGCGACGTGACCGGCGACCCGGTGATCACCGGGGGCCGCGTCTATGCCGGGACCTCCTCGGGGCGCATCGCCTCGGTCGAGCTGGCCACCGGCCTGTCGGACTGGAGCGCGCGCGAGGGTGACAACAGCCCCGTCGTCGTGGCGGGTGGATCGGTCTTCGCGGTGAACGACCAGGCCCAGCTTGTGCGTCTGGACGCAGCCACCGGCGGGGTGATCTGGCGTCAGCCGCTGCCCTATTTCACGACCGAGCGCGTGCGCAAGCAGAACGCGGTCCATGCCCATTACGGACCGGTCCTGGCCGGAGGGCGGTTGCATGTCGCCTCCAGCGATGGCATGTTGCGCAGCTTCGATCCCGCCTCCGGCGCGCTGGTCGGGCAGGCGCAGATCCCCGGCGGGGCGGCGTCGGCCCCGGTGGTCGCCGGTCAAACCCTTTACGTCGTTGCACGCAACGGCCAGTTGCACGCATTCCGATGACATTCACCCTTGCTATCGTCGGGCGGCCCAATGTGGGCAAGTCCACCCTGTTCAACCGACTGGTCGGGAAAAAGCTGGCGCTGGTCGACGACCAGCCCGGCGTGACCCGCGACATCCGCGAGGGCGCTGGCCGCCTTGGTGATCTGCGATTCGTCGTGATCGACAGCGCGGGCCTCGAGATGGCCGAGGATGACAGCCTTAAGGGCCGCATGCGCCGCCTGACCGAGCGGGCGGTCGACGAGGCCGACATCTGCCTGTTCGTGGTCGATGCGCGCATCGGCGTCACCGCCGCCGACGAGTATTTCGCCGAAATCCTGCGGCGCCGCGCCAAGCATGTCATCGTCGCCGCCAACAAGTCCGAGGGCCGCGCCGGAGAGGCGGGGGCGATGGAGGCCTATGCCCTGGGCCTGGGAGAGCCGCTGCGCATCTCGGCCGAGCATGGCGAGGGGATGGACGACCTCTATCGCGTGTTGGTGCCGCTGGCCGATCAGATCGAGGCCGAGCGTCCCGCCCCCATCGAGGCCGCGACCGACATCGACCTGACCGACGAGGATGCCGAGACCGGCGAGGGCGCCGAGGATTGGCGTCCCTCCGAGGCGCGCCCGCTGCAGATGGCCGTGATCGGGCGCCCCAATGCGGGCAAGTCCACGCTGATCAACAAGATCCTGGGCGAGGACCGCCTGCTGACCGGCCCCGAGGCCGGGATCACCCGCGATTCGATCAGCGTCACCGCGAATTTCATGGGCACGCCCATGCGCATCTTCGACACGGCTGGCATGCGCAAGCGTGCCCGCGTGACCGAGAAGCTGGAGAAGCTGTCGGTGGCCGATGGTCTGCGCGCGGTGCGCTTTGCCGAGGTCGTGGTCGTGCTGCTGGACGTGGAGATCCCGTTCGAGACGCAGGACCTGCGCATCGCCGATTTCGCCGAGACCGAGGGCCGCGCCGTCGTGGTCGCGGTGAACAAGTGGGACCTCGAGGACGACAAGCCCCACAAGCTGAACGAAATGCGCGCCAGCTTCGAGAAGCTGCTGCCGCAGCTGCGCGGCGCGCCGCTGGTCACCGTGTCGGCCCGCACGGGCAAAGGTCTGGACCGGCTGCACAACGCCGTGGTCAAGGCGCACGAGGTCTGGAACCGCCGCGTGTCCACCGCGCGCCTGAACCAGTGGCTGAGCGCCATGACCGAGAGCCACCCGCCCCCCGCGCCGGGCGGCCGCCGCATCCGACTGCGCTACATGACGCAGGTCAAGACGCGCCCGCCCGCCTTCATCGTCAAGGCGACGCATACGGACAAGATCCCCGACAGCTATCAGCGCTACCTGATCAACGGGCTGCGGCAGGATTTCGACATGCCGGGCACGCCGATCCGGCTGTTCTTCCGCGATCAGGGGGGCGACAACCCGTACAAGGCCAAGGCCACCAAGATCGTGCAGTCGGGCGCGCTGTCCAAGCACAAGAACCGCCAGAAGCCCAAGGGCAGCTGACGCTCAGCTAGCCGCGCGGATCAGGACGGCGGCCATCGCGCTGATCCCGATGATCGCCACCAGCGCGATCATCGGATCGGTGCCCATGGTCGATATGGCCAGCCCGCAGAACGCCCAGATCAGCGCCACGGAATAGCCGATGCTGGTCCCGATCCACATCTGCGCGACCATGCCCAGGGCCGCGGCAGGCAGGATCGCCACGGCGGGCACGGCGATCTGCGGCAGGTCCAGCAGCCGGACCGACAGTTCGGCCAGTGCCGCGGAGGACAGCGCCGTGGCCCAGCCCGCGAAAAAGCCGATGGCCGGGCGGTGACGCCCTGCCGCGTGGCGTGCCCCCACCGTGGCCAAGACCGCGCTGGCGGTCGTCACCGCGGTCAGCAGCAGCGGCAGCGTGATCAGCGCGGGCCAGGTCGCCGCCAGAAGCGCCGCGGCGGTGATGAAGGGCCAGACCCGGCGGCGGCCTGTGCGCACCGGTTCGCGGTCGGTGTTGTCGATCCACTGGCCGACCGCATCCAGCAGCACCAAGGCGCAGATGGCGATCATCAGCGTCCACATCACGGCATTGTCAGGGTCCAGATACAGCAGCGGGATGGCGGTCCGGTCCGGCGGGGCCACCGGCAGCAGCGGCCCGGCCAGCCGCGCGGCATCCAGCTGGCCCGGGCTTTCCGTCAGCCAGGCGAACAGGGTGCAGCTGATCACGAAGATCGCCGCGGCCGCCATCTGAAGAAGGGATCCCGTTCGTGCCATGCAGGCCAACGCGAGTCGGCCTGCCACAGTTTCGCGCCCGCAGCGCGACTTGTCAGACCAGTCGGCCGTCGGCCGTCAGGGTGCCCGCGCCGCGCAGATAGGGGTGCAGCACGGCCGGCAGGACGACCGATCCGTCGGCCTGCTGGCCGTTCTCCAGCACCGCGATCAGCGCGCGTCCGACCGCCAGACCGGAGCCGTTCAGCGTGTGCACGAAGTCCGGCTTGCCACCCCCCGCCGGGCGATAGCGGGCGTTCATCCGTCGCGCCTGATAGTCGCCGCAATAGCTGACGCTGCTGATCTCGCGATAGCGGTCCTGGCCGGGCAGCCAGACCTCCAGGTCATGGGTGATGCGCGCACCCGCGCCCATGTCGCCCGTGCACAGGACGATGGTGCGATAGGGCAGCTCCAGCGCCTCCAGCACCGCCTCCGCGCAGCGGGTCATGCGGTCATGTTCGGCCAGCCCGCTGTCGGCATCGGTGATCGAGACCATCTCGACCTTCTCGAACTGATGCTGGCGCAGCATGCCGGTGGTGTCGCGACCCGCGCTGCCCGCCTCCGAGCGGAAGCACTGGCTGTGGGCGACCATGCGGCGGGGCAGGGCGGAGTGCTCCAGCAGGTCGCCATGCACGGTGTTGGTCAGCGTGACCTCGGCCGTGGGGATCAGCCAGTAGCCCTCGCGGGTCTTGTAGCTGTCCTCGCCGAACTTGGGCAGCTGGCCAGTGCCGACCATCATCGGCTCCAGCACCAGGACGGGGGTCCAGGTCTCCTCCAGCCCATGCGCGTCCACATGCAGGTCGACCATGAACTGCGCCAGCGCGCGATGGATGCGCGCGACCGCACCTTTCAGCACGACGAAGCGGCTGCCCGACAGCTTGGCGCCGGTCTGGAAATCCATCCCGGCGGCGACGCCCGGGATCTCGAAATGCTCGCGCGGGGCGAAGTCCAGGGCGCGCGGGCTGCCCCACCGGCGCAGCTCGACATTGTCGTCCTCGTCGCGGCCCTCCGGGACGGTCTCCAGCGGCAGGTTCGGAATGCCCATCAGCAGATCGCGCAGCTGCGCGTCCAGCCCCTCGGCCTCGGCCTGCATCGCGGCGATGTCGGCCTTGGCCTGGCCGACCTGGGCGCGCAGGCGCTCGAAGGCGGCCTCGTCGCCGCGGCCCTTGGCGGCGCCAGCCTCCTTGCTGGCGCGGTTCTGTTCGGCCTGGGCGGTCTCGGCGGCACTGATGCGGGCGCGGCGCGCCTCGTCCAGCGACAGGATCTGCGCGGTGACCCCGGTCAGGCCGCGCCGCGACAGGGCGGCCTCGAAGGCTTCGGGGTTCTCTCGGATCGCACGGATGTCATGCATGGGCGCACCTTCGCGGCTTGGGGGTCGCCGCCTGACTAGCGCAAGCCGCGCGCCGACAAAAGCCCGCCCGGACGCGGATCAGGCGCCGGGGTCCAGCCCCGCGTCGCGCATCACCTGGCCCAGCACCGGATGGAAGTGCCGCTTGCCGACATAGCCCTCGACCCGCCCCACCTCCGACCCGTCCCGCAGCAGCACGAAGGTCGGCGTGATCCACGGCCGCCGCGCCAGCGCCAGGCCGTCGGGATAGGGGCCGTCCACATCGACATGGAACAGCGGCGCGGCCCGGCCCGCGGGCGACGCGGCATAGCCGGGGCCGATCTCGGCCTCCCAGGCCCGGCAGAAATGACAGGCCGGAGAGCCGACCATCATCAGCTGCCACGGTGCGTCGCTCCAGTCGCGCGGCCCTTCGGCGGCGACCACCACGGGAAGCAGCGCGCAGGCCGCGGACAGCATCAGCCGGCGCCGGGTCAGGATGTGGGACATGGCCGGATCTCCGCGATCGGATGGCGCGCAGGATAGGCCCGGGCGCGCCCGCGCACAAGGCGGGCCGGGCTTGCCCCGCCGGGGCGGCTGGTCCAGTCTCCCGCCAGGCGGCTGGCGGAGTGGCGATGACCGACGAACTTCTGACACCCTTGCTGGCGGGCGACCGCCGGGCGCTGTCCCGCGCGATCACGCTGGTCGAATCGACCCGCCCCGACCACCGCGACCGGGCGCAGGCGCTGATCGCCGCGCTGCCCGAGGGGCAGGCCCTGCGCATCGGGCTGTCGGGCACGCCGGGGGTGGGCAAGTCCACCTTCATCGAGGCCTTCGGGACCATGCTGACCGGGCAGGGGCTGCGCGTCGCGGTGCTGGCGGTCGATCCCTCCTCGACCCGGTCGGGCGGCTCGATCCTGGGGGACAAGACGCGGATGGAGCTCTTGTCGCGCGACCCGCGCGCCTTCATCCGGCCCAGCCCCTCCAGCGCGCATCTGGGCGGCGTCGCCCGCCGCACCCGCGAGGCCGTGCGCCTGTGCGAGGCGGCGGGCCATGACATCGTCCTGATCGAGACGGTGGGCGTCGGCCAGTCCGAGACGCTGGTGGCGCAGATGGCCGACCTGTTCGTCCTGCTGCTGGCCCCGGCGGGGGGCGACGAATTGCAGGGCGTCAAGCGCGGCATCATGGAGATGGCCGACCTGATCCTGGTCAACAAGGCCGATGGCGACTTGCTGTCCGCCGCCCGCCGCACCGTGGCCGATTACGCGGGCGCGCTGCGGTTGCTGCGCAGGCGCGTGCAGGACCCGCCCGAGTTTCCGCTGGCCATGCCCGTCTCGGCCACGACGGGGGCGGGGCTGGAGGAGGCCTGGGCGCGCATGCGGGCGCTAGCCGACTGGCGGCGCGATCATGGCCATTTCGACCGCATCCGGGCCGAGCAGGCGCGGGACTGGTTCCTGTCCGAACTGCGCGCGGGCCTTCTGGCGCAGCTGGAGACCCCTGCCGCGCGGGCGCGCATCGACGATCTGGGTGGCCGCGTGGCGCAGGGCGCGCTGCCTGCGGGGCAGGCGGCGGCGCAGGTGCTGGACTGGCTGCGCGCGTCGCGATGAGATGCCCGTTTTCGCGCCCCGTGCCGCGCCGGGCCGTGGCATAAGGGCGTGACGGCAAGGGGGGCGCCATGCGCGACGGACTGGATCACGACCGGCTCTATGCCGCGCTTCTGGCGCGGGACGCGGGCTATGACGGGGTGGCGCTGGTGGGCGTCACCTCCACCGGGATCTATTGCCGGCTGACCTGCCCGGCGCGCAAGCCCCGCCCCGAGAACTGCCGCTGGTTCGCGGATGCCGGTGCCGCGCGGGCGGCGGGGTTCCGCGCCTGCCTGCGCTGTCACCCGGACGGGGCGCTGCCCCCGGTGGTGGCGCGGCTGGTGCAGGCGCTGCGCGACGCGCCCGACCGCCGCTGGAGCCAGGCCGACCTGCAGGCGATGGGGCTGGACCCCTCGACCGTGCGGCGGCTGTTCCGGCGGCATCTGGGCCACAGCTTTCTGCAGATGGCGCGGGCGGCCCGCCTGCGCCGCGCCATGACCGTCCTGGAACAGGGAGGAGCGATGATCGACGCGCAGCTGGAGGCCGGATTCGATTCGGCATCGGGGTTCCGGGGCGCCTTCGCGCGCCTGTTCGGCCACCCGCCGCACCGCATGCAGGGGGGCGCCGACCTGCGCGCCGACTGGATCGAGACGCCCCTGGGCGGCATGATCGCGATTGCCGACGACGCGGCGCTGCACCTGCTGGAATTCACCGACCGCAAGGCGCTGCCGCAGGGGCTGCGGCGGCTGTCGGCGCTGGCCGGGGGACGCATCGGGCTGGGCCGCAGCGCCGTGACCGACCGCACCAAGGCCGCGCTGGAGGCGTTCTTTGCCGGGCGCGACGGGCGGCTGGACCTGCCGGTGCGCCTGCGCGGCACGCCCTTCCAGGTGCAGGTCTGGCAGGAATTACGGGCGATTGCGCCGGGCGGCAAGCGCAGCTATGCGCAGCTGGCCGCGGCCATCGGCCGGCCCACCGCCGTCCGGGCGGTCGCGGCGGCCAACGGGGCGAACCGGCTGGCGCTGGTCGTGCCCTGCCACCGCGTCATCGGCGCGGATGGCAGCATGACCGGTTATGCCGGGGGATTGTGGCGCAAGGAGCGGCTGATCGCGCTGGAACGCGGCTGGCGCGGCCAAGGCGAATCAGCCGACAAGGCTTGACGCGCGGGCCGTCATGCGGTAGCCACCCGCGAACGGAATTCCGGGCGCTGCCTCGCGGCGCCCTTTCACATTGGGACGGACCCCCCGCCCGCACAGCTGAGACGAAGGAACACACCATGTCGCGCGTCTGCGAACTGACCGGCAAAGGCCCGATGAGCGGTAACAATGTCAGCCACGCCAACAACAAGACCCGTCGCCGGTTCCTGCCGAACCTGAACGAGGTCACGCTGCTGTCCGAGAAGCTGGGCCGCGGCTATTCGCTGCGCATCTCGGCCGCGGCGCTGCGTTCGGTCGATCACCGTGGCGGTCTGGACGCCTTCCTGGCCAAGGCCAAGGACGCCGACCTGTCGGATCGCGCCCAGAAGATCAAGCGTGAGCTGGTCAAGGCCGAAGCCGCCAACGCCTGATCGCCTCACCGCGATCCATCCTGCATGGCCCTGCCGATCGGCGGGGCCTTTGCATGTCCGGGTGCCCTGCGTCTGCGGCCCTGCGACCCGATTGCCTGCTGACCCCGGCCGCGGTCGCGGTTAGGATGCCGCCATGTCCCGTCGCATGTCCCATCCGGTCCTGACGCCGATCCTGATCCTGGTCGTGATGCTGTCCGCCATGGGCTTGGGCGCGGCACGCGGCACGGTCATGATGGCCGACCGGATCGTGCTGTGCACCGGGCAGGGGGTCGTCATGGTGCCGCGTCCCGACGGCGCGCCCGGTGAGGTCCGGGCCCATCTGTGCCCCGACATGGCGCTGAGCCTGCTGGCCGCCGTCACGCCGCCTCTTGTCACCCTGCCGCCGCGGTCGGCCCCGAGCGAACCTGCTGTTCGTGCTCCGGGAGAGCGTCCCGCGCCCCGTCATTCCGCCGATCTGCGCGCCCGCGACCCGCCCGTCGCGCCGCGACCGATCCGCCAGACCTGACACCCATCCGAAGGACGACCCCATGAAGACCCTTTCCCTGGCCGCGCTGATCGCGGCTTTGCCCGCCGCCGTGCTGGCCCATGACGGCATGCATGTGAACGACGCCTATGCCCGCAGCACCAATCCCATGGTGGCGTCGGTGTTCCTGCAGCTGGAGAACCACCGCGCGGTGGATTGCAGCCTGCAGGCCGTCACCACCCAGGCCGCCGAACGCGCCGAGCTGCACACCCATACCGAGGAGAACGGCGTGATGAAGATGGGCCAGATCCCCGAGATCGCCGTTCCCGCCGGTCAGACGCGTGCCCTGTCGCGCGGGGGCAATCACATCATGCTGCTGGGCCTGACCGAGCCGCTGGCCGATGGCGACGCCGTGTCACTGGAGCTGGATTTCGGCGATTGCGGTCAGGAGACGGTCGAGGCCATCGTGGACAATGCCCGCGCCGATGCGGGCATGGATCACGGCGCCGGCGGGCATGGTCACGGCGATCACGCCGGACACTGAGCCGCGTCGCTAGGCCGCGCGGGCGACCAGTTCGGCGGCCGTCGGGCCCAGATGGTCCACGATCAGCCGAACCCCCTGCGCGGAGGGATGCACCCCGTCGCGCAGCATCAGGGGCCGCCTCTGCGCCGCGGGCACCCGGGCCAGCGGCGCATAGAGGTCGGGCAGCAGCAGCGTGCCGTGCCGCTCGGCCAGCCGCGGCCACAGCCTGCTCCAGGCCCGGCGCCAGTCCGGATCGCCGGACGGCGCGTGGATGCCGACCAGCAGCACGGGCCGGCCGCCCGACCCGGCCGTGGCTAGGATGGCATCCAGGTTCTCCTCGGCCTGGTCGGGGTTCCAGCGGCGCAGCATGTCGTTGCCGCCCAGCTCGACCATGACCGCGTCGGGCAGGTGGCGGCGCATCGACAGGCCGATCCGCACCCGCCCGCCATAGGTCGTGTCGCCCGACAGGCCCGCATCGATCAGCTGCGCCGGACGGCCCGCGGCGGCCAGCCAAGCCGACAGCTGCGGCACCAGCCCCTCGCCTTGGGACAGGCCGTATCCGGCCGTCAGGCTGTCGCCGAAGCACAGCAGCCGGGGCAGGGCCTGCTGCGCGCGGGCGGGGCGCACTAGGCTTAGTGCGGCGGCACCGGCCAGCAGGGCGCGGCGGGACAGGGCGGGAAGGTGTCGGCTCATGCGGCGGTCCTCAGGCGCAGGGCATTGGCGACTACGAAGACCGAGGACAGCGCCATCGCCCCCGCGCCCAGCATCGGTGACAGGGCCGGCCCGCCGAAGGGGACCAGCGCCCCCATCGCCACCGGGATCAGCGCGACGTTATAGGCAAAGGCCCAGAACAGGTTCTGGCGGATGGTGCGCATCACCGCCCGCGACAGGCGGATGGCCCGCGCCACCCCCTGCGGATCGCCCGACATCAGCACCGCATCGGCCGATTCGATGGCGATGTCGGTGCCCGTGCCGATGGCGATGCCGGTGCCCGCCGCGGCCAGGGCCGGGGCGTCGTTGATGCCGTCGCCGACGAAGACGCTCCGCGCCCCCATGGCGCGGAGCGCGGCCAGCTTGTCCTCGGGCGACAGCCCGCCGCGGCTGTCGGTCAGGCCCAGCCCGGCGCCCACCGCGCGGGCGGCGGCGGGCTGATCGCCCGACAGCATCACGCAATCGATGCCCATGGCCCGCAGCGCGGCGATGGCCGGCGCGGCCTCAGGGCGGGCGGGGTCGGACAGGGCCAACGCCGCCACATGCCGCCCGTCCAGCGCGACATGGACGGCCGTCGCGCCCTGCGCGGCGTCGTCCTGGGCGCGCGCGGCCAGATCGGCATCGACCGCGACGCCCGCGGCCTCCAGCGCGCGGAGGTTGCCGATCAGCAGGGCCTGTCCCTCGACGCGGGCCGACAGGCCCTGTCCGGGACGGGCCACCACATCCTGCGCGGCGGGCAGGTCGCAGCCAGCGGCGCGTTCCAGGATCGCGTGGGCCAGCGGATGTTCGGACCGCGCCTCCGCCGCGGCGGTCAGGCGCAGCAGCGCGGTGGGGTCCAGATGCCGGCTGTGGATGGCGGTGACGCGCGGGCGGCCCTGCGTCAGGGTGCCGGTCTTGTCGAAGGCAACGACGCGGGCCTGAGAGAGCGCCTGAAACGCCTCTCCGCGCCGGAACAGGATGCCGAGCCGCGCCGCCCGGCCGCTGCCCACCATGATCGAGACCGGCACCGCCAGCCCCATCGCGCAGGGGCAGGCGATGATCAGGACCGACACCGCCGCCACGACCGCATGGGCCAGATCGGGGCCGAAGGCCAGCCACAGAAGGAACGTCACCGCCGCCAGCGCCATGACGCCGGGCACGAAGATCCGCGTCACCCGGTCGACCAGGTCCTGCACCGGCAGGCGGGCGGCCTGCGCGCCGCGGACCAGCGCGACGATGCGCGACAGGACCGTGTCGGCGCCGGTCGCCGTCACCCGATAGGTCAGCGCCGAGGCGCCGTTCACCGTGCCGCCGGTCACCGCGTCGCCAGGGCGCTTGTCGACCGGCAGAGGCTCTCCGGTCAGCATGGATTCGTCGATGGCGCCGCGTCCTTCGGTCAGCACGCCATCCAGCGCCACCCGCTCTCCGGGGGCCAGCCGGATCAGGTCTCCGGGCACCAGATCGGCCACGGGCAGGGTCACCGGGCGGCCGTCGCGCAGGACCGTCGCCCGGTCGGGGGCCAGCGCGACCAGCGCGCGGATCGCGGCACCGGCCTGCCCCTTGGCGCGGGCCTCCAGCCAGCGGCCCAGAAGGATGAGGGTGACGATGACGGCGGCAGCCTCGAACCAGACCTGCCGCGAGGCGGAGGGCACCAGCCCCGGCGCCAGCACCACCGCCGTCGAGAAGAGGAACGCCGCCCCCGCCCCCAGGGCCACCAGGCTGTTCATCTCCGGCGCGCCGCGCCGCAGGGCCGCCAGACCCGTCGCGAAGAACCGCCGCCCCGGACCCGCCAGCACCGCCAGCGTCAGCAGCATCTGGGCCAGCCACAGCGCCCGCTGCGGGACCATCCCGTGCAGCCAGTGGTGGAAGGCGGGAACCAGGTGGCCGCCCATTTCGGTGACGAAGACCGGCAGGGTCAGCAGGGCCGCGGTCAGGAAGGCGCGGCGCAAGGCGGGGGCCTCGTCCACGGGGTCCGCGGAGGGGCCGTCATCGGCGACCCGCGCGGGATAGCCCAGGTCGGTCACGATCCGCGCCAGCGCGGCGGGGGTCAGTCCCTCCGCATGGGTCACCTGCGCCTCGCCGGCGGTCAGGTCGACCTGGGCCGCGGCGATGTCGGGGCGGGCCTTGAGCACACGGGCGATGCGGCCGGAGCAGGACGCGCAGCTCATCCCCGAGATGCTGAGCCGGGTCACCGGCAGGTCCGCGGGATAGCCCGCCGCGCTCAGCGCGGCCTGGACCTGCGGCAGCGTCGCCCCGTCCAGCCGGAGATGCGCGGTGCGGCCGACCGGATCGACGCCCAACCCATTGACGCCCGGCAGCGCGCTGAGCGCGCGGGTGACGCGGCCGGCGCAGGCGGCGCAGCTGATGCCCGGAATGGACAGGTCCAGATCGGTCGCGGTGGTCATGGCGCGCAGCGTCCTTGCGGCGGGGCGGCGGGCATGGTGGGGATGCGGTTCATGCCCCAAGAGATGTGGCCCAAGCGCCGCGGGGTCAAGCCCTACGGCCCCGCACGCGCGGCCAGAACGCGGTCGTGAGTTGCGGGCGGGGGCGGTTTGCCTGTATCCACGGGCCAAAGGACGCATGTGAATAAGGACCGCCCCATGAACCGTCGTCGGATGATCTCGCTGGCCGCCTTGGCGGTCGCCGCCCCCGCACTGGCCCGGACGCTGGCGCCGGTGCCGGGCTGGGCGCAGGCCGCCTCCGACCCCTATGCCCCGACCGAGGTCGCCATCCGCGAGGATTTCGAGGTGGGCAGCATCGTGGTCGTCAGCCGCGACTTCTTCCTCTATCACGTCACCGCGCCGGGCCGCGCCACCCGCTACGGCGTGGCCGTGGGCACGGCCGAGCTGGTCTGGAAGGGCAAGGCCACCATCGGCCGCAAGGTTGAATGGCCCAGCTGGCGCCCGACCAACGACATGATCGAACGCAACCCCGATGCCTATGCGAAATATGCCGACGGCATGCCGGGCGGGCCGCAGAACCCCTTGGGCGCGCGGGCGCTGTATCTCTATGACGACCGGGGCAACGACACCGCGATCCGCATCCACGGCACGACCGATCCCGGCTCGATCGGGCGGGCGGTGTCGAACGGCTGCCTGCGCATGCGCAACGAGGCCGTGATCAGCCTGTTTGATCAAGTGCCGATCGGCACGCCCGTCTACGTCTTCTGATCTTGGACCTGACGCTGTCCCGCGCGGCGGACCCGGTGCTGGCCGGGTTCGACGACATCATCGACGTCCGCGCCCCGGCGGAGTTCGCCGAGGATCACCTGCCCGGCGCCATCAACCTGCCGGTGCTGAGCGATGCCGAACGCGCGCAGGTCGGCACGATCTACAAGCAGGTCTCCTCGTTCGACGCGCGCAAGCTGGGCGCGGCACTGGTCGCGGCCAATGCGGCCCGGCACCTGCGGGGGCCGCTGGCCGACCGGGGCGGGGCGTGGAAGCCGCTGGTCTATTGCTGGCGCGGCGGGCAGCGGTCTGGCAGCTTCGGCACGATCCTGTCCCAGATCGGCTGGCGCGTGGGGCGCGTCGCGGGCGGCTACAAGGCGTGGCGGTCGCTGGTCGTGGACCGGGTGCAGAACGGTCCCATCGCGGCCCCCGTGATCGTGCTGGACGGCAACACCGGCAGCGCCAAGACCGCGATCCTGCAGCGGCTGGCCGCGCGGGGCCATCAGGTGATCGACCTGGAGGGGCTGGCCCATCATCGCGGCAGCCTGTTCGGCGGCCATCCCGAGGGCCAGCCCAGCCAGAAGATGTTCGAGGGCCGCCTGGCCGTCGCGCTGGAGGGGCTGGACCCCACGCGCCCCGTTCTGGTCGAGGCCGAGAGCAGCCGCGTGGGCCAGATCACCGTCCCCAAGGCCATGTGGCAGGCGATCTGCGCCGCGCCCCGCCTGCGCCTGCAGGTGCCGGTCGCGGCCCGCGCGGCCTTCACCGCCGCCACCTATCGCGACATGGTCGCCGATCCGGACCGGGTCGCGGGCATCCTGGACCTGATCGCGCCCCTGCACCCGGCCGAGCGGGTCGAGGGCTGGCGCGGCGCGCTGGCCCGGCGCGACTGGCAGCTGCTGTCCGAGGGCCTGCTGCGGGACCATTACGATCCGCGCTATGACAAGCACCGCGCGCGCCATGATGGCGGGCGCGGCGCGGTCGTGGCGCTGGAGGGGCTGACCGACCTGGAGGCCGCGACGGCGCGGGTCGAGGCCGCGCTGGCCCGCATGGGCTGACCTGCGCGGGTTTGTCGCCGGGGCGGTCGCTCTTTTGTGATCCGCCCGGCGCGCCCATCCGGCCTAGTGTTGCGCGACCCCAGGAACAGGAGCGTGCGATGACCCGGATGACCGCCAGGGATTTCCCGCAGGAATTGCTGGAGCTTTACGACTTCTACGCCCATGGCCGCATCACCAAGCGGCAGTTCCTGGACCGCGCGGGCAAGTTCGCGGTGGGCGGCGTCACCGCGCTGGCGCTGCTGAACATGCTGCGCCCGGATTACGCGCTGGCCCAGCAGGTGAACTTCAACGACCCCGAGATTGTGCCGGAATACGTGACCTATCCCTCGCCCGAGGGGCATGGCGAAGTGCGCGCCTATCAGGTGCGCCCGGCCGGGGCCGAGGGGGCGATTCCCGCCGTGCTGGTGATCCATGAGAATCGCGGGCTGAACCCCTATATCGAGGATGTCGCGCGCCGGCTGGCCAAGGCGGGCTATCTGGCGCTGGCGCCTGACGGGCTGACCTCCAAGGGCGGCTATCCCGGCAATGACGAGGAGGGCCGCGCCCTGCAGGCCGAGGTCGATCCGACGCGGCTGATGAACGACTTCTTTGCCGGGGCCGAGCATCTGATGGGCCGCGAGGACGTGACCCGCGTGGAGGCGGTGGGCTTCTGCTATGGCGGGGGCGTCTGCAACGCGCTGGCGGTGGCCTATCCTGAACTGGGTGCGTCGGTGCCCTTCTATGGCCGCCAGGCGCCCCTGGAGGACGTCCCCCGGATCGAGGTGCCGCTGCTGCTGCATTATGCCGAGCTGGACGAGCGCATCAACGAGGGCTGGCCCGCCTATGAGGCCGCCCTGCGCTGGGCGGGCAAGACCTTCGAGGGGCATGTCTATCCGGGCGTCAACCACGGCTTTCACAACGATTCGACGCCCCGATACGACCAGGCCGCCGCCGATCTGGCCTGGCGGCGGACGCTGGACTGGTTCGGCCGCTACTTGGCCTGATCCCGCAGGAAGCGGCGCAGCACCGCCTCCAGCTTGGCCGCGCCCAGGGGGGCCATCGCCTTGGTGTGGTCGTGGCTGATCGATTCGTCGGACAGCCCCGCCCCCATGTTGGTGATGACCGAGATCGCCGCCGCCCGAAGGCCCAGGAACCGCGCCAGGATGATCTCGGGCACGGTGGACATGCCCACCGCATCCGCGCCAAGCGTGCGGGCGGCGCGGATCTCGGCCGGGGTCTCGAAGCTGGGCCCCGAGAACCAGCAATAGACGCCCTGCGGCAGATCCACCCCCTCGGCCTCGGCCGCGGCCAGCAGGGCGGCGCGCATCGAGGCGTCATGCGCGTCGGTCATGGGGACGAAGCGCGCGTCGGTCGCCTCTCCGATCAGCGGATTGGTCCCGGCAAAGGCGATATGGTCGTTCAGCAGCATCAGCCCGCCGGTCGGGATGTCGGGGCGCAGCGATCCGGCCGCATTGGTCAGGATCAGTTTCGTCGTCCCCAGGGCCGCCAGCACCTCCAGCGGCAGGCGCATCGCGTCCGCCCGCCCGGATTCGTAGTAATGCGACCGCCCGCCGAAGACCGCGACGCGCACGCCCTCCAGCTGGCCGATGACCAGCTGTGGCACATGGCCCGACACGCCCGCGTGGGGAAAGCCCGGCAGGTCGTCATAGGGAATCGCCACGCCGTCCACCGTGGCCGACAGGTGGCCCAGACCGGACCCCAGGATCAGTCCGTATTCGGGCGCCTCCTGACCCGCGCGGTCGCGGATCAGGGCGGCCAGATCAGCGCTCCTTGACATAGGGCTCTCCTCCGGCGCGGGGCGGGATGGCGCGGCCGACGAAGCCCGCCAGGATCACCACCGTCAGGATATAGGGCAGCGCGTTCATGAACATCGACGGCACCGTGACGATCCCCAGGTCCAGGTTCGGATAGAGGTTCGCGATCGCCTCCAGCAGGCCGAACAGGAAGGTCGCGAACAGCGCCTGCCAGGGCCGCCATTTGGCGAAGATCAGCGCCGCCAGCGCGATGAAGCCGCGCCCGGCCGTCATCTCCTTGACGAAGCCCGCCGAGAGGCCGGTCGCCAGATAGGCCCCCGCGATGCCGCACAGGATGCCGCAGATCGCCACCGCCGTGTAACGCAGCCGGGTGACCGACACGCCCGCCGTGTCGACGGATGCCGGGTTTTCCCCGACCGCGCGCAGGCGCAGGCCGAAGCGGGTGCGGTAGAGCACCCACCAGGTGATCGGCACCAGCGCGAAGGCCACATAGACCAGGATCGTCTGCCCCGAGATCAGCCCGGAATAGATTGGACCCAGCACGGGCACGTCGCGCAGCGCCTCGGCGCCGGGCAGGGTGATGGGGGCGAAGCGGGCCTCCCCCTCCAGCGACGGGGTGCGGCCGCCGAGGCCAAAGGCGTTCTGCCCGACCAGCACCGTCAGCCCCGAGGCCAGGAAGTTGATGGCCACGCCCGAGATCAGCTGGTTGCCCATGAAGGTGATCGAGGCGAGGCCATGGACCAGCGACAGGGCCAGAGAGCCTGCGATGCCCGCGGCCAGGCCCAGCCAGGCGCTGCCGGTGATGTAGGCGACCGAGGCGGCGGTGAAGGCCGCCATCAGCATCTTGCCCTCCAGCCCGATGTCGAAGACCCCGGCGCGTTCGGAATAGAGCCCGGCCAGGCAGGCCAGCAGCAGCGGCGTCATCAGGCGCAGCGCGCTGCCGATGCCCTGCTGGGCGGCGGCGCCGTCGGCGAACGCCCAGACCAGGCAGATCGCCAGGACGATGATCGCGATCAGCGATTCGCGGATGTTCATTTCACCGCCCCCCAGCTGGTCCGTTTCATGGTCAGGAACAGCCGTTCCAGCGGCATGCGGACCATGTTGTCCAGCGCGCCGGTGAACAGGATCACCAAGGCCTGGATCACGATGATCAGCTCGCGCGGGATGGTGGTCCACAGCGCCAGCTCTCCACCGCCCTGATAGAGGAAGCCGAACAGCAGCGCCGCCAGCAGGATGCCCAGGGGGTGGTTGCGGCCCATCAGCGCGACTGCGATGCCGATGAAGCCCGCGCCCTCGACCGCGTTCAGGACCAGACGTTCGGATTCGCCCATGACGTTGTTGATGGCCATCATGCCCGCCAGCCCGCCCGAGATCAGCATGGCGATGATCGTGATGCGCGTGGGGTTGATGCCCGCATAGACCGCGCCGGGTTCGGACTTGCCGAAGGCGCGGATCTGATAGCCCAGACGCGTCCGCCAGATCAGCACCCAGGTCAGGAAGCAGGCCGCCAGCGCCACCAGGAAGGTCACATTGACCGGCGTGTTGCGGCCCCATTCAAAGCCCATGCCCGCCGCGATGTCGGTCAGCGCGGGCAGGTGCGTCACCTCCGGAAAGCGGGCGGAGGCCGGGTCCATGCTGCCCGTCGGGCGCAGCTGGTTCACCAGCACATAGTTCAGCGTGGCCGCGGCGATGAAGTTGAACATGATCGTGGTGATCACGATGTGGCTGCCGCGTTTCGCCTGCAGGACGGCGGGCACGAAGGCCCAGGCCGCCCCGAAGGCCGCCGCACCCAGCATCGCCACCGGCAGGGCGATGGCCCAATGCGGCAGCGGCAGGAACAGCAGCACCAGCGCGACCCCCAGGCCGCCCATCGCCGCCTGCCCCTCGCCGCCGATGTTGAACAGGGCGGCATGATAGGCGACCATCACCGCCAGCCCCGTGAAGATGAAGTTCGTCGCGTAATAGAGCGTGAATCCCCAGCCATAGCTGGAGCCGAGCGCCCCCTGGACCATCGTGGTCAGCGCCATCCAAGGGCTTTCCCCGATGGCCAGGATCACCAGCGCGGAGATGCCCATCGCCAGCACCAGAGAGATCAGCGGCGTCAGGATGACGTCCGCCCATTTCGGCATCTTGTCCATCAGGCGCGTCCCTCCGGCAGGTCATGGGTGGTCTCGGGCGGGATGCCGGCCGCCGCGGGCGTGGTCCGGGCGTCGGTGATGCCCGCCATCAGCAGGCCCAGCTCGCCCGTGGTGGTCTGGCCGGGCAGGCGTTCGCCCATGATGCGGCCGTCGAACATCACGGCCACGCGGTCGGACAGGGCCAGGATCTCGTCCAGCTCGACGCTGACCAGCAGGATGGCCTTGCCCGCGTCGCGCAGGGCCACGATCTGCTTGTGGATGAACTCGATCGCGCCGATGTCCACGCCGCGCGTGGGCTGGCCGATCAGCAGCAGGTCGGGGTTGCGCTCGATCTCGCGGGCCACGACGATCTTCTGCTGGTTCCCGCCCGAGAAGTTGCGCGCCGCCAGGTGGCAGTCGCGCGGGCGCACGTCGAACCGCTCCATCTTGGCCTGGGCGTCGCGGCGGATGGCGTCGTTGTCCATCAGCCAGCCCCTGTTGAACTCGGGCGCGTCGTGCCAGCCGAAGGCCACGTTCTCCCACGCGGCGAAATCCATGATCAGGCCTTCGACCTGACGGTCCTCGGGGATGTGGCCCACGCCGTCGCGGCGGCGCTGACCGGCATCGCAGCCCGATCCGGCCACGGGCAGGGCGGTGCCGTTCATGCGCACCTCGCCCGTGACCCTGGCGCCCTTCTCGGGGTATCCGCCCAGGATCTCCAGCAGCTGGGTCTGGCCGTTGCCGCTGACCCCCGCGATGCCCAGGATCTCTCCGGCGCGGATGTCCAGGTCGATGCCGCGCAGGCGTTCCACCCCCTCGGCATCGACCATGGTCAGGCCGCGCACCTCCAGGACCGGGGCCTGCGGCCGTGCCGGCTGCTTGTCCACGTTCAGCAGCACCTTGCGGCCGACCATCAGCTCGGCCAGCTGTTCGGGGCTGGTCTCGGGCGTGCGGACCGAGGCGACCATCTCGCCGCGGCGCATCACGCTGACATTGTCGGTGATCTCCATGATCTCGCGCAGCTTGTGGGTGATCAGGATGATCGTCTTGCCCTCGTCGCGCAGCCCCTTGAGGATGCGGAACAGGTGGTCGGCCTCGGCGGGCGTCAGCACGCCCGTGGGCTCGTCCAGGATCAGGATGTCGGCCTGGCGATACAGCGCCTTGAGGATCTCGACCCGCTGCTGGTGTCCGACGGAAAGGTTTTCCACCACCTCGTCGGGGTCCACATTCAGCTGGTATTCGGCGGCCAGGCGCTTCAGCACGCCGCGCGCCTTGGACAGGGACGGGCGCAGCAGCGCGCCGTCCTCGACGCCCAGGATGATGTTCTCCAGCACGGTGAAGTTCTGTACCAGCTTGAAATGCTGGAACACCATGCCGATGCCCGCGCGGATCGCGGTCTGGCTGTCGCTGATGGTGATCGGCTGACCGCCCACCAGGATCTGGCCCTCGTCGGGCTTGTAGAAGCCGTAGAGGATCGACATCAGCGTCGACTTGCCCGCGCCGTTCTCTCCGATGATGCCGTGGATCGTGCCGCGCGGCACCGACAGGCTGATGTCGCGGTTCGCCTGAACCGCCCCGAACGCCTTCGAGATGCCCCGCAGCTCGATGGCAGCGGGGGCGGCCGTCGCCGACCGCCCCCCCATCATGTCGCTTGCGGCGGTCATTACGAGGCCGGGCAGGCGTTGTCGGTCATGAAGTCGTGCACCGTGACCTCGCCCGAGGCGATGGCGGCCTTCGCCTCGTCCACGGCGGCCTGCATCTCGGCGGTGGCCAGCTCGGCGTTGTTCTCGTCGATGGCGACGTCCACGCCGCCCGCGGCCAGGTCCATGACCTTGACGCCCGGCTCCAGGTCGGTGCCCGCCGTGAAGGCGTCGAAGACCGCGTTGTCCACGCGCTTGACCATCGAGGTCAGGATCTTGCCCGGATGCAGCGCGTTCTGGTTGCTGTCCACGCCGATGGCCAGGATGCCCTCGTCCGCGGCGGCCTGCAGCACGCCGATGCCGGTGCCGCCCGCGGCCGCATAGATCACGTCGGCGCCCTGCGACTTCTGCGCGCGCGCCAGCTCACCGCCCTTGACCGGGTCGTTCCAGGCCGCGGGCGTCGTGCCGGTATAGTTGCTGACGACCGAGCCCTCGGGCTGGACCGACTTGAACCCCTGGGCAAAGCCGCATTCGAACTTGCGGATCAGCGGGATGTCCATGCCGCCGATGAAGCCGACGGTGCCGGATTCGGACGCCATCCCGGCCATCACGCCGGCCAGATAGCTGCCCTGCTCCTCGGTGAAGACGACCGACTGCACGTTCGGCGCCTCGACCACCATGTCGATGATGGCGAATTTCGTGTCCGGGTAATCGCCCGCGACCTTGGTCAGCACGTCGCCGAAGGCGAAACCGGTCATGACGATGGGGTTCGATCCGCTCTCGGCCAAGCGGCGGAGCGCCTGCTCGCGCTGTGCCTCGGACTGCATCTCCAGCTCGCGATAGGTGCCGCCGGTCTCCTCGACCCAACGCTGCGCGCCGCCGAACGCCGCCTCGTTGAACGACTTGTCGAACTTGCCGCCCAGGTCATAGATCAGCGCCGGATCGGCCAGCGCCGCGCCGGTCGACAGCACGGCCAGGGCCGAGCCCGCCAGCAGCGATTTCATCAGGGACATAAAGGAACCTCATCCTGTTTTTCGCGGGCGATTCAACGGGCCCGCTGATCGCCCGATTAGGGCGCATCGCACGGGGTCCGGTCAACCGCCTTCTTGGGTCGCACGCAGCGTCAGACGCATCACGATCGCGTCCGTCGCTGGCCCGTAATATCGCCGCCGCACGCCCGCTAACAGCCATCCCGTCGCCAGATACAGCCGCCGTGCCGCAAGGTTGTCATGCGCGACCTCCAGAAAGGCCTCCTCGGCCCCCATCGCCGCCGCTCTGCCCGCGAATGCGGCAACCAGCGCACGGCCCGTGCCCGCCCGTCGCGCCTGCGGGTCCACGGCCACGGTCAGCAGCTCGGCCTCGCCGGCGATGGCGCGCCCCATCAGGAAGCCGTGCGGCGCCTTCAGCAGGAAGGTGCCGCGCCCCTCCAGAAGGCTGGCGAATTCATGGGCCGACCACGGGCGGGGTGTGTCGAAGCACCGCGCATGCAGCGCGGCGAGATCCTCGGGCGTCACGCCAGGATCACCGGCGACGCATCGCGGGCCGGTGCCGCGTCGGCGGGGCGCAGATAGACCGGCGTGGGTCGCGGCTGCGGCAGATGGGCGCGGGCCGCGGCCAGGCGCGTCACGCCCAAGGCGATGCCGACCGCAGGCGCAGCCTGCGCGGGGCCGGGCGGCAGCGCGCCGGCCGCGGCCTGCTGCGGCCGGCTCTCCGCGCCCTCGGCAAAGTCCTGCCAGATAACCATGTCGCCCCGGCCCGTGATCACCACCCGGCAGGGCCGCGGCAGGCCCCAGGCCAGCGCCTCGGGCGCCCCGACCCCGATGGCGGGGATGCCCAGGGACAGGGCCAGACCGCGCGCCGCCGCCACTGCCACGCGGATGCCGGTGAAGTTGCCCGGCCCCGTGCCGACCCCGATCGCGTCCAGGTCGCGCCAGCCCAGGCCCGCCCCCGCCAGGATCTTCTCCAGCAGGGGCATCAGCCGCTCGGCCTGCCCCTTGGCCATGTCCTCATGGACCGCCGCCAGAACCGCATCGCCGCGCAGCAAAGCGGCCGCGCAATGCGCGGCCGATGTGTCGAAACCCAGGATGATCCGGTCAGGCAACGGGCCTGACCTCGACCACTTCGGGGATGTAGTGGCGCAGCAGGTTCTCGATCCCCATCTTCAACGTCAGGGTCGAGGACGGGCAGCCCGCGCAGGCCCCCTGCATGTGCAGATAGACGATGCCGCGGTCAAAGCCGTGGAAGGTGATGTCGCCGCCATCCTGCGCGACGGCGGGGCGCACGCGCGTGTCCAGCAGCTCCTTGATCTGCACCACGATCTCGGCGTCCGGGCCCGCCTCATGGGCGACATGGCCGCCGGTGTCCGCCGCCGCGCCCTCGATGGCCGGGGCGCCCGACTGGAAATGCTCCATGATCGCGCCCAGCACCGACGGCTTCAGGTGATCCCACGGCACCTGGTCGGCCTTGGTCACGGTCACGAAGTCGCGGCCCAGGAACACGCCGGTCACCCCGTCCACGGCGAAGATGCGCCGCGCCAGGGGCGATGCGGCCCCGGTCTCGGAGGTGGGGAAATCGGCCGTGCCGCTGCCCAGCACGGTCTCTCCGGGCAGGAATTTCAGCGTAGCGGGGTTCGGCGTCGTCTCGGTCTGGATGAACATGGGGGCGCTCCTTTGAGGCCTGATATGGCGATCCGGCGGCCTTGGGTCAACCCGGCGGACCGCTCAGGTGATCGCCTCCAGCCGCTCCTTGGAGAGATCGCCCGGCACCAGCGTGATCGCGCAGGGCAGGGCGGTCGGATCGCGCATCAGCCGGGTCAGGACCGGGTTCGCGCTGCCCTTGTCGGAGGCCAGGCCCAGCACGACCACGCCGATCTCGCCATCCTCGGTGATCTGCGCCAGAAGCTCCTCGGCCGTGTCGCCTTCGCGGATCACCAGGACGGGATCGACGCCGGGGCGCGAGCGCATCCATTTGGCAAAGACCTCGAAATGCGCCTCGATCCGCTCGCGCGCCTCGGCGCGCATCACGTCGGCCACGCCGAAGCCGTGCTGGATCTCCTCGGCCGGGATGACCGACAGGATGACGACCGAGGCGCCGTCGGACTTGGCCGCGCGCATCGCGGCAAAGCGCATGGCGTTCAGGCATTCCCGGCTGTCGTCCAGCAGCACCAGAAATTTCCGCATGACCCGGCACCCGTGGTTGTTTCCCCGGAACAGTGGCCGATGTGCCATGCCCGCGCAAGCGAATGCGCAAGAAAGCGCCAGCGCTGTTCCAAAGGGTTGCGCGTTGTGCTAGCCGCAGCGAGGCTGAGGCCCGGAGTGTGCAATGCGGACGGTGTCGTGACGATCCACCATGACTGGGAAAAGACGGATGCCGCGCAGCTGGGCCCGCTGACCGCGCCGCGCATGGCGTGGTTCATGGGCGAGGCGCGCGCGCCCGGCGTGAACCCCATGCCGCCGTCCAAGCGCGCCTTCGACATCGGCTTTGCCCTGATGCTGCTGATTCCGCTGTCTTTGGTGATGGCCACGGTCGCGGTCCTGCTGCTGATCCTGCAGGGGCGCCCGCTGCTCTATGCCGCCCACCGCATGCGCGGCCCGAACCAGCCCTTCACCCAGTGGAAGTTCCGCACCATGCTGTGCGAGGAGGACGATTTCGGGGCGACCGGCGCGCACAAGGCCTGGCGCATCACCCCGATCGGCCGCTTCCTGCGCCGGTCCCGCATCGACGAGCTGCCGCAGCTGTTCAACATCCTGCGCGGCGACATGAGCTTTGTCGGACCCCGGCCGCCGCTGCGCGAATATGTCGAGCGGTTCCCCGCCGTCTATGGCCAGGTCCTGCATTCGCGGCCCGGCGTCACCGGCCTTGCCACGCTGATCTATCACCGCCACGAGGACCGCATTCTGGCCCGCTGCAAGTCGGCCGAGGCGACCGAGCGGGCCTATTACCGCCGCTGCCTGCCGGCCAAGCTGAAGATCGACCTGATCTATCAGCGCCACCGCAGCCTGCGGCTGGACCTGTGGATCCTGTGGAACACGGTCAAGATCGTGGTGTCGCGCCGCGACGAACGCCCGCGCCGGAGGCGGCGGGGCAGCAACTACCTGCCCGTCGGCCCGTCGAAGGGGTCGCGCGGGTAACCCACCCCCGTCAGATAGAGGCCCTGCGGCGGACAGACCGGCCCGCAGGCCGCCCGGTCCCGCGCCGCCAGCGCCTGTCCCACCCGGTCCGGCGCCCACGCCCCTGCGCCCACCCGCTCCAGCGTGCCGACGATGCTGCGCACCTGATTGTGCAGGAAGGACCGCGCGCGCAGGTGGAACCGGTACTCCGTGCCCTGCGGGATCGCCACGGCCTCGATCCGGATCTCGTCCAGCGACTTCACCGGGCTCTTCGCCTGGCAGATCGACGACCGGAAGGTGGTGAAGTCGTGATGCCCGACCAGATGCGCTGCCCCCGCCCGCATGGCGTCGATGTCCAGCGGGTTCTGCACCTGCCAGACCTGGCCCTGCCCATGGGTCATGGGCGCGCGGCGCGCCACCAGCCGGAACAGATAGCGCCGCTCCATGGCCGAGAACCGGGCGTGGAAATCGTCCGGCACCCGTGCGGCCTGAAGGATCGCGACGGGCGCGGGCTTCAGGTGCCAGTTCAGCGCCTCGGACAGGCGGAACGGGTCCCAATCGCGTTCCAGGTCGGCATGGGCGACCTGGCCCGTCGCATGCACCCCGGCATCGGTGCGCCCGGCCGCCGCGATGCGCGCGCCGGCGGCAAAGCCCGGGTCCAGCCGCGCCAGCGCCGCCTCGACCGCGCCCTGCACACTGGGCTGGTCGGCCTGCGACTGCCAGCCGGCGAACGGCGCGCCGTCATACTCGATCTGCAGGGCAAAGCGCGGCATCAGTCGCGCGGCGTCCGCTGGCCGGGAAAGGGCGCGCGCAGCAGCTCGTCCAGCGTCTGCGCCTCGCGGCTTTCCAGCGCGGGGCGTTCGGCGGGGTCGATGCGGGTCGCCGCCCCGGTCAGCCCCTCGCGGGCCAGCCGGTCGCGCAGCACCGCCATCTCGATGTCCAGCGCCTGGCGGTCGCCCTCCAGCAGCCGGTCGGCGCGCGCGATGAAATCTTTTTCCAGATCGTCCAGGAACGTCTCGAAATCGGCCCGGACCGCGGCATCGCGCCGCCGCGCGTGAAGTTCCGCGAACCGCGCCGTCGCGTCGCGCGCGCCCATCAGGTAGACGCCCAGATAGCGCCGCGCCGAGGCCAGACCGGCAGGATTGTCGCGCACCCGGTCGAACAGCTGGCGCACGCTGGCGTCGAACATCGCGATCCGTGCGGACAGGCGGCGGTCGCCCAGGGGGGCGATGGCCTGGGCCATGGCCTGCAGATGCGCCTCGGCCTCCTCGATCATGCGGTCGGCGCGGGACTGCTGGAAATCGTCCACGCCCTCGGGGCGCTTGTCGCGCCACGGGTCCAGCCCGAAGGCGATCTGGTGCAGCGCCAGTCCCGCCGCACCGATCAGCCCCGCCTCGGCCCAGACCCCCGGCTCGGCGGCGCCCAGACCCAGACCAAGGCCCGCCATGACGCCGCCGAACAGCTTGCGCGGGATGGCCGGGCGGCGGGCGATGCGCCGCGCCTGATAGGTCGCCTGCGCCACCAGCCCCTCGCGGGTCATCCACATGCCGCTAGCCACCAGACCGAAGGCCGCAAGGTCGGTGACCATGCCGGTGGCGCCCTGAAAGAACGCGCCCAGCAGGAAAGGCGTCGCGGCCAGGGTGATCCATTTCGGCCGTCCCTCATGGGGGTGGCGCGGGGTGGGCGGCAGGGGATCGGCCTCCGCCGGCATGGGCGAAAAGCGCCCGCCGAAACGCTGCGACATGGCGTGCCCCCTCAGCCCGCGCCGGCCAGCGACGCATAGAGCGTCAGCATCAGCAGCAGATAGAAGCTCAGCCGGGCCTGGGCATTGCGGGACATGAAGATCCTTTCGCGGGTCGTTCCCGCATATATCGGCATCCGAGCGCGGATTTCAAACCGCGATCGCGCCCCCTCAGGCCGGGCGGGGGAACAGCCGGTCCAGCGCGGCGGTCAGCGGCGCGTCGTCGCGCAGCGCCAGGCGCACCGGCAGGGCCATGACCTTGGGGCGGAAGCCGCGCGGCAGGCGGGCCGCGTCCTTCTCGGTGGTGACCAGCTGCGCGCCCAGCAGCCGGGCCTCGGTCTCCAGGCGCGTCAGCAGGGCGGGGGTGAAGGGCTGATGGTCGTCCAGCCCCTCGGCGCGCAGCACCTCGGCGCCCAGATCGCGCAGGGTGGCGAAGAACTTCTCGGGGTGGCCGATCCCCGCAAAGGCCAGCACCCGGTGCCCGCGCCAGTCGATGCCCGTCTGCAGGGGCGCCAGCCTGCCGCGCAGATGCGGGGGCGCGCCGGGCGGGGCGGTGAAGGCGGCCTGCGCCGCATCCGGCCCGATCGACAGCAGCAGGTCGGCCCGCGCCAGCCCGGTGGCCACCGGCTCGCGCAGCGGTCCGGCAGGGATGCACAGCCCGTTGCCGAAGCCCTTGGCCGCATCCACCACCACCACGCCCAGGTCATGGGCCAGGGCGGGGTCCTGGAACCCGTCGTCCAGGATGACCGCCTGCGCCCCGGCCGCCACCGCCGCGCGGGCACCCGCCACGCGGTCGCGCGCGACCCAGACCGGGCCGAAGGCCGCCATCAGCAGCGGCTCGTCCCCGGTCAGGGCGGCGTCATGGGTCCGCTCCTCGACGCGCAGGGGGCCGGTGGCGCTGCCGCCATAGCCCTTGGAGACGACATGCGCGGCCACGCCCCGCGCGGCCAGCACCGTCATCAGATGGATCACCGTGGGCGTCTTGCCGGTGCCGCCCGCGTTCAGGTTGCCGACGCAGATCACCGGCACGCCCACGCGCTCGCGCGGACCCGCGGCCAGCCGCCGCGCCGTCGCCCGCGCATAGGCCGCGCCAAGCGGCGCCAGCACGCGCGCGCGCAGCATTGGCGGTGTCCGGAACCAGAAGGCGGGGGCGCGGGTCATGCGGGGGCCTTTGCGCGCGCGTCCATCGCGGCCGCGACGCGTTCGGCGATGCCGATGGCCACGTCGGCCCCGCCGGTGCTGACCGTCCAGGCGTTGCTGGCCAGGGTGGCGATGGATTCGGGCTGGGTCAGTTCGGTGATGGCCTGGGCCATGTCCTCGGGGCTGCGGACCAGGCGCGCGGCCTGGGCGCCCGTCAGCTGACGCCATTCGGTCTCGAAGGGGCCGTGTCGGGGGCCGTGCACGATGGCCGAGCCGAGGGCCGCGGGTTCGAACGGGTGGCGCATCGCGTCGGCCTCTCCGGACAGGGTGCCGCCCATGAAGCTGACGGGCGCCAGGCGGTACCACAGGCCCATCTCGGTCGGGCCGTCGGTCAGCAGGACCTGGATCTCGTCGCCGAAATCCTCGTCCTCACTGCGGCGGGCGACGGTCAGTCCCTGGGCCTCGATGTCGCGCGCGAGGCCATCGATGCGCGCCGGGTCGCGCGGCGCCAGGATCAGCAGCGCCCGGTGCGACCGGCGCAGCGCGGCCTGATGGGCGGCCAGGACCGCGGCCTCCTCGGATTGCGGCAGGCTGGCGGCGAACCAGGCGTGGCGGCCGTTCAGCTGCTGCGCCATGGAGGCGCGCTCGGTCTCGGAACATCGCAGCGGCTCGCGGATCTCGGAGACGGGGCCGGTCATGGCCAACCGCCCCGGCGCCAGGCCCATGCGCCGCGCGACGGCAAGGCTGGCCGCGTCCGACAGCAGCACCTGGTCGAGCAGCGACAGCAGGTGGCAGCGCAGGCCGGCCCGCATGCCCCAGGCGAGATCGGCGGGCGAGAGGCGCGCCTCCGCCAAGATCAGCGGGATGTCGCGGGCCGAGGCGGCGGCGATCAGCGCCGGGGGCAGATCGCCCCCCAGCAGCAGCACGGCGCGCGGATGCGCACGCTCCAGCAGCTGCGCGACCAGGACCGGGTCGCGGCCCAGATCGGCGGGGGTCAGCCGCAGCATGCGGGCCGTCGGACGGGCGCGCGACAGGCTGCGCAGGATCTGCGGCTCGGCCCGGGCCGCATCGGGCGAGACATGGATCACGATGACGGGACCGCTGCCCGCGGGCAGCAGGGGCAGCGCCACGTCATGGGAGGCGCTGCGGCGCAGATGCAGCCACAGCGCCAGACGGCCCAGCCCCGAGCCGCCGGACCGGCCCGGCGGCGGCGGCGCCACGGCCGCAGGGCCGTCGTCTGCGCCGCTGGCTTGGGCCGGGCTCATCAGCCGCCCAGTTCCTCGGTCGGGCTGACCTCGCGTTCCTCGTCGCGCAGGCGGTGCAGATGCGCGATGAAGTAGCGGGTATGGGCGCTGTCCACGGTGCGCTGCGCCTCGGCCTTCCAGGCCTGGAAGGCGCTGGCGTAATCGGGGAAGATCCCGACCATGTGGATGGCCTTTGTGTCGCGGAACTTGGTGCTGGACGGATCGACCAGCTCGCCGCCGAAGACGAGATGCAGACGCTGGCTCATGGGACCTCCTGAGGGGCGTTTCAATCGGCCCGGACCCTAGCGCGTGCCGCGTCCGGGTTGAAGGCGATTTCGTTAAAATTGCGGGCGTTCGGGCTTTGCCGGGCGGCGCGTCGCGGGGTTATCCTGACCCCCGAGGGCAGAAGCCCGGAACCATCGCGGGACGGGGTGTGCCCGCAGCAGGCCGCACGCCAGGCTGGCAGGTCCGGCGTGCGGTCGGGCCGCGCCTCAGCCGCGATCGCCCGACAGCTCCATCATCACCGCCCATTCGGCCTCGGTGACCGGCTGCACCGACAGGCGCGTGTTGGTGACCAGCGCCATGTCCTTCAACCGGGGCTCGGCCTTGGCCTCCTCCAGCGTGACCGCGCGCGGCAGCTTGCGGACCGCGCGCAGATCGACGCATTCCCATTTCGGATCGGCCGCGGTGCTGTCGGGATGGGCGGGCGCGATGACCTCGCAGATGCCCACGGCCTCCTTGCCGATGTTGGAGTGATAGAACAGGCCCAGATCGCCGACCTTCATGGCGCGCATGTTGTTGCGCGCCTGATAGTTGCGCACCCCGTCCCACTCCTCGCCGGCCTCGCCCCTGGCCACCAGGTCGTCCCAGCCAAAGACGTCGGGCTCGGACTTGAACAGCCAATATGCCATCAGCCGATCACCTTCTTCCATTCGGTGACCTGCACGTCGCGGAACAGGCCCGCCGCGCGATAGGGGTCGGCCCCGGCCCAGGCCTCGGCGGCGCCCAGGTCGGCGCAGTCCAGGATGACCAGGGATCCGCGCATCTCGCCCGCCTCGATCAGGGGGCCGGCCATGGCGACGATGCCGCTGTCGCGGATATGGGCCAGATGCGCCTCGCGGGTGTCCAGGCGGGTCTGCAGGGCGCCGGGATTGTCCCGGCAGATCACGGCGAAAAGCGGCATCATTCCTCCTTCAGGGGTCGGGCCAGCAGGGCGTCCATGGCCTTTTCCACCGAAACCGCCCCTTCGGCAAGCCGCGCGACCATCCGCGCGATGGGCAGGTCCAGCCCGTCGCGCAGCGCCAGCCGGTCCAGCGCGCGGGCCGTCGCCGCCCCTTCGACCGTGATGGCGTCGTCCCAGGGCGCGGCCGCGCCGATCGCCCGGCCGAAGCGGAAGTTGCGCGAGCCGTCCGAGGTGCAGGTCAGCACCAGATCGCCCAGGCCCGACAGGCCGGTCAGCGTCTCGGGGCGCGCGCCCAGATGGGTGGCTAGGCGCGTCATCTCGGCGAAGCCGCGGGTGATGATCGCGGCGCGCGCGCTGTCGCCCAGGCCTGCGCCGATGACCACGCCCGCCGCGATGGCGATGACGTTCTTCAGCGCCCCGCCCAGCTCCGCTCCCGCCACGTCGGTCGTCCAGTAAAGCCGCAGCACCGGGGTCGACAGCCGCGCCTGAAGCGCCGCGCCCAGGGTGGCGTCCGTCGCGGCCAGGGTCAGCGCGGTGGGCAGGCCGCGCGCGATGTCGGCGGCGAAGGACGGCCCGGTCAGCACCGCGATGCGGGCCTGCGGAACATGCACCGCGATCAGCGCCGAGGGGCCGGTCAGCCGGTTGAGGTCGATGCCCTTGGCCGTGCTGACCAGCGCCCGCCCCGACAGATGCGCCCCCTGTTCGGCCAGGAACGCCCCCATGGCCTGCGCGGGCAGCGCCAGCAGGATCGTGTCGCAGGCCAGCGCGGCCGGGAGGTCGTCGGTGACGGTCACCCCATCGGGCAGGCGCACGCCGGGCAGGCGCGGGTTCTCGCCCAACCAGCCGATCTGCCGCCCCCAGAGCGTCACCGGCCCGTTGGCGGTCAGCGCCACCGCCAGCGCCGTGCCGAAGGCGCCCGCGCCGAGGACCGCGATCATGCCTTGGCCCCCCGCTTGCCGCTGCCCAGCATCGGCGCAGCAGCCTGATCCAGCGGCCAGCGGGGCCGCGCCGACAGGGTCATGTCGTCGCGATGGCCCATGCGGAACCGCTCGATCCCGGCCCATGCGATCATCGCGCCATTGTCGGTGCAAAGCCGCAGGGGCGGGGCCAGGAAGCGCGCCCCGGCCTCCTCCGCGACCTGCTCCAGCGCCGCCCGGATCGGTCCGTTGGCGGCGACGCCCCCGGCGACCGCGATGACCGGGACGGGCGACAGGGCCAGCGCGCGGCGGGTCTTTTCGGCCAGCACCTCGGCCACGGCCCGCTGGAAGGCCGCGCAGAGGTCGCGCCGGTCGGCCGCGCGCAGCCCGCCGTGATCCGCGATCAGCGCGTCGCGGGCGCGCAGCACCGCCGTCTTCAGCCCCGAAAAGCTCATGTCGCAGCCGGGCCGGTCCAGCAGCGGGCGGGGCAGGGGGATGCGGGCCGGGTCGCCGCCCGCGGCCTCGGCCTCCACATGCGGGCCGCCGGGCTGGGGCAGGGCCAGCAGTTTCGCGACCTTGTCGAAGGCCTCTCCGGGGGCGTCGTCGATGGTGCCGCCAAGCCGGGTGAAGGCGTCCGGCCCGTCCACGCGCAGGAACTGGCAATGCCCGCCCGAGACCAGCAGCATCAGATAGGGAAAGCCCACCCCGTCGGTCAGGCGCGGGGTCAGCGCATGCCCCGCCAGATGGTTCACCCCCACCAGCGGCAGGCCGGTGCCCGCGGCGATGCCCTTGGCGCACATCACCCCGGCCATCACCCCGCCGATCAGCCCCGGCCCGGCGGTGACCGCGATGCCGGTCAGCGCGTCAAGGTCCAGCCCCGCCTCGCGCAGCGCCTCTTCGACGACCAGGTCCAGCCGTTCGGCATGGGCGCGGGCCGCGATCTCGGGGACCACGCCGCCGAAATCGGCGTGCAGGTCGGACTGCGCGCTGACCACGCTGGACAGGATGCGGCGGTCGCCCGTGACGACGGCGGCGGCGGTGTCGTCGCAGCTGCTCTCGATGCCCAGAAAGATCGTCTCGGTCATGGCTCTTGCCCGGATCAGGGGGGACGCGTACCCACAGGGGCGTAACACCCGCCCGACAGGATGCCAATGCCGCCCGCGCCCCGCCCGCTGCTGCTGCTGACCCGCCCCGAGGCGGAATCGCGGTCCGTCGCGGCGCGGATCGGGGCCGAGGCGATCATCGCGCCGGTCCTGCGCATCGTGCCGGTCGCGCATGACGGGGCCGCGCTTGCGCGGGCGCCGGGGCTGGTCTTCACCTCCGCGCAGGCGGTGGCTGCTGCGGGGCCGGGACGCGGCCGCCCCGCGATCTGCGTCGGAGAGCGCACCGCCGAGGCCGCCCGTCAGGCGGGCTTTGCGGTGACCGTCGGGCAGGGCACCGCCGACAGCCTCGCGCCGCTGATCGCGGCCAGCGGCGTGCCGCTGATCCATCCGCACGGTCGGCATCTGGCGCAGCGGCTTCCGGCGCCCGGAATGGTGGTCTATGACCAGCAGCCGCTGGCCCTGACGCCCCGGGCGAGGGCGGCGCTGATGGGCGCGCGGGCGCTGGTGGTGCCGGTTTATTCGCCGCGATCGTCGCGGCTTCTGTCGGTGATGGCGCAGGGGGCGCGGGCGCCGATCCGGCTGGTCGCGATCAGCGCCGCGGCCGATGCCGCCTGGACCGCGCCGGCAGAGCGGCGGGTGATTGCCGGTGCGCCCTCGGGGCAGGCCATGGATGCGGCGATTCGTCGGATGCTGGCGGCGGAACAAAGCTGACGACGGCGGGTTGAGCGTTCGGCCTGCGCTGATTAGGCTGCCGTCTGCGCCCGCAGGGGCGGCATCGGCGGCGCAGCCGCAGGACAAGACGGGCACGAGACGGGGACAGGACGTGACGACAGGACAGAAAGACAATTCCGGGACGGACAAGCCGGCCACCCCCGACATCCGGCGCATCCCCGCCCACGTGGGCGTCGTGGCCCATGTGCCCGTCGGTGCCGGACAGCCCGCCCAGGCCGGACAGCCCGGCGAGGTGACCGCCGACCGCTCGGGGCTGGTCGGCGACGGCACCGACGGCCTGCCCGCAGCCGAGCCGAAGCGCGTGGCGACCCCGACCACGCCCCCAATCCCGCCCTCCGAATCGGCCATGCCGAAGGTCGAGCGTCAGTCGCCTCCGCCGCCTGCCGCGCCGGTTTCCGCTGCGCCGGTGACGGTGCGCCGCACCGGCTTCTGGCCGGTGGCGTTCGGGGGCGTGGTCGCCGCCGGTCTGGGTGCCGCCGCGACCATCTATGCCCTGCCGCACCTGCCCGCGGGCTGGCTGCCCGCCGCACCCGCATCCGAGGCGCCTGCCGATCCGCAGGCCGCGCTGGACGCCGCCCGCGATGCGGGCCGCGCCGCGGCCGAGGAGGTCTTGGCCAACCAGCCCACTGACGCGCCGGGCGCCGGTCTGCCGGCCGATCTTGAACAGCGTCTGGCGGCACTGGAGGCGGGTGGCGGGACGACCGATACCGATGCGCTGACAGCGCTGCAGCAGCGGCTGGATCAGTTGGAATCGCGTCCGGGCCTTGATCCGCAGGCCGTCCAGACGCTGCAGCAGCAGATCGAGGCCAGCGTCGCCGATGCGCAGGCGCAATTGGCCGAGGTGCAGGCTCAGGCCCAGTCCTTGCAGGACGCAGCCGCCGAAAGCACGCGCCGCGCCGAGGCCGTGGCCGCTGTCGCCACACTGCAGGGCGCGCTGGATGCGGGCGTGACCCCCGATCAGGCGCGCGAGACGCTGGAGGGTGCCGGGCTGGAGACGCCCGAGGCGCTCCAGGCGCAGGTCCCCAGCCTGACCGAGCTGCAGGCCGATTTCCCCGAGGCCGCGCGCGGCGCGCTGCGCGCCACCCTGCGCGAGTCCAGCGCCAGCGGCGAGGGGAACCTGCTGACGAACTTCCTGCGCGCTCAGACCGGCGCACGCTCGGTCGAGCCGCGCGAGGGCGACGATGCCGATGCGGTCCTGTCGCGCGCCGATGCCGACATGGCCGCGGGCCGCGTCGAGGCGGCGCTGGAGCAGCTGTCGGCCCTGCCGCCCGCCGCGGCCGAGGCCCCCGCCATGGCCGACTGGCTGTCGCGCGCAACCGCCTATTCCCAGGCACGGGCGGCGCTGACCGACCTGTCCTCGGGCACGAATTGAGGGCCGCCGGATGCTGTTGTCTCTGCTGAAAATCCTGTTCTTCTTCGCGGTCGTCCTGGCGCTGGCCCTGGGCGCGGTGCAGCTGTCGGAAACCGGTCAGGTGCTGCGCCTGGAATATGGCGGGATGGAATATGCGCTCTCGCCGCTCAAGGCGCTGATCGCGCTGCTGGTGCTGATGGTCGCGGCCTGGGTGATCTTCAAGCTGCTGGGCCTGGCCATCGCGGTGCTGCGCTTTCTGGTGGGCGACGAAACCGCCATCAACCGCCACTTCGCCCGCTCGCGCGAGCGCAAGGGTTATGCCGCCTTTGGCGAGGGAATGCTGGCCGTCGCGTCAGGCGAGGGCAAGCTGGCGCAGGACAAGGCCGTGAAGGCCGCGAAATACCTCAACCGTCCGCACCTGACCAATCTGCTGGCCGCCCAGGCCGCCGAGGTGTCGGGCGATACTGCCCGCGCGGGCGACATCTATCGCAGCCTGCTGGACGACGACCGCACGCGCTTCGTCGGCATCCGCGGTCTGATGCGCCAGAAGCTGGCCGAGGGCGACACGCAAAAGGCGCTGCTGCTGGCGCAGAAGGCCTATGCGCTGAAACCGCGCCACAAGGAGCTGCAGGACACGCTGCTGGAGCTGCAGACGCGCGAGCATGACTGGAAGGGCGCCCGCCAAACCCTGAAGGACAAGCGTGCGCAGGGCGACCTACCCAAGGATGTCGCGCTGCGCCGCGACGCGGTCTTGGCCCTCCAGGAGGCCAGCGACGTGCTGGCTGCGGGCAGCTCCATCAGCGCGCGCGAAGCGGCGATCTCGGCGGCCAAGGCTTCTCCGGATCTGGTTCCGGCGGCGGTGCTGGCCGCGCGCAGCTATGTCGCGCAGAAGGACTTCCGCAACGCTTCGCGGATCCTGGAGAAGACCTGGTCGGTGCAGCCCCACCCCGATCTGGCCGCGGCCTATGCCGAGATCGTCCCGGACGAGACGCCGGCCGCCCGCCTCCGCCGCTTCGACGCGCTGATCCGCAAGAACCCCGAGCATCGCGAATCGCGCCTGCTGAAGGCGGAATTGCTGCTGGTCGCCGAGGACTTCCCCGGCGCGCGGCGTGCCTTGGGCGATCTGGCCGAGACCCATCCCACCGTCCGTACCCTGTCGATCATGGCAGCGGTCGAGCGGGGCGAGGGGGCCGATGACAGCGTCGTGCGCGGCTGGCTGACGCGGGCCTTGTCGGCCTCGCGCGGGCCGCAATGGTGCTGCGACAAGTGCCACAACGTGATGGCGGACTGGGCACCGGTCTGCGACAGCTGCGGCGGCTTTGACACGCTGACCTGGCGCGAGCCCGAGACCCGGCGCAGCGCCAGCACCGCCACCGGAGCCGAGATGCTGCCCCTGCTGATCGGCACGCCGCGACAGCCCGAGGCGGAGGCGCCGGATTTGACCTCGCCCGTGCAGCCGCACCCGCCGGGACCCGCCGAACCAGAGGAGCCCAAGGCCGCCGCGCCCGCCCGCCGGGTCGAGATGGCCGCCGTGGCCCCCGGCATGGTCCCGCGCGAGAGCGATTATCGCGTCATCGACGAGCCGTCCTCGACCGTGACCACGCCCGAACCCGCTCTGGCGCCCGTCGCGGAACCCGCGCCGCAGGTGGTCCCGGCCGATCCCGAGCCCGCGGTGACCCCTGACCGGGCGACGGACTCCGAGCCGGTGATGGTGCGCCCCGATGTCGAGCCTGCCGACGCTGGCGACTGGACCGAGACGCCGCCCCGCCGGTGACAGGCCCTGCACCCACGGGGGGCAGCGCGAAAAAATCGCGCGGCCCCCCTTTCCCCGACGCCGGGAAGGTGCTATCCGCCCGACATCGTCGGAGGCCGCTGTAGCTCAGCTGGTAGAGCACGTCATTCGTAATGATGGGGTCGGGGGTTCGAGTCCCTTCAGCGGCACCACGATCATCGCCGAAAGGCCGCCCTTCCGGGGCGGCCTTTCGCGTTTCGGCTGATGAGCGGTGGTCTGGTGGGTGAGGGACGACCGATAAATGGTATGGGCGACGAATGCGGGTCTGCGCCCTCAAGCACGTTGTCGTGCGCGCCCGCAGGTCGCGGCGACACTGGCTCGCTGGCAGTCTTCATGATCAGCAAGCTGTTTTGACGCTATATCAGTGCCGTCAACGCGGACCACGGGCAGGCATCAGTCAACCGACGACCCCGAGCCGCGCGCGGTCCGTGTCCGGACGGTGGTCCGGCGCGATGACGCGCTGACCAGACGCATGGCCCGGCAGGTCACGAATGACCCTAGCAGCGACGTCCCTTGGAGGGCCTAGCCTTGACGCCCATCACAAACCGCGGGGCGTCACGAAGTCGCCGCCTCCGCGACTTGCGGCTAAGGTCACGCGCGCCCCGCGCAGCGTTCCGGCGGTCTGCAGGATCAGACCGTATCCAGATACAGCTCCACCGTCTCCTCATCGGAGAGTTCGGCCATGTAGTGCAGCTCCTGGCGTTTGGTCATCAGGTAGTTGTCCACCAGATGCGCGGGCAGGATGCGGCGGATGTCGGGGCAGCGGTCGAAGGCCTCGATGGCCGCACCCCAGTCTCCGGGCAGCTGGGCCAGCTTCTTGTCATAGGCGTTGCCCTTGAACGGCTCGGGCGCGACCAGCTTCTCCTCCAGCCCGTTCAGCGCGGCGCCCAGGATGGCCGCGATGGTCAGGTAGGGGTTCACGTCGCCGCCGGCCACGCGATGCTCGATCCGCCGGGCCTTGGGGCCGGAGGAAGGGATGCGGATGGCTGCGGTGCGGTTCTCGTAGGCCCAACCGATGCCGGTCGGCGCATGCGCATTGGGCACCAGCCGATCATAGCTGTTCTCGTGCGGGGCGAACAGCAGCGTCGAGCCGGGCATGGCGCGCAGGCAGCCCGCCACGGCATGGCGCAGCGCCTCGGTGCCCTCCTCGCCGCCATTGTCGAAGATGTTGCGCCCCGACCGGTCCAGGATTGAGAAATGCATGTGCATCCCGTTGCCCGAGAAGGTCTCGTAGGGCTTGGCCATGAAGCTGGCCGCGAAGCCGTAGGTCCGGGCGATGCCCTTGACCAGCATTTTGAAGAGCCAGGTGTCGTCGGCGGCCTTCAGCGGATCGGCCTGATGCATCAGGTTGATCTCGAATTGGCCCGGCCCCGCCTCGGAGATGGCGGTGTCGGCCGGGATGTCCATCGATTCGCAGGCGTCGTAAAGCGTGGTGAAGAACTGGTCGAACGCGTCCAGCGCGCGCAGCGACAGGACCTCGCCGCCGGTCCGGCGCTTGCCCGAACGCGGGCTGGGCGGCACGCGCAGGGTCTTGCCGCTGTCGTCGATCAGAAAGAATTCCAGCTCGGTCGCGACCACGGGGGTCAGGCCCGCGGCCTTGTAGCGGTCGGCGACGCGCGCCAGCGCCTGGCGCGGATCGCCCTCGTATGGGCGGCCGTCGGGATGGAACATCCACAGCGGCAGCAGGCCGGTGGGCGCGTCCAGCCAAGGCATGGGCAGAAAGCCCCGCTCGGTCGGCAGCAGCAGCCCGTCCGGATCGCCCGATTCGAAGACCAGCGGGCTGTCCTCGACGTCCTCGCCCCAGATGTCCAGGTTCAGCACGGAATAGGGAAACTTGGTCCCCTCCTCCAGCAGCTTGCCGGCGTATCGTGCGGGAATGCGCTTGCCGCGTGCGACCCCGTTCAGGTCGGCTGCCGCCACGCGGATCGTCTTGACCTCGGGGTGTTCGCGCAGCCATTCCATGGGATCATCTCATCAGCTGGGGACGGTATCGGACGCGGGAGGCCGCGCCGGGCAGGTGCCGGTTCAGCCGCCGGTTCACCCTGCCGAAGAGCCAGATCAAAGCCAAGGTGGCGGCGATGAAGTAAGCGGCGGCAATGGGATAGGCCACGAAGGGGTTGAAGGTCCGGTCCGCGAAGTAGCTGGCGTAGTAGAGCGCGTCGCCCTTCTGCTGGAAGGCCGGAAAACCCGAGAAATAGACCAGCGTCGTGGCATGGAACAGGAAGATCGCCTCGTTCGTGTAGCTGGGCCAGGCCAGGCGCAGCATGGTCGGCCAGACGACGCGCCGGAAGCGCTTCCAGCCCGTCAGGCCGTAGGCGTCGGCGGCCTCGACCTCGCCCCGGGGGACGGACATCAGCGCGCCGTGAAAGATCTGCGCGCTGTAGGCGGCGGTGTTCAGGATCAGCACGATCAGCGCCCCCGCCCAGGCCCGCGTCAGCCAGCTGGTCTGGACGGTGATGCCCATGACCTCGACGCCCGCGCGGGGCAGCAGGACCAGCGCCTCGTAGGCGATGAAGAACTGGATGAAGAGGGGGCTGCCCCGGAAGACGAAGATGAAGGCATCGGCCGGCCTGCGCAGCCACGGGTTGCCGCTGGCCTTGGCCAAGGCCACGCCCGTCGCGATGAAGAAGCCCACCGACAGCGCCAGCACCGCGAAATAGACGTTCCAGATCAGCCCCGAGCCGATCAGGACCGCCTGCTGGCACAGGTCATAGCCCTCGCGCGGCAGCAGCCGCTCGCCATAGCCGATCGAGCGCAGGGCATAGGCCTGGATGGTCTCCATGCAGCTCATGCCGGGGCTCCCTTGCGCAGGGCCTCGCCGCCAAGCGTCGCCTGCCCGCGCGACAGCCGCCGCGTGACGCGGCCCAGCACGCGTTCCGAGATCCAGGTCATGCCCAGATAGAACACCAGGATGCCCAAGAAGTAGTACAGCCGCCAGTCGGGATGCGGATAGCTGAAGGCGCTGGTCTTGGAGCCGCCCAGCTCGCGCGCCCAGTAGACGATGTCCTCGACCCCCAGCAGGAACAGGAGCGGCGTGGCCTTGATCAGGATCATCCATAGGTTCGACAGGCCCGGCAGGGCATAGGTCCACATCTGCGGGATCAGCACGCGGCGGTTCACCTGGGCGGGCGACATGCCGTAGGCCTCGGCCGTCTCCAGCTGGGCGCGGGGCACGGCCGCCATGGCGCCCGACAGCACGTTGGCGGCAAAGGCGCCGAAGACGATGGAGAAGGCGATGACCGCCAGGAAGATGCCATAGACGTCATGCACCCAAGGCGCCGCGTCGTTCAGCGGCAGCTTGGCCGCGGCGCAGACGACGAAGTCGTTGCCCTGGCGTACGGGCGCGTTGCTGTCGCACAGGACCTGATGGCGGAGCCATTCGAAGCCCTGGTCCAGCGCGATCGGCACGAAGAGAAAGAAGATGATGTCCGGCACGCCCCGCACCATCGAGGTGTAGATCCCCCCGAACCAGCGCAACGGCGCGATGCGCGAGCGGCTGGCCATGGCGCCGCCAAAGCCGAACAGCAGCGCGATGGGCGCGGTGATCGCCAGAAGCAGCAGCACCGTTCCGAAGCTGGCATAGAACAGCAGATGTGTGCCCGAGGTCAGGTAGCACGACAGCCAGGCAAGCCCCTGCAGCAGGGACGGATCGGAGCAATATGCGAACATGGGACGTCCCGAAGGGCCGCCGCGGCACGGGGCCGCGGCGGCGGGTCAGATCATTCGAACAGCAGCGCGTCGTCGCCGAACCACTTGGTGATCATCGCGTTCAGGCTGCCGTCCTCCTTCATCGCGGTGATCTGCGCGTCGAACTTCTCCAGCAGCTCGGTGTCGGACTGGCGCAGGCCCATGCCGATGCCCTCGCCCAGGGCGATCTGGTCCTTGCCCTCGACCCAGACCAACTCTCCGCCGGATTCCTCGACGATGGGCGCCAGGAAGTCGCGGTCGGCCAGGATCGCGTCGGCCTCGCCGTTACGGACGGCGGCGACGGCCTGGTCGGGGTTCGGGAACTCGATCAGCGTCGCGCCGCTCTCGGCGACATAGCCGGCCTGGATGGTGCTGGTCTGGGCCGCGACGATGCCGCCCTCGACATCGACGTCAGCCGCCAGCGCCGCATAGGCCGAGGGCGTCGGCGGGGTGTAGGGCTGGGTGAAGGCGATGACCGCCTTGCGCTCCTCGTTGATGTTCATGCCGGCCATGATCGTGTCGTAGTTCGACGAGACCAGGTTCGGGATGATCGAATCCCAATCGTTGCGCACCCAGGTGCAGTCCAGCTCGGCGCGCTTGCACAGCTCGTTGCCCAGCTCGATCTCGAAGCCGGTGACCTCGCCGGTGGCGTCGTCGATGAAGTTGTAGGGCGCATAGGCGCCCTCGGTGCCCATGCGGATGGTCTGGGCCTGGGCCAGGCCCGCGGTCAGAGCCAGCGCAGCCGCGGCGATCGTCAGGGATTTCATTCGGGGGTCTCTCCTGTTGGTTTCTTATGTCGCCATGGTCGCGGACAGGAAGCCGCGCAGACGCTCGGTCTGCGGGTTCCCGAACAGCCGGTCCGGCGGGCCTTCCTCGCAGATCACGCCCTGATGCAGGAACACGACGTGATCGCTGACATCGGCGGCCAGCCGCATGTCATGGGTGACCAGGATCATCGTGCGATGCTCTCCGGCCAGATCCTTGATGACCTTCACCACCTCCTGCTGCAGCTCGGGGTCCAGCGCGCTGGTGGGTTCGTCGAACAGAAGCGCCTTGGGCTGCATGCACAGTGCGCGCGCGATGGCGGCGCGCTGCTGCTGGCCGCCCGACAGCTGGGCGGGCCAGGCGTCGGCCTTGTCGCCGATGCCGACCTTGGCCAGCAGGGCGCGGGCGCGGGCCTCGACGGCGGCGCGGTCCTCGCCCAGCACGGTGACCGGGGCCTCCATCACGTTCTGCAGGATCGTCATGTGGGCCCACAGGTTGAACTGCTGGAACACCATCGACAGGTTGGTGCGCATGCGCGTGACCTGGGCGCGGTCGGCGGGCTGGCGGTTCTGCCCCTGGCCCTTCCAGCGGACGGGTTCGCCCTCGAACAGGATCTCGCCGGCCTGGCTGTTCTCCAGCAGGTTGCAGCAGCGCAGAAGCGTGGACTTGCCCGACCCGGACGATCCGATCAGGCTGATCACATGGCCGCGCGGCGCGGTCATGGAGACACCCTTCAGCACCTCCAGCGGGCCATAGGACTTGTGCAGGCCTCTGATCGCGATGACCGGTTCGTCAGGCGCGTCGGCGGTCCGGGGGGGCTGGTTCTGGGTCATCATCCGCACATTGGGCGTCAAACGCGCGCGTTTTGCAACGGGGTGCAGGGGACAACCTGCCCATAAGGGCAGGCTGCCGCGGCGTCAGCCCGACTCTCAGGCAATCTCGATCGAGTATTTCTCGATCACGGTGTTGGCCAACAGGCCCTCGCACATGCGGGCCACCTCGGCGCGGGCGGCCTCGGGGTCGGTGCCGGTCAGGTCCAGCTCGATCAGCTTGCCCTGGCGGACGCCCGCGACGTCCTTGTGGCCCAGGCCCCCCAGGGCATGGCGGATCGCCTCGCCCTGGGGGTCCAGGACGCCGTCCTTCAGCATGATGGTGACACGTGCCTTCATGGCGGCGTTCCTTCTCAGTTGATCGCGGTCGGTTTCAGGCTGGTGGTGTTCGCGGGCATCAGGCCCAGCCTGCGCGCCACCTCGGTATAGGCGTCGGTCAGGTTGCCCAGATCGCGGCGGAACACGTCCTTGTCCAGCTTCTGGCCGGTCTTGACGTCCCACAGCCGGCAGCTGTCGGGGCTGATCTCGTCGGCGACAATCAGGCGCATGAAGTCGTTGTCCCAGACCCGGCCGATCTCGATCTTGAAATCGATCAGCTTGATGCCCGCGCCGTAGAACACCCCTGACAGGAAGTCGTTCACGCGCAGCGCCAGGCTGACGATGTCGTCCAGGTCCTGCTGCGTCGCCCAACCGAAGGCGATGATGTATTCCTCTGACACCATCGGATCGCCCAGCTCGTCGTTCTTGTAGCTGTACTCGACGATGGGGCGGGGCAGGGCCGCGCCCTCCTCCAGCCCGAGGCGCTTGGAGAGCGACCCGGCGGCGAAGTTCCGCACGATCACCTCCAGCGGGATGATCTCGACCTGGCGGATCAGCTGCTCGCGCATGTTGATGCGGCGGATGAAGTGGTTCGGGACGCCGATGTTCGTCAGCCCGTTCATGAAGAACTCGGACAGGCGGTTGTTCAGCACGCCCTTGCCTTCGATGGTGGCGCGCTTCTGCGCGTTGAAGGCGGTCGCGTCATCCTTGAAGTACTGGATCAGCGTGCCGGGTTCCGTGCCCTCGTAGAGGATCTTGGCCTTGCCTTCGTAAATCTTCTTGCGCCGCGGTGCCATGGGCCCACCGTCCTTTCGCATGTCCCTGAAGGTGCGGCTTACCCCGGATTGCCTGTCGGGGGCAATACGAGCCTTGCGGGGCCGGGGGACGCCGCCCTATCTTCGGGCAGGAGCAGACAGGAGTGTCCCATGTCCACCTTCGACGACCGAGAGCGCGCCTTCGAGACCAAGTTCGCCCATGACGCCGATCTGCGCTTTCGCGCCGAGGCCCGGCGCAACCGCCTGCTGGGCGAATGGGCGGCCGGACAGCTGGGCCATGAAGGCGACGACGCCCGCGCCTATGCGATGAGCGTGGTCAGCGCCGATTTCGAGGAACCCGGCGAGGAGGATGTCTTCCGCAAACTGGAGGCCGACCTGGAGGGCGTCGCCGACGCCGCCACGATCCGCGCCCAGATGGCCCGCCTGATGGACGAGGCCCGCCGCCAGGTCGCCGAGGAGGACTGACCGCCCGGGCCGCGAATCACCCGGCGACCGCCAAGCGATAGAGGTCCAGCAGCCGCGTCAGAACCGCGCCGAACCCCGCGGGGTCCGGCGTCCCCGCGGGCCAGTCGCGCCACAGCACCGACCCCGCGCGATAGCCCTGCGGCAGATCGCCCGGCGGCGCCAGCGGGCAGGGGCCGGGCATCAGCCCCGCTCCGACCGCATCGCCCAAGGCCGCCCGTGTGTCCGCCGCCCGCGCGCGCAGCGCGGCGCGCCCGGCCTCGGGGCCCAGGTCGCGCAGCGCATCCGCCGCCCCGTGCTGCAGCGACAGCACCACCCGTTCCGTCAGCGGATCGACGAAACCCGCGACATAGAGGCCGTGGCGCATGCTGCGGGTGACCTGCGGCGCGAACCACGCGACCCAGGGGACGGCGGCCCAGCCCGGCGCGCCGGTGCTGGCGCGCACCATCAGCGTCTCGGGGCGCGCGGCGACCGCGGCCCGCGCCATCGCCGCCACGTCGCGCCGGAAGAAGGCCGCGAAGGCGCTGCCCGCGACCGTGTGGCGACGCTCGAACGCATAACGCCGCGCGGTCAGCGACAGCGCGGCGTCCAGCGAGGCGGGAGAGGGGTCGGGCGCGGTCAGACCAGCCGCCCTTCCTCCATGGCCGCGCGCACGAAGCCCGCGAACAGCGGCGCCGGTTCGAAGGGCTTGGACTTCAGCTCGGGGTGGGACTGCACTCCGATGAACCACGGGTGGTCGGCATATTCCACGACCTCGGGCAGCTTGCCGTCGGGCGACATGCCCGAAAAGCGCAGGCCCGCCTCCTCCAGCTGTTCGCGATAGGTCGCGTCGACCTCGTAGCGGTGGCGGTGGCGGTCCTCGATCTCGGTCGCGCCGCCGTAGATCTCGGAGATGCGCGAGCCTTCGGTCAGAACGGCCGTATAGGCGCCGAGGCGCATCGTGCCGCCCTTGTCGTCGCCGACCTTGCGGCTGACGGTATAGTTGCCCTGCACCCATTCCTTCAGGTGATAGACGACCGGGGTGAAGCGCGTCTGCCCGGCCTCGTGGTCGAACTCCTCGGACCCCGCGTCGGGCATGCCCGCCAGGTTGCGCGCGGCCTCGATCACGGCCATCTGCATCCCCAGGCAGATGCCCAGATAGGGCACCTTCTTCTCGCGGGCATAGCGGGCGGCGGCGACCATGCCCTCGGTGCCGCGCTCGCCGAAGCCGCCCGGCACGATGATGCCGTGATAGCCGTCCAGCAGATGCGCGCCCTCGCCCTCCAGCTTTTCGCTGTCGACCCAGTCGGCCTTGACGCGGACCTTGTTGGCCATGCCGCCATGGGTCAGCGCCTCGGCGATGGATTTGTAGGCGTCCTCAAGCTGGGTGTACTTGCCGACGATGGCGATGTTCACCTGCCCCTCGGCATGCTCCAGCCGGTCCATCACGTCCTCCCACCGCGACAGGTCGGGGCGCGGCGCGGGGCTGATCTGGAAGGCGTCCAGCACGGCGCGGTCCAGACCCGCGCGGTGATAGGCCAGGGGCGCCTCGTAGATGGTCTTGAGGTCATAGGCCGGGATGACCGCATCGGGACGCACGTTGCAGAACAGCGCGATCTTGGCGCGCTCCTTCTCGGGGATCGCGTGCTCGGACCGGCAGACCAGAACGTCGGGCGCCAGGCCGATCGACTGCAGCTCCTTGACGCTGTGCTGCGTGGGCTTGGTCTTCAGCTCGCCGCTGGCGGCCAGATAGGGCAGCAGCGTCAGGTGCATCAGGATGCACTCGCCGCGCGGCCGCTCATGGATGAACTGGCGGATCGCCTCGAAGAAGGGCAGGCCCTCGATGTCGCCGACCGTACCACCGATCTCGCACAGCATGAAGTCGACCTCGTCATCGCCGATCGACAGGAAGTCCTTGATCTCGTTGGTGACGTGCGGGATGACCTGGATGGTCTTGCCCAGGTATTCGCCCCGGCGTTCCTTCTCCAGCACGTTGGAATAGACGCGCCCGCTGCTGATGCTGTCGGTCTTGCGCGCGGCCACGCCGGTGAAGCGTTCGTAATGGCCCAGGTCCAGGTCGGTCTCGGCGCCGTCGTCGGTGACGAAGACCTCTCCATGCTCGAAGGGGCTCATCGTGCCGGGATCGACGTTCAGGTAGGGGTCCAGCTTGCGCAGGCGGACGGTGAATCCCCGCGCCTGCAGCAGCGCCCCCAGTGCCGCCGATGCCAGCCCCTTGCCAAGGCTCGACACGACGCCGCCGGTGATGAAGATGTAACGCGCCATGAGGCCCCCGTGATGTGCGGTTCAGGTTCGGCCCGTCCGAATGGGTCAGACCACGGGACCGGCGAGATACCCGATTCGCCCCGTGGTCGCAACGGACCGCAAGTGGATCGGGGCGATCCTACGACCGCCCCGTGATGGTGTCTTGATCAGTTGGCCGGGGCGGGTGCCGCCGGGGCCGTGTCCGTCGTCGTGTCCGTCTGCGCGGGCGCGGCCTCCGTGGCGGGTGCTTCGGCCGGGGCCTCCGTTGCGGGCGTCTCCGCCGGGGTCTCTGCGGCAGGGGCCGTGGTCGCGGGGGCCTCGGCTGCCGGTGCCGCGGCCTCGGGGGCGGGCGGGGTCAGCGCGTCGGCCGGCGCGGTTGCGGGGGCCTCGGTCGAAGGGGCCTCCGTCGCGGGTGCTTCCGCCGCGGGTGCGGCCGGGGTGGCCGCGTCCGGCGCGGGCGGGGTCAGCGGGTTGCCGCCGGTCGCGGGCGGCGGGGTATAGGTGCCGATGCCCGGCAGGGCGGGCGCCCCGGCGGGGGCTTCGGCCGGGGCCTGGCCGCCGAACTGGTCCATGATCGAGCCGTTGCTGGCCTCGCGCGCCGCCAGGATAGTCAGCGCGATCGAGGTCACGAAGATCGCCGTGCCCAGAATCCAGGTCGCGCGCGTCAGCATGTTGGCCGCCTGGCGGCCCGACATCACGCCGCCGCCACCGCCGCCGCCGCCCATGCCCAGCCCGCCCCCTTCGGAACGCTGCAGCAGGACGACCCCGGCCAGCAATACTGCCAGGATCAGATGGACGGTCAGGATGACGTTTTCCACGGCTTTCGGCCTTTCATTCACGGACGCGCCTATCTAGTCACCTGTCAGGGTGATGGCAAGCGAGAGTGTCCCATGCCGGCAGTGATGATCCAGGGCACCGGCTCGAATGTGGGCAAGTCGATGCTGGTCGCGGGCCTGTGCCGCGCCGCGCGCAGGCGCGGCCTGTCGGTCGCGCCCTTCAAGCCGCAGAACATGTCGAACAACGCCGCCGTCGCCGCCGACGGCGGAGAGATCGGCCGCGCCCAGGCCCTGCAGGCCCGCGCCTGCGGGCTGGAGCCGGTCACCGACATGAACCCCGTCCTGCTGAAGCCCGAGACCGACCGCGGCGCGCAGGTGATCCTTCAGGGCCGCGCCATCGCCCGGGCCGAGGCGCGCGATTACCAGGCCCTGAAGCCGCGCCTTCTGGCGGGCGTGCTGGAGAGTTTCGCGCGCCTGTCGGCCGCGCATGACCTGGTGATCGTCGAGGGGGCGGGCAGCCCGGCCGAGGTGAACCTGCGCCCGCGCGACATCGCCAACATGGGCTTTGCCCGCGCGGCGGGGGCGCCCGTGGTGCTGGCGGGCGACATCGACCGGGGCGGGGTCATCGCCCAGATCGTGGGCACCCAGGCGGTGATCGACGCGGACGACGCCGCGATGATCCGCGGCTTCCTGATCAACAAGTTCCGCGGCGATCCGCGCCTGTTCGACGACGGCTACAGGATGATTGAGGCCCGCACCGGCTGGCGCGGCTTCGGCGTCGTGCCGTGGTTCGCGGATGCGCATCGCCTGCCGGCGGAGGATGCGGTCGATCTGCGGGCAGGGCGGGGGGCGGGGCTGCATGTCGTCTGCCTGACCCTGTCGCGCATCGCCAATTTCGACGACCTGGACCCGCTGGCGGCCGAGCCGGGGGTGCGGCTGACCATGCTGGGGCCGGGCCGGGCGATTCCGGGCGATGCGGATCTGGTGATCCTGCCGGGGTCGAAATCGACCCTGGGCGATCTGGCCTTCCTGCGGGCGCAGGGCTGGGACATCGACCTGGCCGCGCATCACCGGCGCGGGGGCCATGTGCTGGGCATCTGCGGCGGCTATCAGATGCTGGGCCGGGTGATCGACGATCCCTCGGGCGCGGACGGGGTGGCGGGGCAGGTGGCGGGGCTGGGCCTTCTGGACGTGGCCACGGTCATGTCGCCCGACAAGCGGGTGATCCGCGTGACCGGCACGGCCCTGGGCCAGCCGGTCTCGGGCTATGAGATCCACATGGGCCGCACGACCGGTCCCGACTGCGCGCGCCCCTTCGCCCATATCCCGGAACCCGACGGCGCCACCAGCGCGGATGGGCGGGTGGCGGGCAGCTATCTGCACGGGCTGTTCTCGGACGATGCGTTCCGGGCGGCGTTCCTGGCCCGGTTGGGGGTCGCATCGCAGCCCGGATACGAGGCCGGGGTGGATGCCGCGCTGGACGATCTGGCCAATCATCTGGAGGTGCATCTGGACGTGGCGGGGCTTCTGGCGCTGGCGCGCTGAGCGGCGCGGCGGTCCGGCGGTTGTGACCTTCTGGTGCTGGACGAGGGCGGGGCTTCGCGCTACCTGAGGGGAATGGAACAGATCAAGCCCCCCCTGAAGCTCTATCTGGCCGCGCCGCGCGGCTTTTGCGCGGGCGTCGACCGCGCGATCAAGATCGTCGAGATGGCGCTGCAGAAATGGGGCGCCCCAGTCTATGTCCGCCACGAGATCGTGCACAACAAATACGTCGTCGACCAGCTGCGCGACCAGGGCGCAGTCTTCGTCGAGGAGCTGGACGACTGTCCCGACGACCGGCCGGTCATCTTTTCGGCCCATGGCGTGCCCAAGGCCGTTCCCGCCGAGGCGCAGCGCCGCCAGATGGTCTATGTCGACGCGACCTGTCCGCTGGTCAGCAAGGTCCATATCGAGGCCGAGCGTCATCACGCGGCGGGTCTGCAGATGGTCATGATCGGCCATGCGGGCCACCCGGAGGTGCTGGGCACCATGGGCCAGCTGCCCGAGGGCGAGGTGATCCTGGTCGAGGACGTGGCCGACGTGGCCCGGATCGCGGTGCGCGACCCCGAGCGTCTGGCCTTCATCACCCAGACCACCCTGTCGGTCGACGACACCGCCGCCGTGGTGGCGGCGCTGCAGGCGCGCTTTCCCGCCATCGTGGGCCCGGCCAAGGAGGACATCTGCTATGCCACCACCAACCGCCAGGCTGCGGTCAAGGCGGTCGCGCCGCATGTCGATGCGCTGCTGGTGATCGGGGCCGAGAATTCCAGCAACTCCAAGCGTCTGGTCGAGGTCGGCCGGTCGGCGGGCTGCGGCTATGCGCAGCTGGTGATGCGGGCGGCCGAGATCGACTGGCGCGCGCTGGAGGGGATCGGCAGCATCGGCATCACCGCCGGGGCCAGCGCCCCCGAGGTGCTGATCAATGAGGTGATCGACGCCTTTCGCGACCGGTTCGACGTGACCATCGAGGTGGTCGAGACCGCCGTCGAGCGGGTCGAGTTCAAGGTGCCGCGCGTGCTGCGCGAGCCCGCGGCCTGAGGTCTGGGCGGAGAGCGCCGGGGCTCTGCCCCGGACCCCGGGATATTTTCATGAAGAAGAAGGGGTTTCTGGTGAGGCTCTACTCCATGCCGTCTTCGGGCAACAGCTACAAGGTGCGGCTGCTGTTGGCCCTGCTGGGCCGCGATTGCGCGATGATCGACGTCGAATATGGCAGCCCCGCGCTGGAGGCGGCGCATCGGGAGGGGCGGCTGCCCTTGGGCAAGGCGCCCGTGCTGGAACTGCCGGATGGGCGGTTGCTGCCCGAATCGAACGCGATCCTGTGCTGGCTGGGCAAAGGGACGCGGTTCTGGCCCACGGATGCGGTGGCGCGGGCCGAGATGCTGGCCTGGATGTTCTGGGAGCAGAACCAGCATGAGGGCGTGATCGCCGTGCGCGCCGCGCTGGCCTCCTATCCGCATCGGGCCGCGGATGCCACGCCCGAGCGGATGGCCGCGCTCCTGGAGGCAGGGCATCGGCTGCTGGGCCGGATGGAGGGGCATCTGGCCGGGCGCGACTGGCTGGTGGGCGATGCGGTCAGCCTGGCCGACATCTGCCTTTATGCCTATACCCATACGGCGGGCAGCCGGGGCGGGTTCGACATGGCGCGGTTCCCGGCGGTCACGGCCTGGCTGGACCGGGTCGCGGCGCTGCCGGGGGCTGTGGGGCTGGATGCCTGAGCTGTTCGCCTGGACCGACGGCGCCTGCAGCGGCAATCCCGGCCCCGGGGGCTGGGGCGTGCTGATGCGCGCGCTGGACGGCGCCACCGTGGTCAAGGAGCGCGAGCTGCAGGGCGGCGAGGCGCAGACCACCAACAACCGCATGGAGCTGATGGCCGCGATCAGCGCGCTGGAGACGCTGACGCGTCCCAGCCAGATCGTGATCGTGACGGACAGCAACTACGTCAAGAACGGCGTGACCCAGTGGATCCACGGCTGGAAGCGCAACGGCTGGAAGACCGCGGACAAGAAGCCCGTCAAGAATGTCGAACTGTGGCAGCGGTTGGATGCCGCGCAGGCGACGCATGACGTCGAGTGGCGCTGGATCAAGGGCCATGCGGGACATGCCGAGAACGAGCGCGCCGACGAGCTGGCCCGTGCGGGGATGGCGCCCTTCAAATGACGCTGGATGCGCTGGTCACGGTGCTGGATTACGGCTCGGTGCTGATCTTTGCGCTGACCGGGGCGCTGGTGGCCAGCCGGGCGCAGCTGGACCCGGTGGGCTTCGTCTTCATGGCGGCGCTGACGGCGGTGGGGGGCGGGACGCTGCGCGACCTGATCCTGAACCGCGAGGCGGTGTTCTGGGTCGCCAACCCGTCCTATGTGCTGCTGGCGGCGGGGGCGGCGCTGACCGTGTTCTGGACCGCGCATCTCTTGGAGAGCCGCCAGCGCTGGCTCGTCTGGCTGGACAGCGTGGCCTTGGCCGTGGCGGTGGCCGCAGGCGCGGGTGTCGCGATGGAGGGCGGGTTCGGCCCGGTCATCGTGGTCATCATGGGCATCGCCACCGGCACATTCGGCGGGCTGATGCGCGATGTCGTGGGCAACGAGGTGCCGCTGGTCTTCAAGCAGGGCGAGCTGTATCTGACCGCGGCCTTTGGCGGTGCGGTGGCGGCGGTGGCGCTGGACGGGCTGGGCGTCGCGCGGGCCGAGGCGCTGATCGCGGGGGCGGTCGTGGTCTGGGTGCTGCGCGCGGGCAGCCTGGCCTTCGGCTGGCGGCTGCCGCTCTACAAGCCGCGACCGCCGCGGCGCTAGCGCAGCACCGGTGGCCCCGCGCGGCCCGCGTCGATGTTCTGCACCCCGGCGCGCAGCCCCTGGCCGATGCGATGCGCCAGCTGCGACCAGGCCCGCGCCGACCAGGGCGGCAGGGTGCGGCGCAAAGCTTCATCGAACAGCGCCAGCCAGATCTCGAAATGCTCGGGGCGGACGTTGCCCGCGGACAAATGCGCGCGCATCGGGCTGCCGTTGTAGCCCGCCTTGTGCAGGATCGCGCCCTTCCAGAAGGCCGCGATGCGATCCTCATGCGCGGGCCAGTCGCCGACATGTTCGGCAAAGATCGGGGCCAGCACCTCGTGGCGGCGCACGGCGCCATAGAAGACCGCGACCACGCGGGAGATCTCGGCTTCGGTGATGTCGAAACGGGGGTCCATCCGTCGCATCTGGGACAGGGGCCGCCTGGTTGCAAGGGGCCGCGTGCCGCCGTAAGGAAGGCGACCCGGTCGCAGCCCACCCGGACAAAACAGGAGCATCCCATGGCCCATTACACCGACGCGCTGACCCAGCTGGGCAGCGCCACCCCCCTGCCGCAGCACCCCGACGAGGCCGTGCTGGAGCGGGTCCCCAACCCCCAGCCCGGCCAGACCTATGCCGTGCGCTTCACCCAGCCCGAATTCACCAGCCTGTGCCCGCTGACCGGCCAGCCCGATTTCGCGCATCTGGTGATCGACTATGTCCCCGGCGACTGGCTGGTCGAATCGAAATCGCTGAAGCTGTTTTTGGGCAGTTTCCGCAACCACGGCGCCTTTCATGAGGATTGCACCGTGGGCATCGGCCGCCGCATCGCCGACCTGCTGGAGCCGCAATGGCTGCGCATCGGCGGCTACTGGTATCCGCGCGGCGGCATGCCCATCGACGTGTTCTGGCAGACGGGGGCCGCACCGGCGGGCCTGTGGCTGCCCGATCAGGGCGTGCCGACCTATCGCGGTCGCGGCTAGCCCCGCCAGGACCTGAGCGCCAGCAGGCCCGCGTCGATCACATCGCCCAAGCGCGCCAGCAGATGTTCGGGGGCCGGGGCGTCGTGGTCGTCGGCCCCGTCCAGCCGGGCCAGCATCCACGACAGGCGGCGGCGGTGGAGGCCGGTCCAAGCCTGCACCGGGTCCGCCACCAGCCCCGCGAAGGTCGTGACCAGCGACCCGGCCACGGCCACTATCACCCCGGTCGCGATGACATAGAACGGCGACAGTTCGACCGGAAAGGCCCAATACCAGGCCCGTCCCAAGGTGTCGCCCAAGGCGAAATCCCGCACCGCCGCGCCATGGGCGCGCAGTTCGGCAAAGGGCCCGGCCAGAGAGATCAGCCCCGGCGTCGCGCGCTGGAACAGCAGGATGCCGGTCGCCAGCACAATCAGCGAGGTGGTGATCTCGGCCACGGCGTTGCGGGTCTCGACATGGGCGCGGATGGCGCGGGCGATGCGGTCGGGCGGGGCGTCGGGGGCCAGGCCCTGCGCCCGCAGATCGGCCATCAGCGCGGTCAGGTCGGCCGCGATCACCCGCGACATGTCCGACGGCAGGAACACCCGCCGCCCGCGCAGCCAGGCCCCGGCACGGCGCGCGCCAAGCCGCCCCGCGGCCCAGCCCAGCCCGGCCAGGATCAGCGCCACGGGCGCCAGCATCACGTTCAGCGGCGCGCGCAGCAGGTCCGCGCCAAGCGCGTGCCGATGCAGCGCCAGCGTCCCCCGCAGCCCGTATCGGCGCGCGACGAAGCGGCGCAGCGTGGCCTCGCGCCGGGTGGCGGGAGTGGTCAGGGGGGCGGGGCGCGGGTCCATGGCACGCAGTCTAGCGGCGCGGCCCGGACCGCGCCAGCTTCGCCGCTTGCAGCCATGGGCGGCGGTTCCTATAGAGGGCGGATGGATTTTGCGGCGTTCGGATCTCGAATTAGCAGCCCGGCGGTGTGAGGTTTCATACCGCCGGGTCAGCCTTGTCCGAACCTCTCTTGAAGGAACGCCCCGATGGCCGACGCCACGACGCCCACCGCCCCCGATTACCGCGACACCGTGTTTCTGCCCCAGACCGAATTCCCGATGCGCGCGGGCCTGCCTGCGCGCGAACCCGAATGGCTGGCGCGGTGGGCGCGGATCGGCGTCTATGACCGGCTGCGCTCCAGCGCGGCGGGGCGCAAGCCCTTCGTGCTGCATGACGGCCCGCCCTATGCCAACGGGCATCTGCATATCGGCCACGCGCTGAACAAGACGATCAAGGACATCGTGGTGCGGTCGCATCAGATGATGGGCTTCGATGCGCGCTATGTGCCGGGCTGGGACTGCCACGGCCTGCCCATCGAATGGAAGATCGAGGAGAAGTACCGCAAGGAGGGCCGTGACAAGGACGCGGTCGACATGGTCGAGTTCCGCCAGGAATGCCGCCGTTTCGCCGACGAATGGGTCGACATCCAGCGCGAGGAGTTCAAGCGCCTGGGCGTGACCGGGGCCTGGGACCGGCCCTATCTGACGATGGATTACCACGCCGAGGCCGTCATCGCGGCCGAGTTCATGAAGCTGGTGATGAACGGCTCGCTCTATCAGGGGTCAAAGCCGGTGATGTGGTCTCCGGTTGAGAAGACCGCGCTGGCCGAGGCCGAGGTCGAGTATCACGACCATACCAGCCACACGATCTGGGTGCGGTTCCGTCCGTTGGGCGCCGCGGCTGCGACATGGGTCGGTACAGAAGCGCCAAATGACCCGGAGACACTCGAAGCTGATCTGAGGGCACTCCTTGGCGCAAGTTTTGTAATCTGGACAACCACGCCATGGACTATCCCCCAAAACCGGGCGGTCGCCTACAATCCAACCATCTCTTACAGCATCTACGAAGTGGAAGCCGTTGCGGATAACGCAACGGCTGTTGCGGGTGAGAAAATTATTCTCGCAGATGCACTCGCTGAATCCGTTATGGCAGCTGCGAAAGTCACGGAATTTAGAAAGTTAATGGCCGTTCCGGCTGACCGCATGAGGCACATGACGTTAGCTCACCCGCTTCGTGGTGTGGAGGGTGGAAACGGGGAATGGGATTACCCCGTCCACATGCTGCCCGGCGATCATGTCACCGACGAGGCCGGCACAGGCTTCGTCCACACCGCGCCCAGCCATGGCGATGACGATTATCAGCTGGGCCTGCGCTTCAATCTGGAAATGACCTATAACGTCGAACCCGACGGCAGCTATCGCCGCGACCTGCCGATCTTCGGCGGCGAGGCGATCATCGCGCCGGACGGCAAGGACGGCCCCGCCAATGTCAGCGTCATCAAGCAGCTGGCCTGGGCGGGGGCGCTGCTGGCCAAGGGCAAGATCAAGCACTCCTACCCCCACAGCTGGCGGTCCAAGGCGCCGCTGATCTATCGCAACACGCCGCAATGGTTCGCGGCCATCGACAAGCCGCTGGATGACGGCATGGGTGCGCATGGCGACACGATCCGCACGCGGGCGCTGACCAGCATCGACACGCTGGTCAAGTGGTGGCCCCAGACCGGGCGCAACCGCATCCATTCCATGGTCGAGAACCGCCCCGATTGGGTCCTGTCGCGCCAGCGGGCTTGGGGCGTGCCGCTGACCTGCTTCGTCAGGAAGGGGGCGAAGCCCACCGATGACGATTTCCTGCTGCGCGATGCGCGGCTGAACGAGCGCATCGTCGCGGCCTTCGAGGCGGAGGGCGCGGATGTCTGGTACAGCGCGGGCTTCAAGACGCGCATGCTGGACGGGATCGCGGACCCCGAGGCCTATGAGCAGGTCATGGACGTGCTGGACGTGTGGTTCGATTCAGGCTCGACCCATGCCTTCGTGCTGCGCGACCGCGAGGATGGCGCGCCGGACGGCATCGCCGACGTCTATCTGGAAGGCACCGACCAGCATCGCGGCTGGTTCCAGTCCTCGCTGCTGCAGGCGTCGGCGACCAAGGGCCGCGCGCCCTATCGCAACGTGGTCACGCATGGCTTCACGCTGGACGAGAAGGGCATGAAGATGTCCAAGTCGCTTGGCAACACCATCGTGCCCGCCAAGGTGATCGAGCAGTACGGCGCCGATATCCTGCGCCTGTGGGTGGCGCAGGCCGACTACACCGCCGACCAGCGGATCGGCCCCGAGATCCTGAAGGGCACCGCCGACAGCTATCGCCGGCTGCGCAACACGCTGCGTTTCCTGCTGGGCGCGCTGGCGGGGTTCGAGGAGGCCGAGCGCATCCAGCCCGCGCAGATGCCCGAACTGGAGCAATGGGTGCTGCACCGGCTGGCGCAGCTGGATCACCAGGTCCGCAAGGGCTATGCCGCCTTCGATTTCCAGGGCGTGTTCCAGACGCTGTTCCAGTTCTGCACCGTCGATCTGTCGGCCTTCTATTTCGACGTGCGCAAGGACGCGCTGTACTGTGACGCGGCGGACAGCCCGCGGCGGCGTGCGGCGCGGACGGTGCTGGATCTGCTGTTCCACCGGCTGGTGACCTGGCTGGCGCCGATCCTGCCCTTCACCATGGAGGATGTCTGGCTGTCGCGCTTCCCGTCCGAGGATGACAGCGTGCATCTGCATGATTTCGCGGCCACCCCCGCGGATTGGCTGAACGAACCGCTGGCCGCGAAATGGGAGCATGTCCGCCGCGCCCGCCGCGTGGTGACCGCCGCGCTGGAGGTCAAGCGGAGCGACAAGACCATCGGCGCCAGCCTGGAGGCCGCGCCGGTCGTCCATGTCGAGGATGCGGAGATGCTGGCCGCGCTGCAATCGGTGGCCTTCGCGGATGTCTGCATCACCTCGGACCTGGTGCTGACCCGCGATCCGGTCCCGACCGAGGCCTTCCGCATGGCCGAGGCGCCGGGCATCGGCGTGGTCTTCGAGATGGCCGAGGGCGAGAAATGCCAGCGCTGCTGGAAAATCCTGCCCGATGTGGGCAGCCACAGGCATCCCGGCACCTGCGCGCGCTGCGACGCGGTCCTGGGATGAACGACGACGACCTGCGCGGGGCCATCCTTGCGCAGGTCGCCCGGCTGCGTCCGGGCACGACCTGCTGCCCCAGCCAGGTGGCGCGCGATCTGGCCGCGGAGTGGCGGCCGCTGACGGCACCGCTGCGGCGCGTGGCGCTGGAGTTGGCGGCGGAGGGGCGCATCGCGGTCACGCAGCGCGGACGCCCGGCCGGGGCGGACCCGCGCGGGCCGTTCCGCCTGGCGTCGCCCTCAGCCTAGACCAGCCACCAGCCCCGCGCCTTGAGCTGATTGCGGATCATCCGCTCCGGCGCGTCGGGGCGGTCGGCGAAGATCGGGCGGACCTTCTGGCGGCCCTTCTCCTGATAGATCAGCTTGCGCGCGGGTTCCCACTCGCGCAGCACGCGCTTGATCTCGCGCGGGGCGACGGCGGCCTCCAGCGCGGCGATGGCCGCGTCGGAATGCTGCGCATAGAGCAGGGGCAGCTTGCGGTAATGGCAGGTGACGTCGCCGTCCAGCCCGTCCAGGTCCTGCCCCGGACGCCCCCCGCCCAGGCTGGCGATGACGACCGGCAGCACGACCTGATCCAGCCACGGCTCCATGACCTGGCAGGCCAGCTCGTCCTGCGGATCGTCGCGCAGCGCCAGCGCCCAGTCCAGAAGTCGCCGCCCGAACAGCACCGGATCGGCCCCGAAGAACCAGCCCGCGTTGAAGTAGAGATAGCGTTCCCAGTGTTCATCGGGCTGCGACAGGTCCAGCGTGGCGTCGAAGCCCACGCCGAATCGGTCGTAGATCGAGCGCCAGATATCCGCGTAGCCCGGCCCGTAGAGCGGCGGCTTGGGCCAGGTGCCCTCCCGGCGCATCGAGGCGGACGGGCGGTCGAAATCGAAGCGCACCCGGTCCAGCGGCCCGGTGATCAGCGTGTCCGTGTCCAGAAACATGAACGGTTTGCCCGCAGGCAGGACCGACAGGGCCTCGATCTTGTTGCCCTGGGGATAGGAGGCGCCGAAATGGCGCGCGGTGAACGGCACGATCATGGCGCCGAAATCGGTCAGCAGTTGGCGGCACGGGTCCGATATGGCCGTGTCATGCCCGCTCCAGGCGCCGTCGGGGGTGGGTTCGGCGATGAACACCATGCCTGTGAAGTCCGGGGCATGCGCGCGCAGGCTGGCCATGAAGATCACGGCCTCGAACTCCAGCCGTCCGGCCTGGGCGACGATTAGCAGATTGGGCTGCGTAAGTTTCCTGGGGGGCACCCGACATCCTTTGCGGAACGTGATCGGGTTCAGCCTAGCGGTTGTGCGGGGACAGCAAAAGCCCCACCGCAGGGATGGTCCTTGCCACCACTTGATCATCCGGAATGTCGGGAAAGTGGTGGGCGACCCTGGAATCGAACCAGGCGTGGGTCTCCCCGGCGGAGTTACAGTCCGCTGCCGCACCTTGCAGCACGTCGCCCGCCGATCGCTTTCGGCGTGCGGGGTGATTAGCCGCCCCGTCGGGGGGCGTCAAGCGGATTTCCGGGGCTTGCGCGATGCGCGCCCTGCGCGCAGAGAAGGATCCACAAGGAAAGGAGGCCGCGCATGTCCGAGAAGAGCGGAAACGCCAAGAAGCCCACATGGGTCATCGACAAGGAACGCGCCCGCCGCGCGGCCGCCGCCGAGACGGTCTGGCTGTTCGGCCTGCACGCTGTGCGCGACGCGCTGGCCAATCCCGCGCGCCAGAAGCTGCGGCTGGTCGTGACGCAGAACGCGCTGGCGCGGCTTGGCGAGTTGCACGGGATGGAGCCCGAGATCACCGATCCGCGCATCTTCGACAAGGCCGTGGGCCTGGCCGCAGAAAGCGTCCATCAGGGCGCCGCGCTGGAGGTCAAGCCGCTGAAATGGGGCAGCCTGTCGGAGGTCGCGCTGCGCGAGGCGCCCGGCGAGACGCGGCCGCTGCTGGTCGCACTGGACCGGGTGACCGATCCGCACAACGTGGGCGCGATCCTGCGCTCGGCCGAGGTGTTCGGCGCGCGCGCGGTCATCGCCCCGCACCGCCATTCCGCGCCCGAGACCGGCGCCCTGGCCAAGACCGCGTCGGGCGCGCTGGAGCGCCAGCCCTATCTGCGCGTGCCGAACCTGGCCGAGGCGCTGACGCAGCTGAAGAACATGGGCTTCATCCTGGTGGGCCTGGACGGGACCGGCACCGAATCGCTGCCCGACGTGATGGGCGCGCTGTCGGGCCGCGCGGTCTGCCTGGTCATGGGGGCCGAGGGGCCGGGCATGCGCGAGCTGACGATGAAGCTGTGCGACCATGTGGCGCGCATCCCCTTCGCGGCGGATTTCGGGTCGCTGAACGTGTCGAATGCGGCGGCGGTGGCGCTTTACGCGGCGGGGCGTGCCTGAATATCACATCCCTGCGACGCTTTTGCCGCGCGTGTTGAGATTCGGGTGCCGGCCTGTCAATTAGGTCCAATCCCGGCATGCCCCAACCCACGGAATCGCCATGCGCGCCCTTGCCCTGTCCCTGCTGTTCGTCCTTGGCGCCACATGGCCGGGCCATGCGCAGGAATGGGCGGTGGGCGGCTTCGATCCGGTGGGCTATGCGCAGGCGGGGCGCCCGACGCCGGGCCGCAGCGACATCGCCACGATGTGGAAGGGCCAGCTGTGGCATTTCGCGTCGGAGGAGAACCGGGCGCGGTTCGAGGCCGACCCCCGCGCCTATGCGCCCGCGCTGAACGGCATGTGCCCGGTGTCCATCGTGGACGGGCGGCCGCAGCCCGGCGACCCGCGGTTCTTCGCCCGGGTGGGCGGGCGGCTCTACCTGCTGGAATCGGGCCGGGCCGAGCGGCGGCTGCGTCAGGATGCCGAGGGAATCGTCCGGGCCGCCCGCGAGATCTGGCGTCGTTGACGAAAGAATCACGAATCCGTGAGGCGGCTGGAACTTTCCCGGGGTGATGCCCATTTCCATCACATGGCATGACCCCGGAACGGTCATGTCAAGATCACTGTCCCTCGTTCCGCGACTTGCGCCCGGCCATCCCCGATGGACCGGGCGCTTTTTCTGTGACAGGCTTCAACCCGAAGCTGCAGGCACAGGGAGCAGGACCATGGACATGCAGATCGACGAGGATCGCGACATCGCCCGCATCGCGCGGGAGACCCGCGTGGTGGCGATGGTGGGGCTGTCGCCCAACGAGGCACGGCCGTCCTGGGGCGTCGCGCGCTATCTGCAGTCGCAGGGCATCCGGGTGATTCCCGTCAATCCGGGCCATGCCGGCGGCACCATCCTGGACGAGCCGGTCTATGCGACCCTGTCCGACATTCCGGGCGACGCGGGCGTGCAGATGGTCGACATCTTCCGCCGGTCCGACGCGGTGGGCGCAGTGGTCGACGAGGCCTTGGACCGGCTGCCCGATCTGGGCGTCATCTGGACGCAGATGGGCGTGCGCGACGATGCGGCGGCCGACCGCGCCCGCGCGCGCGGCGTGACGGTCATCCAGGACCGCTGCCCGAAGATCGAGTTTCCGCGCTTTCTGTGAGGGGTGCGGGGCAGGGCGGTTATCTGCTTGACGCCCGCGCGCCTGCGCCGTAATCAGGCCCGACCTCAGGGGTATAGCTCAGTTGGTAGAGCATCGGTCTCCAAAACCGAGGGTCGTGGGTTCGAGTCCCCCTGCCCCTGCCAGGTCCTTCCGCCATTCGCGACCTGCGCCGTTCAGGGTTGAAGTGCCCCGCACGCGGCGCTAGACCCGGCATCGCATCTGCCCAAGGAGCCGCCCGTGGCCAATCCCGTCCAGTTCATCAATCAGGTCCGTGCCGAGGCCGCAAAGATCTCTTGGCCGACGCGGCGCGAGGTGATCACCACCACCATCATGGTGCTGATCTTCGCCTCGATCACCAGCCTGTTCTTCTTCCTGGTCGATCTGGCGATCCGCACCGGCCTGACCCAGGGCCTGCGCCTGATCAGCGGCTGATCGGGGCTTGCAATTTCCGGGCCGGGGCGGTATCTGCCCCCGACTGTCCGGGACACGGCGTGCATCGAATCCGCATGCGCGCCGATTTCGATTTTCGCGGACATGATGGAATTCAACGGGTTGGCGCGGTTCCCGCGTGATTCCCGGCAAGAGCAGCAGGGGTCGATCGAGACATGGCAAAGCGTTGGTATTCGGTCAGCGTCCTGTCGAACTTCGAGAAGAAGGTCGCAGAGGCGATTCGCCAGGCCGTCGCCGAGAAGGGTCTCGAGGATCACATCGACGAGGTCCTGGTGCCCACCGAGGAAGTGATCGAGATCCGCCGCGGCAAGAAGGTGACCTCCGAGCGTCGCTTCATGCCCGGCTATGTGCTGGTCCACATGGAGATGTCGGACCGCACCTATCACCTGGTCAACTCGATCAACCGCGTCACCGGCTTCCTGGGCGCGCAGGGCAAGCCCATGCCCATGCGCGACGACGAGGTGAACGCGATGCTGCACCGCACCGGCGACGGCGAGCCCGCCGCGCCGCGCAGCCTGATCCGCTTCGACGTGGGCGAGAAGGTCAGCGTGACCGACGGCCCGTTCGAGGGCTTCTCGGGCATGGTCGAGGAGATCGACGAGATCTCGTCGCGCATCAAGGTGACGGTCTCGATCTTCGGCCGGCCGACGCCGGTGGAGCTGGAATTCACGCAGGTCTCCAAGACCGCGTGATGCAACTGCGGGAGGCCGCCAGGCCGCACCGCTAAGTCGGCCCCGCATCCCGGGGCGTGATGATAAGGAGAAGGCCAGATGGCCAAGAAAGTTGTCGGCAGCCTCAAGCTGCAAATCAAGGCGGGTCAGGCGAACCCGTCGCCCCCCGTCGGCCCGGCCCTGGGTCAGCGCGGGATCAACATCATGGCGTTCTGCAAAGAGTTCAACGCCAAGACCCAGGAGATGGAGCAGGGTTCGCCCGTGCCCGTCGTCATCACTTATTACGCCGACAAGTCGTTCACCTTCGAGACGAAGACGCCCCCGGCGTCCTTCCTGCTTAAGAAGGCGGCCGGCCTGAAGCCGGTGGGCAAGCGCAACCGCGCCAAGGGTTCGGAAAAGCCGGGCCGTGCCACCGCCGGCACCGTGACGGTCAAGCAAATCCGCGAGATCGCCGAGACCAAGATGAAGGACCTGTCCGCGAACGACATCGACGCCGCGATGAAGATCATCGTCGGCTCGGCCCGTTCGATCGGTATCGAGGTGAGGGGCTGATCATGGCGAAACTGTCGAAGAAGAAAGCCGCCGCCCGCGCCGCCTTCGAGGGTAAGGCGAACCTGACCGTCGAGGACGCGATCAAGCTGGTCAAGTCGGCCGCGACCGCGAAGTTCGACGAGACCGTCGAGATCGCGCTGAACCTGGGCGTCGACCCGCGTCACGCCGACCAGATGGTCCGCGGCGTGGTGACCCTGCCCGCAGGCACCGGCAAGGATGTCCGCGTCGCTGTCTTCGCCCGCGGCCCCAAGGCTGACGAGGCGAAGGCCGCAGGCGCCGAGATCGTCGGCGCCGAGGACCTGATGGAGACCATCCAGTCCGGCAAGATCGAGTTCGACCGTTGCATCGCGACGCCGGACATGATGCCGCTGGTCGGCCGTCTGGGCAAGATCCTGGGCCCGCGCAACCTCATGCCGAACCCCAAGGTCGGCACGGTGACGATGGACGTCAAGGCCGCCGTCGAGGCCGCCAAGGGCGGTGAGGTCCAGTTCAAGGCCGAGAAGGCGGGCGTCGTCCATGCCGGCATCGGCAAGGTCTCGTTCGACGAGGACAAGCTGGCCCAGAACCTGCGCGCCTTCGTCGAGGCCGTGACCCGCGCCAAGCCGACGGGTGCCAAGGGCACCTACATGAAGAAGGTCTCGATCAGCTCGACCATGGGTCCGGGCGTGTCGGTGGACGTCGTTTCGGCGACCGCCAGCTGAGACCGTGAGATTTCCCCGTCCGGAAGGACGGGGGATGGCGGGGCCGCGCGCGGCCCCGTCCTGTCCGAGACGGAGGGTGCGGAGCGATCCGCTTAATGTCCTTCCTGAGATGGGGAAGCGTTTTTCCGAAGGTCCCGACCTTCGGGTGATCTTGCCCTAACGGACCCGACCCGGCCGCGCAGGCCGGGAAAAGTGAGAGCCGGGGGGATACCCCCCTACTTGGAGTGAAACCGTGGATAGAGCACAGAAAGAGCAGCTGGTCGAAGAGCTCGGCCAGATCTTCGAAAGCTCTGGCGTCGTGGTGGTTGCCCACTACGAGGGAATGACGGTTGCACATATGCAGGACCTCCGCGCGCGCATGCGCGAAGCGGGTGGTTCGGTTCGCGTTGCCAAGAACAAGCTCGCCAAGATCGCCCTGGACGGGAAGCCTTGCGCAAGCATCGCCGACTTTCTGACGGGCATGACCGTGATCACCTATTCGGAGGATCCGACCGCAGCTGCGCGGATCGCCGACAAGTACGCCAAGGACAACGACAAGTTCGTGATCCTGGGCGGTGCAATGGGTGATCAGGCTCTGGATCCGGCCGGTGTGAAAGCCGTCGCCTCGATGCCGTCGCGTGATGAGCTGATTGCTCAGATCGTGTCGTGCCTCGGTGCGCCCGCCTCCAACATCGCCGGTGCCATTGGCGCGCCTGCCTCCAACATCGCGAGCATCCTCACGACCCTCGAGGAACGTGAGGCTGCGTAAGCAACCCTTTCCCGACCGGTGGTTGAAGACCCGACGTCGGAACATTAACTGGAAAGAACGGAAAAATGGCTGATCTGAAGAAACTCGCCGAAGAAATCGTGGGCCTGACCCTGCTGGAAGCCCAGGAACTGAAGACCATCCTGAAGGATGAGTACGGCATCGAGCCCGCCGCCGGCGGCGCCGTCATGATGGCTGGCCCGGCTGCTGCCGCGGAAGCCGCCGAAGAGAAGACCGAGTTCGACGTCGTCCTGGTTGACGCCGGCGCCAACAAGATCAACGTGATCAAGGAAGTGCGCGGCATCACCGGTCTGGGCCTGAAGGAAGCCAAGGACTTGGTCGAAGCCGGTGGCAAGGTCAAGGAAGGCGCGTCCAAGGCCGACGCCGACGAGATCAAGAAGAAGCTGGAAGCAGCTGGCGCCAAGGTCGACCTGAAGTAATCGACCCTTTGGTGGATTGACAGAAGGCAGGGTCCGGGGTTTCCCGGTCCCTGCCGAACCTGTCTTGAAGGGCTGTCCTGCATGGACCATCCTTCAGGGCATGTTCGAGGTTCGGGAGCCGCGCGGTGGGACGCGTGGCACGAATGGAACCTCACCCCTGCATTCGTAGGCGCGTTCCGGGGGCCCCGACTCGGCCGCGCGCGAAGACGAAAGGTGACAAGACCCCATGGCGCAAGCTTATGTCGGCCAGAAGCGGATCCGCCGCTATTACGGCAACATCCGTGAAGTTCTGGAGATGCCGAACCTGATCGAGGTTCAGAAATCCTCCTACGACCTGTTCCTGAACTCGGGCGACGGCACCGGGCACAACGACGGCGAAGGCATCCAGGGCGTCTTCCAGTCGGTCTTCCCGATCAAGGACTTCAACGAGACGGCGACGCTGGAATTCGTCAAGTACGAGCTGGAGCGGCCGAAATACGACGTGGACGAGTGCCAGCAGCGCGACATGACCTATGCCGCGCCGCTGAAGGTCACCCTGCGTCTGATCGTGTTCGATGTCGACGAGAACACCGGGGCGAAATCCGTCAAGGACATCAAGGAACAGGACGTCTTCATGGGCGACATGCCCCTGATGACGACGAACGGCACGTTCATCGTGAACGGCACCGAGCGCGTGGTCGTCAGCCAGATGCACCGCAGCCCGGGCGTGTTCTTCGACCATGACCGGGGCAAGACCCATTCCTCGGGCAAGCTGCTGTTCGCCTGCCGCATCATTCCCTATCGCGGCTCGTGGCTGGACTTCGAGTTCGACGCCAAGGACCTGGTGTTCGCGCGCATCGACCGCCGCCGCAAGCTGCCCGTGACGACCCTGCTCTATGCCCTGGGCATGGACCAGGAGGCGATCATGGACGCCTTCTACGAGACCGTGACCTACACCCTGCGCCGCGAGGGGCGCGAGCAGGGCTGGGTCACGCGCTTCTTCCCCGAGCGCGTGCGCGGCACCCGTCCCGCCTTCGACTTGGTGAACGCCGATACCGGCGAGGTCATCACCAAGGCCGGCGAGAAGGTCACCCCGCGTCTGGTCAAGAAGCTGCTGGAATCGGACGGCCCGCTGAACCTCTACGTCCCGTTCGAGCGGATCGTCGGACGCTTCGTCGCCAAGGACATCGTCAACGACCAGACCGGCTTCATCTATGCCGAGGCCGGCGACGAGATCACCGCCGAGTACAACAAGGAGGGCGACCTGTCGGGCGGCCTTCTGAAGGTGCTGCTGGACAACGACATCACCGACGTTCCGGTGCTGGACATCGACCATGTCAACGTGGGTCCCTACATCCGCAACACCATGGCGGCCGACAAGAACATGGGCCGCGAAGGCGCGCTGATGGACATCTACCGGGTCATGCGCCCGGGCGAGCCGCCCACCGTCGAGGCCGCGTCGAACCTGTTCAACTCGCTGTTCTTCGACAGCGAGCGTTACGACCTGTCCGCCGTGGGGCGGGTCAAGATGAACATGCGCCTGGACCTGGACGCGCCCGACACGCAGCGCACGCTGCGCCATGACGACATCGTGGCCTGCATCCGCGGCCTGGTGGAGCTGCGCGACGGCAAGGGCGAGATCGACGACATCGACCACCTCGGCAACCGCCGGGTGCGTTCGGTCGGCGAGCTGATGGAGAACCAGTACCGCGTGGGCCTGCTGCGCATGGAGCGCGCCATCCGCGAGCGCATGTCCGGCGTCGAGATCGACACCGTCATGCCGCAGGACCTGATCAACGCCAAGCCCGCGGCGGCGGCGGTGCGCGAGTTCTTCGGCTCCAGCCAGCTGTCGCAGTTCATGGACCAGACCAACCCGCTGTCCGAAGTGACGCACAAGCGTCGCCTGTCGGCCCTGGGGCCGGGCGGTCTGACGCGCGAGCGCGCGGGCTTCGAGGTTCGCGACGTCCATCCGACCCACTATGGCCGGATGTGCCCGATCGAGACGCCGGAAGGCCAGAACATCGGCCTGATCAACAGCCTCGCGACCTTCGCGCGGGTGAACAAGTACGGCTTCATCGAGACCCCCTACCGCAAGGTCATCGAGGGCAAGGTCACCGACGACGTGGTCTACATGTCCGCGACCGAGGAGATGCGCCACACCGTCGCCCAGGCCAACGCGACGCTGGACGCCGAGGGCAACTTCGTCGACGAGCTGATCTCGACCCGCCAGTCGGGCGACTTCATGCTGAACCCGGTGGATGCGATCGACCTGATCGACGTGTCGCCCAAGCAGCTGGTCTCGGTCGCGGCGGCCCTGATCCCGTTCCTTGAGAACGACGACGCCAACCGCGCGCTGATGGGCTCGAACATGCAGCGTCAGGCGGTTCCGCTGCTGCGGGCCGAGGCGCCCTTCGTCGGCACCGGCATGGAGGCGACCGTGGCCCGCGATTCCGGCGCGGCCATCATGGCGCGCCGCGGCGGCGTCATCGACCAGGTCGATGCGCAGCGGATCGTCGTGCGCGCCACCGAGGATCTGGGTGCGGGCGATGCGGGCGTGGACATCTATCGCCTGCGCAAGTTCAAGCGTTCGAACCAGTCCTCGACCATCAACCAGCGTCCGCTGGTCAAGGTGGGCGAGAAGGTCGTGGCCAACCAGGTCATCGCGGACGGTCCCTCGACCGACCAGGGCGAGCTGGCCATCGGCCGGAACGTGGTCGTGGCCTTCATGCCGTGGAACGGCTACAACTACGAGGACTCGATCCTGATCTCCGAGCGGATCCACCGCGACGACGTGTTCACCTCGATCCATATCGACGAATACGAGGTGGCGGCCCGCGACACCAAGCTGGGGCCCGAGGAGATCACCCGCGACATCCCGAACGTGGGCGAAGAGGCGCTGCGCAACCTGGATGAGGCCGGCATCGTCTATATCGGCGCCGAGGTCGGGCCGGGCGACATCCTGGTGGGCAAGATCACCCCCAAGGGCGAAAGCCCGATGACGCCCGAGGAGAAGCTGCTGCGCGCCATCTTCGGCGAGAAGGCCAGCGACGTGCGCGACACCTCGCTGCGTCTGCCGCCGGGGGCCTACGGCACGATCGTCGAGGTGCGGGTGTTCAACCGCCACGGCGTCGACAAGGACGAGCGTGCGCTGCAGATCGAGCGCGAGGAAGTCGAGCGCCTGGCGCGCGACCGCGACGACGAGCAGGCGATCCTGGACCGCAACATCTATGCGCGTCTGAAGTCGCTGATCCTGGGCAAGACCGCGCTGAAGGGCCCCAAGGGGATCAAGGCCAACACGGAGATCACCGAGGAGCTGCTGGGCACCATGTCGCGTGGCCAGTGGTGGCAGTTGGCCGTGTCCGAGGAGGACGTCGCGAAGGAGGTCGAGGCCCTCAACGGCCAGTACGACACCCAGAAGAAGCTGCTGGAGGCGCGTTTCGAGGACAAGGTCGAGAAGGTCCGTCAGGGCGACGACCTGCCGCCGGGCGTGATGAAGATGGTCAAGGTCTTCGTCGCCGTGAAGCGAAAGCTGCAGGCGGGCGACAAGATGGCCGGCCGTCACGGCAACAAGGGTGTCGTGTCCAAGGTCGTCCCGATGGAGGACATGCCGTTCCTGGCGGACGGCACCCCCGTCGATCTGGTTCTGAACCCCCTGGGCGTGCCTTCGCGCATGAACGTGGGTCAGATCCTGGAGACCCACATGGGTTGGGCCAGCCGCGCCCTGGGCCTCAAGATCGACGAGGCGCTGGAGGAGTATCGCCGCAACGGCGACATGACTCCGGTCCGCGAGGCGATGCGCATCGGGTATGGCGACGAGCTGTATTCCGAGATGTTCGACGGCCTGGACGACGAGACCCTGCGCGAGCATGCGGGCACCGTCCGCACGGGCGTGCCGATCGCGACGCCGGTCTTCGACGGCGCCAAGGAGGCCGACGTGAACGACGCGCTGACGCGTGCCGGTTTTGACACCTCGGGCCAGTCGGTGGTCTTCGATGGCCGCACGGGCGAGCAGTTCGCCCGCAAGGTCACCGTGGGGATGAAGTATGTCCTGAAGCTGCACCACCTGGTCGACGACAAGATGCACGCGCGTTCCACGGGTCCGTACTCGCTGGTCACGCAGCAGCCCCTGGGCGGCAAGGCCCAGTTCGGCGGCCAGCGTCTTGGCGAGATGGAGGTCTGGGCACTGGAAGCCTATGGCGCGGCCTACACGCTGCAGGAAATGCTGACCGTCAAGTCGGACGACGTCGCCGGCCGCACGAAGGTCTACGAGTCCATCGTCAAGGGCGAGGACAACTTCGAGGCGGGCGTGCCGGAATCGTTCAACGTGCTGGTCAAGGAGGTCCGGGGTCTGGGCCTCAACATGGAACTCCTGGATGCGGACGAGGAGGAGTGAGGGGGCGACCCCTCACCACCCCTTCCCCCGTGCCCTTCATTAGGAATTGAGAATGAACCAGGAACTCGCCACCAACCCCCTGAACCCGCTGGCCCCGCCGCGGCAATTCAATGAAATCAAGATCTCGCTGGCCTCGCCGGAAGAAATTCTGGCCTGGTCCTTCGGCGAGGTGAAGAAGCCCGAGACCATCAACTACCGCACGTTCAAGCCCGAGCGTGACGGCCTATTCTGCGCGCGCATCTTTGGTCCGATCAAGGACTATGAGTGCCTGTGCGGCAAGTACAAGCGCATGAAGTATCGCGGCCTGGTCTGCGAGAAATGCGGCGTCGAGGTGACCCTGCAGAAGGTCCGCCGCGAGCGGATGGGCCATATCGAGCTGGCCGCGCCGGTCGCGCATATTTGGTTCCTGAAGTCGCTGCCGTCGCGCATTGGCCTGATGCTGGACATGACGCTGCGCGATCTGGAGCGGATCCTCTACTTCGAGAACTATGTCGTCATCGAGCCGGGTCTGACCGACCTGACCTATGGCCAGCTCTTGTCCGAGGAAGAGTTCCTGGACGCGCAGGACAATTTCGGTGCCGACGCCTTCCAGGTGGATATCGGTGCCGAGGCCATCCGCGCAATGCTGTCGAACATTGACCTGGCGGCGACCGCCGACCAGCTGCGCGAGGACCTGAAGGCCGCCACCGGCGAGCTGAAGCCCAAGAAGATCATCAAGCGCCTGAAGATCGTCGAGAGCTTCCTGGAATCGGGCAACCGTCCGGAATGGATGGTCCTGACCGTGATCCCGGTCATTCCGCCGGAACTGCGCCCGCTGGTCCCGCTGGACGGCGGCCGGTTCGCCACGTCGGACCTGAACGACCTGTATCGCCGCGTCATCAACCGCAACAACCGCCTCAAGCGGCTGATCGAGCTGCGCGCGCCCGACATCATCGTGCGCAACGAAAAGCGCATGCTGCAGGAATCGGTCGATGCGCTGTTCGACAACGGCCGTCGCGGCCGCGTCATCACGGGCAACAACCGTCGCCCGCTGAAGTCGCTGTCGGACATGCTGAAGGGCAAGCAGGGCCGCTTCCGCCAGAACCTTCTGGGCAAGCGCGTCGACTTCTCGGGCCGTTCGGTCATCGTGACCGGCCCCGAGCTGAAGCTGCATCAGTGCGGCCTGCCGAAGAAGATGGCCTTGGAGCTGTTCAAGCCGTTCATCTATTCGCGGCTTGAGGCGAAGGGTCTGTCCAGCACGGTCAAGCAGGCCAAGAAGCTGGTCGAGAAGGAGCGCCCCGAGGTCTGGGACATCCTGGACGAGGTCATCCGCGAGCATCCGGTTCTCTTGAACCGCGCGCCCACGCTGCACCGTCTCGGCATCCAGGCGTTCGAGCCGATCCTGATCGAGGGCAAGGCGATCCAGCTGCACCCGCTGGTTTGTTCCGCCTTCAACGCCGATTTCGACGGCGACCAGATGGCCGTGCACGTTCCGCTGTCGCTGGAAGCGCAGCTGGAAGCGCGCGTACTGATGATGTCGACGAACAACGTGCTGTCGCCCGCCAACGGCGCGCCGATCATCGTGCCGTCTCAGGACATGATCCTGGGCCTGTACTACGTCTCGATGCAGCGTGACGGCATGAAGGGCGAGGGCATGGCCTTCGCCAATATCGACGAGGTCGAGCATGCCCTGGCCGCCGGCGAGGTGCATCTGCACGCCAAGATCCAGGCGCGCCTGAAGCAGATCGACGAGAACGGCAACGAGGTCTGGAAGCGCTTCGAGACCACCCCGGGACGTCTGCGCCTTGGCGGTCTGCTGCCGCTGAACGCCAAGGCGCCCTTCGAGCTGGTCAACCGCCTGCTGCGCAAGAAGGACGTGCAGGTCGTCATCGACACCGTCTACCGCTACTGCGGTCAGAAGGAATCGGTGATCTTCTGCGACCAGATCATGGGTCTGGGCTTCCGCGAAGCCTTCCGCGCCGGCATCAGCTTCGGCAAGGACGACATGGTCGTGCCCGACAACAAGTGGACGATCGTCGAGGAAGTCCAGGAGCAGGTGAAGGAGTTCGAACAGCAGTATCTGGACGGCCTGATCACCCAGGGCGAGAAGTACAACAAGGTCGTGGACGCCTGGTCGAAATGCAACGACCGCGTGACCGAGGCCATGATGTCGACCATCTCGGCCAACAAGCGCGACGAGGCCGGCGCCGAGATGGAGCCGAACTCGGTCTACATGATGGCGCATTCCGGTGCCCGGGGTTCGGTCAACCAGATGAAGCAGCTGGGCGGCATGCGCGGCCTGATGGCCAAGCCCTCGGGCGAGATCATCGAGACGCCGATCATCTCGAACTTCAAGGAAGGTCTGACCGTTCTCGAATACTTCAACTCGACCCACGGCGCCCGGAAGGGTCTGTCGGACACCGCGTTGAAGACCGCGAACTCGGGCTATCTGACCCGTCGTCTGGTCGACGTGGCGCAGGACTGCATCATCCGCGAGCATGACTGCGGCACCGAGCGCGCGATCACCGCATCCGCGGCCGTGAACGACGGCGAGGTCATCAGCCCGCTGTCCGAACGCGTGCTGGGCCGCACCGCGGCCGAGGATGTGCTGGTCCCGGGCGAGGACGAGATCATCGTCCGCGGCGGCGAGGTCATCGACGAGCGCAAGGCCGACGCCATCGAGGCGGCGGGCGTGCAGCAGGTGCGGATCCGTTCGGCGCTGACCTGCGAATCCGAGGACGGGATCTGCGCGCTGTGCTATGGCCGCGACCTGGCCCGCGGCACGCTGGTCAACATCGGCGAGGCTGTCGGCATCATCGCCGCGCAGTCGATCGGCGAGCCCGGCACCCAGCTGACGATGCGGACCTTCCACATCGGCGGCATCGCGCAGGGTGGCCAGCAGTCGTTCCAGGCGGCCTCGCACGAGGGCACGATCGCCTTCCGCAACGAGAGCATCCTGGAAAACGCCAATGGCGAGCAGGTCGTGATGTCGCGCAACATGCAGATCCTGGTCATGGACGACCAGGGTCAGGAGCGCGCCAGCCACAAGCTGTTCTACGGCTCCAAGCTGTTCGTGAAGGAGGGTGAGCGCGTCATCCGCGGCGCCAAGCTGTTCGAATGGGACCCCTACACCCTGCCGATCATCGCCGAGAAGGGCGGTGTGGCCAAGTTCGTCGACCTGCTGTCGGGCCTGTCGGTCCGCGACGAGACGGACGAAGCCACCGGCATGACCCAGAAGATCGTCACGGATTGGCGGTCGGCGCCCAAGGGCAACGACCTCAAGCCCGAGATCATCGTGATGGACGCGAACGGCGAGCCGGTGCGCAACGACCAGGGCAACCCGGTCAGCTATCCGATGTCGGTGGACGCGATCCTGTCGGTCGAGGACGGCCAGGACATCCGTCCGGGCGACGTGGTGGCCCGCATCCCGCGCGAAGGCGCGCGGACCAAGGACATCACCGGCGGTCTGCCGCGCGTGGCGGAACTGTTCGAGGCCCGTCGTCCGAAGGATCACGCGATCATCGCCGAGATCGACGGCTATGTGCGCTTCGGCAAGGACTACAAGAACAAGCGCCGCATCACGCTGGAGCCGTCCGAGGAGGGTCTGACCCCCGTCGAATACATGGTGCCGAAAGGCAAGCACATCCCGGTGCAGGAAGGCGACTTCGTGCAGAAGGGTGACTATATCATGGACGGGAACCCCGCGCCGCATGACATCCTGCGGATCATGGGGGTCGAGGCGCTGGCCGACTATCTGATCGACGAGGTGCAGGACGTCTATCGCCTGCAGGGCGTGAAGATCAACGACAAGCACATCGAGGTCATCGTTCGGCAGATGCTGCAGAAGATCGAGATCCTCGACGGTGGCGACACCACGCTGCTGAAGGGCGAGCATGTCGAGCGCGACGACTTCGTCGAGGAGAACGCCAAGATCGAGGCGCGCGGCGGACGTCCCGCCACGGGCGAGCCGGTCCTGCTGGGCATCACCAAGGCGTCGCTGCAGACCCGCAGCTTCATCTCGGCGGCGTCCTTCCAGGAGACGACGCGGGTCCTGACCGAGGCTTCGGTCCAGGGCAAGCGCGACAAGCTGGTCGGTCTGAAGGAGAACGTCATCGTGGGCCGCCTGATCCCGGCGGGCACCGGTGGCGCGACCACCCGCCTGCGTCGCATCGCGACCGAGCGGGACGCCGAGGTGATCGAGGCGCGCCGCGCCGAGGCCGAGGCCGCAGCCGCCCTGGCCGCGCCCGAGCCGACCCGCGGCATGACCGCGCCCGAGACGATGACCGAGAGCGCCACGGCCGATCTGCCCGAGACCAACGGCGAGGAGTGATCCCGCCCGCATGACCACCGCGAAGGCCCGGCCCCAGTGCCGGGCCTTCGTCATTGTATCGGCACGTCTTTGCGGTTGACCGATCAGGGCGGCTGCACATACTGCATCTGCCGGTCGGCGGGGGCAGGATGGATCATCCGGACATGGCGGGGACGCGCCCCGCTGCGGCATGCCCCGGCACGGCGATCGTCCGTTGCAGTCCAGCCCAGTCCCGAAGGCCGCCCATGTCCACGCCCCTGATCTCTCCGCTGCGCCGCACGCGGCCCGCCTCCATCCGCCCCGAACCGCTGCAGCCCGGCGACAACCTGAGGGGCGCGGGGCTGATGACCCTGTCGATGATGGGCTTCACCTGCAACGACACGATCATCAAGTTCGTGGCCCAGGACCTGCCGCTGTATCAGTCGATCACCATCCGCGGGCTGTTCGTGATGGTCGCGCTGGTCCTGCTGGCGCAGCGCGCGGGGGGGGCTGCGGCTGCGCATCCCCGTGCCCGCGCGCCGGCCCATGGCGCTGCGCCTGGTCGGAGAGATCGGCTCGACGCTCCTGTTCCTGAACGCGCTGACCCGGATGGAGATCGCCGACCTGACAGCGGTCATGCAGTCGCTGCCGCTGGTGGTCATGCTGGGCGCGGCGCTGTTCTTCGGCGAGACCCTGGGCTGGCGGCGCATCCTGGCGGTTCTGGTGGGCATGCTGGGCGTGCTGATCATCCTGCGGCCGGGCAGCGGGGCCTTCGGCATCTGGTCGCTGGTGGCCCTGGGGGCGATGCTGCTGGTGGCGGTGCGCGACCTGTCCACGCGGCAGTTCGGGCGCGATGTCAGCTCGAACACCATCGCCTTCTACGGCGCGGTCCTGGTCACGGTGACGGGGCTGGTGTTCAGCCTGGGGCAGGGCTGGGTGATGCCCAGCCCGACGCAGCTGGCGCTGCTGGCCCTGGGCAGCGTCTTCCTGACGGTGGGCTACCTGTGTGCGGTGGCGGCGATGCGGGTCGGAGAGATCGCGGCCGTCTCTCCGTTCCGCTACACCTCGCTGCTGGCGGCGATCGTGCTGGGCCTTCTGGTCTTCGGCGACTGGCCCGACCTGTGGACCTGGATCGGATCGGCGCTTGTCGTGGGCGCGGGCATCTATACCATCTGGCGCGAGGCGCAGCTGGGACGGAGACGCTGATGCGCGTGCAGATGCTGGGCCTGTGCCGCTTCTCCTATCTGGGGCTGCGCGGCTATCAGGTCGAGCATGACAGCATCGCCGCGCGCCGCGCCTATCTCTACGAGCCCGCGCGGCTGGAGCGGCGCTGGCTGTGGTTCACGACCGTCGCCCTGCCGGGCTGGCTGGCGCAGATCGATCCCGACTTCACGCTGGTGGTGATGACCGGTCCCGACCTGCCGCAGCCCTGGCTGGACCGGCTGCACGACCTCTGCGCGCGGGTGCCGCAGCTGCGGCTGTCGCTGGTGGCGCCGATGGAATACCACCTCCAGGCCTGCCGCGCCGCCGTTGCCCCGCATGTCGACGGGACCGCGCAGGTGATCGGGCATTTTCGCCATGACGACGACGATGCGGTGGCCATCGACTATGTCGCCCGCACGCGCGCGGATTTCGCACGCGTCGCGCCGCTGTGGCAGGAGCATGGGCGCCTGTCGCTGGACTACGCCCGCGGGCTGATGGTCGAGGCGCGCTCGGGTCAGCTGACGATCACGCCGCGGATCTGTCACAACATGGGCGTCGCGCTGACCATCTTCCTGCCGCCCGAGGCGCAGCAGACCGCGCTGGACTTCAACCACACCCGGCTGGCGCAATGGATGCCAGGCGTGCAGATCAGCGAGCCGCTGATGTTCCTGCGCTCGATCCATGGCGACAGCGACTCGGGCGACATGGGGCCGGGGCTGCCGTGGCAGCCCGAGGAGGGCGGGCTGAACCGGCTGCTGCGCGAGCGGTTTGCCCTGCGCCGGGGCGATCTGGCCCGGCTGGCGCGGCAGCTGGCCTGAGGCGCGCCGCATGGCCCCGGCACGGGGCGGCGGGGCAGGGGGCGCCGGTTGACAGCGCGGGGGATTCCCCCTATAGCCACGCGACCCGGCGGGAAACCGCCTCGGGGACCAGAACCCATGAGGTCAGGGTCCGGGCCAATCGCCCCGATCCTCTGGAATTATGCCCGTCAGCCCGTTATGGGCGGGACGGGCTTGGCATTTTGCGATTCGCGCAAGGTGCCGTCGAGAAGCGGCGCAACCGGTCGGTTGCGAGTATTGACAGAGCAAGACGGGGAACCGAATGCCGACGATCCAACAGCTGATCCGCAAACCGCGGCAGCCGAAAGTGCAGCGCTCGAAGTCGCAGCACCTTCAGGGCTGCCCGCAGAAGCGCGGCGTCTGCACGCGCGTCTACACCACGACGCCGAAGAAACCGAACTCCGCTATGCGCAAGGTGGCCAAGGTCCGCCTGACGAATGGCTTCGAGGTCATCTCCTACATTCCGGGCGAGAAGCACAATCTGCAGGAACACAGCGTCGTGCTGATCCGCGGCGGCCGGGTCAAGGACCTTCCGGGTGTCCGTTACCACATCCTGCGCGGTGTGCTGGATACCCAGGGCGTCAAAGACCGTCGTCAGCGTCGTTCGAAATACGGCGCGAAGCGTCCGAAGTAAGGAGAGGCATCCATGTCCCGTCGTCACGCCGCTGAAAAGCGCGATGTCCTGCCCGACGCCAAGTATGGCGATCGCGTGCTGACCAAATTCATGAACAACCTGATGGTTGACGGCAAGAAATCGACCGCCGAGCGGATCGTCTACAACGCGCTGGAGCGCGTCGAGACCCGCCTGAAGCGCGAGCCGATCGAAGTCTTCCACGAGGCGCTCGACAACGTGAAGCCCTCGGTCGAGGTGCGTTCGCGCCGCGTCGGCGGTGCCACCTACCAGGTGCCCGTCGAGGTCCGCCCGACCCGCCGCGAGGCGCTGGCGATCCGCTGGCTGATCACCGCCGCGAAGAACCGCAACGAGAACACGATGGAAGAGCGCCTGGCGGGCGAGCTGTCCGATGCCGTCAACGGCCGCGGCACCGCCGTGAAGAAGCGCGAAGACACGCACAAGATGGCCGACGCCAACAAGGCGTTCAGCCACTACCGCTGGTAAGGCGAAAGGATCCGACCCATGGCACGCGAATATCCGCTGCAGCGTTATCGCAACTTCGGCATCATGGCCCACATCGATGCCGGCAAGACGACGACGACCGAGCGTATCCTTTACTACACCGGCAAGTCGCACAAGATCGGCGAAGTGCATGACGGCGCCGCGACCATGGACTGGATGGAGCAGGAGCAGGAGCGCGGCATCACGATCACGTCTGCCGCGACCACCACGTTCTGGCAGCGCCAGGAGGACCCCACCAACGAGGGGACCTCGGACACCAAGTTCCGCTTCAACATCATCGACACGCCCGGCCACGTCGACTTCACCATCGAGGTCGAGCGTTCGCTGGCGGTTCTGGACGGCGCGATCTGCCTGCTGGACGCCAATGCCGGCGTCGAGCCGCAGACCGAGACCGTCTGGCGTCAGGCCGACCGCTACAAGGTTCCGCGGATCGTGTTCGTCAACAAGATGGACAAGATCGGCGCCGACTTCTTCAACTGCGTCCGCATGATCAAGGACCGCACCGGCGGCACTCCCTGCCCGATCGCGTTCCCGATCGGCGCCGAGGACAAGCTGGAAGGCATCGTCGACCTGATCAAGATGGAGGAGTGGGTCTGGGAAGGCGAGGATCTGGGCGCGTCCTGGGTTCGCCGTCCGATCCGCGCCGAGCTGCAGGATCTGGCCGACGAGTGGCGTTCGAAGCTGGTCGAGATGGCCGTCGAGCAGGACGACGCGGCGATGGAGGCCTATCTGGAGGGCACCGAGCCCGACGAGGCGACCCTGCGCGGCCTGATCCGCAAGGGCACGCTGTCGCTGTCCTTCTTCCCGGTCACCGCCGGTTCCGCGTTCAAGAACAAGGGCGTGCAGCCTCTGCTGAACTCGGTCATCGACTTCCTGCCCTCGCCCCTGGACGTGCCGGCCTACATGGGCTTCACCCCGGGCGACGAGACCGAGACCCGCAACATCGAGCGTCGCGCCGATGATGCGCAGCCCTTCTCGGGTCTGGCCTTCAAGATCATGAACGACCCCTTCGTCGGTTCGCTGACCTTCACGCGCATCTATTCGGGCGTGATGAAGAAGGGCGATCAGATGCTGAACGCCACCAAGGGCAAGCGCGAGCGCGTCGGCCGCATGATGATGATGCACTCGATCAACCGCGAGGAGATCGAGGAGGCCTTCGCGGGCGACATCATCGCGCTGGCCGGTCTGAAGGACACGACCACGGGCGACACGCTGTGCGATCCCGCCAGCCCCGTCGTCCTGGAGACGATGACCTTCCCCGAGCCGGTGATCGAGATCGCCGTCGAGCCCAAGTCGAAGGCCGACCAGGAGAAGATGGGCCTGGCCCTTCAGCGCCTGTCCGCCGAGGACCCGTCCTTCCGTGTCGAGACCGATCTGGAATCGGGCCAGACGATCATGAAGGGCATGGGCGAACTGCATCTCGACATCCTGGTCGACCGCATGAAGCGCGAGTTCAAGGTCGAGGCCAACATCGGTGCGCCGCAGGTGGCTTACCGCGAGACCATCTCGCAGCCGGCCGAGATCGACTACACGCACAAGAAGCAGACCGGTGGTACCGGCCAGTTCGCGCGCGTGAAGCTGCAGATCACCCCGACCGAGCCGGGCGAAGGCTATTCGTTCGAGTCCAAGGTCGTGGGCGGCGCGGTGCCGAAGGAATACATCCCCGGCGTCGAGAAGGGCATCAAGTCGGTCATGGATTCGGGCCCGCTGGCCGGCTTCCCGGTGATCGACTTCAAGGTCGCCCTGCTGGACGGTGCGTTCCACGACGTCGACTCGTCGGTCCTGGCCTTCGAGATCGCCTCGCGCGCCGCGATGCGCGAGGGTCTGCGCAAGGCTGGCGCCAAGCTGCTGGAGCCGATCATGAAGGTCGAGGTGGTCACGCCGGAGGAATATACCGGTTCGATCATCGGCGACCTGACCAGCCGGCGCGGCATGGTCCGCGGCCAGGACAGCCGCGGCAACGCGAACGTCATCGACGCCTTCGTGCCGCTGGCCAACATGTTCGGCTACATCAACAACCTGCGTTCGATGTCGTCGGGCCGCGCGGTGTTCACCATGCTGTTCGACCACTACGAGGCCGTGCCGCAGAACATCTCGGACGAGATCCAGAAGAAATACGCCTGATCCTGTGGCGGGGCGCCTGTCGCCCCGCCCCTTTACCAAGCATTGAAGAACAAGGAGCCATTCCATGGCAAAGGCAAAGTTTGAACGGACGAAACCGCACGTGAACATCGGGACCATCGGTCACGTTGACCATGGCAAGACGACGCTGACGGCCGCGATCACGAAGTACTTCGGCGAATTCCGCGCCTACGACCAGATCGACGGCGCGCCGGAGGAGAAGGCCCGCGGGATCACGATCTCGACCGCGCATGTGGAATACGAATCGGAAACGCGCCACTATGCGCATGTGGACTGCCCGGGCCACGCCGACTACGTCAAGAACATGATCACCGGTGCCGCCCAGATGGACGGCGCGATCCTGGTCGTGAACGCCGCCGACGGCCCGATGCCGCAGACGCGCGAGCACATCCTGCTGGGTCGCCAGGTGGGCATCCCCTACATGGTCGTCTACCTGAACAAGGTCGACCAGGTGGATGACGAGGAGCTGCTGGAGCTGGTCGAGATGGAAGTGCGCGAGC